>NZ_JAXAFJ010000005.1:0-226551 GCF_033898525.1 Terrihabitans rhizophilus | reverse complement strand
TGAAGAACCAGTGAAGCGCTCAGCGGCGCCCCGTCCGGTGTGAGGGGGTTATAGGCCCGCCCGGCTTTCCGGGTCAACACCTTTTTCGAGAAAAATGACGTCTGGACGACAAACCGGCCGCCCGAGCCCCTGGCGCCAACCTCTTTGCGCCCTCTGCCAAGCCTCCCTATAAACAGGTGCATTCGCTCTCGCGCGGCCGAGGTCGCATTGAGGCCATATTGATTTCCGCTAGTCTGGCGACGCGCCCCCTCGCGGGCGTGGCAGCTGCAGGAGTTCCGGATTGCTGACCCGCGCCCACAAGGACGTACATTCCCGCGCGCGGGTGATCGAGATCGGGGACGAGCCCCCTCTCAGGCTGGATGGTGGCACGGCTGGTGTGAGCAGCCGGCATGTCAATCTTCGCTGGCTGGCGGGCACGTCTCTCGGCGGCGTCCTGGCAGCCGGCCTTCTGGGCGCAGCCATCCTTACCTCCATGAACGGCGCCTACCGGCTCGCCGAGGCGCCGGGCTTCATGCCGCGATGGGAGCCCGGCGCCAGCGATCCTCGCAGTTCCAACACTCCCCGCAAGGGCGACCGCATCGTTGCCGCACCGGTTGATGCGAACCGCCAGATCCTGCGGATTTCGACAAGCACGAAGGTTGGCGACCGCGAGACCGTGAAGACGCGGCCGGTGACGCGCATCGGGTCCGGGCTGATGATGTCCGGAGTCGATACGAACATTCCCGCCTTCAATCCCACCGCCATGTTCGGGGACGACGGCCCGGCGGCCTCGACCGAGGCAGACGCCTCCCCGGCCGAAGACGGCGACATCTCCTTCGTGGTGCGCAATCTCGCCGAGATCGATGCGGATCTAAGCTCGGGCCCCACCATTCCGCTGGAACAGGTGGTTGCCAATGTGCGCGACGTCGGCGTGATCGAAGCGGTGCAGAGCACGGCCTTCCAGGCGCTTGGCGGCACGCAGCCGGAACTTGCCTCGCTCGACGCCAGTGCGCCTCTGCCCAACCTCACTGTCATCACAAAGAAGCCCCGGGAGGAAACCAGCGGGAATGAAGGTGAGCGCACCATCATCGCTTCCCAGGGTGAGACGCTCGACCAGCTGCTTGTGGCGCAAGGTGTTTCGGCTGCCGATGCCCGAGACATCACGGCCGCGTTCGGTGCCCCGTCCGGCTACGGAACGGCAAGCCTCGTGACCGGGCAGACGGTGAAACTTCTGGTCGCCCGGGTGGGCGTGCGCGAGCAGCCCGTCCGCGTGATCATCGAATCCGGCACATCGCAATCCATCGTGGCCTTGTCCGACACGGGTGGATATGTGGCCGTCGCGGACGCGCCGGAGATCGTCGAGGAAGGGCCGGCCCTCGCGGAGGAGACCGGCGGATCGGGCCTCTCTCTCTACCAGGCGTTCTATGGAACCGCGCGGCAGCGCAACGTGCCCGAGCCAGTGCTGAAGGAGATGGTCCGCGTCTTCAGCAATGATGTGGATTTCCAGCGAAAAGCCGGGCGCGCCGACCGGTTCGAGGTCCTGTTCGCAAGCGACGAGAACGGCGCGGTGGATGGACCTCCCGAGATCATGTTCGCCTCGCTGGCGACCGCAGGCGATGTCCGGCGTTATTACCGCTACCAGTTGCCGGACGGCGGCTTCGACTTCTTCGACGAGAATGGCCGGTCCGCGCGCAAGTTCCTGATGCGCAAGCCGGTCTCGGCAGGTGTGATGCGCTCGGGCTTCGGCATGCGCCGCCACCCCATTCTCGGCTTCTCCAAGATGCACACGGGCGTCGACTGGTCCGCACCTCGCGGCACGCCGATCTATGCCGCCGGCAATGGCGTGATCAAGCAGGCGGCCCGGTCGAGCGGGTATGGCAACCAGATCAAGATCCAGCATGCGAACGGCTATGAGACCGCTTATGCGCATATGACCAGCTTTGCGCGCGGCATGAAGGTCGGCACGCGGGTGCGCCAAGGCCAGTTGGTGGGCTATGTCGGCTCGACCGGTCTTTCCACAGGCCCGCATCTGCACTTCGAGGTGCTGGTGAACGGGCGCTTCGTGAACCCGATGCGCATCAAGGTTCCGCGCGGCCGCGAGCTCGAGGGACAGGCTCTCGCCGAGTTCCAGCGGGAGCGTGAACGGATCGACGGCATTGTCGGCCGCCCGGCGTCGGGCACGCAGCTGACCTCGGTCAGCGCCAAGGACGAAGGCGGCTGATCAGCGCGCCACGGTCCGGTGGCGAGGCCCTCGGATCTCGCCGCGTTGCGCGGCCAGACCGAACTCGAAGCTGTCGGCGATCTGCCGTGCCCGCGACAGGAAGATCTCCGCGACGGGCGGCTCCAGTTCCTCGCGTGCCGTCTGTTCGAACAGTGCCAGCCAGCGATCGAAGTGCCTGTCCTCGATCGGCAAAGTGAGGTGAGCGCGCATCGGGCGCCCTTCATAGCGCCGCGTGCGCAGCACCACCGAGGACCAGAAGTCGCAAAGATTTGCGAGATGCTCGTCCCAGTTCGTCACCCGCTCGTTGAAGACGGGCCCGATCAGGTCGTCCTGCCGGACCCGTCCGTAGAAGCGGTGCACGAGCCTCTGGATATCCTCCTCACCTAGATCGAGGTGGGCTGCCGGATCGCTCATGTCCTGCTCCAGGGCTCGTGGGGTACGGTCAATGGACCGTACCCGGCTGTTCGAAGACCGCCGCCCCGCTCCCGTCATCCAGCACGAGACGATCGCCATTTGCGAGGATCCGGATGGTCGATCCGTCGTGGACCTCCCCCCGGAGAATCGCGTCGGCAAGCTCATCCTGCACGTTGCGCTGGATGACGCGCTTCAGAGGCCGCGCGCCGTAGGCAGGATCGTAGCCCTTCTCGGCCAGCCATTCCCGGGCGGAGTCCGCAAGCTCAACCGTGATCTTGCGATCCTCCAGCAGCTTCCGTAGCCGGCCCATCTGGATGTCGACGATAGCCGCCATCTGGGAGCGTTGCAGCCTGTGGAACAGCAGCACGTCGTCCAGCCTGTTCAGGAACTCCGGACGGAACGCACCGCGCACCACGGCCATCACCGGTTCTCGCACGGCCTCGACGTCCTCCCCCTCCGGCTGAGCCGCGAGGAATTCGGATCCGAGGTTTGAGGTGAGGATGATGAGCGTGTTGCGGAAGTCCACCGTGCGCCCCTGCCCGTCGGTCAGCCGGCCATCGTCGAGCACCTGCAGCAGGACGTTAAACACGTCCGGATGGGCTTTCTCGATCTCGTCGAACAGCACGACCTGGTAGGGCCTGCGCCGGACGGCCTCCGTCAGCACGCCGCCCTCCTCATAGCCGACATAGCCGGGAGGAGCGCCGATGAGGCGGGCGACGGAGTGCTTCTCCATGAACTCGGACATATCGAGCCGGACCATGGCCGTGTCGTCGTCGAACAGGAAGTCCGCCAGCGCCTTTGTCAGCTCGGTCTTGCCGACACCGGTCGGGCCGAGGAAGAGGAACGAACCAATGGGACGATTTGGATCCTGAAGACCCGCACGCGCCCGGCGTACCGCGGTCGACACCGACCGGACCGCCTCCTCCTGCCCGATGACGCGGCGTCCGATCTCCGTTTCCATGCGCAGAAGCTTGGCCCGCTCGCCCTCGAGCATCTTGTCCACCGGAACGCCGGTCCAGCGGGAGACGACGCCGGCAATGTGATCGGGCGTGACGACTTCTTCCACCGTCGAGCGAGCGTCGCCGGCATCGTCGAGCTCCGCGACCTCTCGCTCCAGACGCGGAATGATGCCGTAGGCCAGTTCGCCCGCCTTTGCGAGGTCACCCCGGCGCTGAGCCTGCTCCAGATCGATCCGGGCCTGGTCGAGCTCCGTCTTGATCTGCTGCGAGCGGCCGAGACGGTCCTTCTCCCCTTTCCACTTGCCGGTGAGGGACGTCGACTGTTCCTCAAGGTTCGCCAGTTCGGATTCAAGCGCCTGCAGCCGGTCCCTGGAAGCCGCGTCCGTCTCCTTGCGCAAGGCCTCTCGCTCGATCTTCAGCTGCATGATGCGGCGGTCGAGTTCGTCCAACGCCTCCGGCTTCGAATCGATCTGCATGCGCAGCCGCGACGAGGCCTCGTCCATGAGATCGATTGCCTTGTCCGGCAGGAAGCGATCGGTGATGTAGCGGTTCGAGAGGGCCGCGGCCGCGACCAGCGCCGCATCCGCAATGCGGACGCCATGGTGCAGCTCGTACTTCTCCTTCAGGCCGCGCAGGATGGAGATCGTGTCCTCCACGGTCGGCTCCTGAACGAAGACGGGCTGGAATCGGCGGGCGAGCGCGGCATCTTTCTCCACATGCTTGCGGTACTCGTCGAGCGTGGTGGCACCGACGCAGTGCAATTCGCCACGCGCAAGCGCCGGCTTCAACAGGTTGGAGGCGTCCATCGCGCCATCCGCTTTTCCCGCGCCGACAAGCGTGTGCATCTCATCGATGAACAGCACGATCTCGCCGGCTGCATCGGTGACCTCCTGCAGCACGCTTTTCAGCCGCTCCTCGAACTCGCCTCGATATTTGGCGCCGGCGATAAGGGAGCCCATGTCGAGGGCCAGCAGCTTCTTGTCGCGCAGGCTCTCCGGCACATCGCCGTTGACGATGCGCTGGGCCAAGCCTTCGACGATGGCGGTCTTGCCGACACCCGGCTCGCCGATGAGGACAGGATTGTTCTTCGTGCGCCGTGCCAGGACCTGGATGGTGCGGCGGATCTCCTCGTCGCGGCCGATCACGGGATCGACCTTTCCGTCGCGAGCCGCCTGGGTCAGGTCGCGCGCATAGCGCTTCAGCGCGTCATAAGCGTTCTCGGCGCTGGCGGAATCGGCCGTGCGGCCCTTGCGCAGGTCTTCGATGGCGCTGTTCAGCGCCTGCGGGGTAGCACCGGCCCGAGCCAGCGCCTTGCCGGCTTCCGTTTCCTTTTCCACGGCAAGTGCGAGCAGCAGGCGCTCGACCGTGACGAAAGCGTCGCCAGCTTTCTGCGCCGCATCTTCGGCCGCCTGGAATACCCGCGCGGTCGTGGCCGCCATGTAGAGTTGGCCCGAGCCACCCTGAACCTTCGGCAGCTTTGTCAGCGCCGTCTCGGTCTCGACCAAGGCCTCTCGCGAGCGCCCGCCCGCCCGGTCGATCAGACCGGCGGCAAGCCCTTCGGGATCATCCAGCAGAACCTTTAGCACATGCTCCGGCAGGAACTGCTGGTGTCCTTCCCGCAGCGCGAGCCCTTGCGCCGCCTGCAGGAAGCCGCGCACCCGCTCCGTATATTTCTCGACGTTCATACCTGAACCCTTCCCGCCGTCTCCAGAGACCGGCGTCTTCTGCCATTCCCGCGCGGAGCGATCCTCCGAGCGAGGCGCGGCCCTCGTGAGGCACCGCTGGGGCAGAGATAGTGTTGCCAATCGGCAACAAAAGGGGGGATGCGCTAATTCGATCGACCGGAAGGAAGCTCAAGCGCCGCGGTCCACTGCTCCTCGCGCGAGGCAAACGCCGCCATGAACTGTTCCGTCAGGCCGGGCGTATCGTTCCGCATCAGGCGGATCGCGAGTTCTGCGCTGAAGACGTTCGGGATGTGGGCCAATCGCGCATCCGTGCTCTCCGGCACAACGATCCCGTCACGCGCCAGAAGGCCGACGAGCCTCAGCCGCGTGTCGGGCCATGTCCAGCCCACGCGCTCATAGAGCCAGTTTGCGGCCGCGACGCCCGCGAGGTTGTTGCGCATATCCTTGTAGGATTCCTGCGAGTAGTCGGGCTGGTGCTTCACATAGCGCTCGACGCGCTCATTGGCCTCGCCGAACCAGAGGGTGGCACCTGCCGCTGCCTCGTGGCCGAACACGGGCCGCATGGCGGAGTAGATCTCGGCCGAGGCATAGGCGTGCTTGATGGCGTTGTGGTCGTCGGGCGAGAGGCCGGAACGCCGGATCTCATAGGAGGCTGCGTGCGCGAAGGCCGAATAGCCGAGCACCGCAAACAGCAGCGGCACCGCTGCAAGCACAAGCACCAGCACCAACGGCTTGATCATCCGCACGGCTGATCCCCTCAGCGCAAAAAGAAGCGCGGCGCCGAGGCGCCGCGCACATCATCTGCAGCGATTACTCGCCCGGTGCAACTTCCGGCTCGGGAGAGGAAGCGCCCTCGCCTTCACCACCGGTGCCGCGGGCATTGCGGCCATAGCGGCGACGGCGGCGTCCGGCGAAGCGTGCCTCACCCTCCGCGGCATCGGCGTCGTTGACCAGAGCATCGGGCTCGACAACCTCCATGGCCGGCTGAGCGACCGTTTCGCTTACGAACTCATCTGCCGGCGGCAATTGCTGCGCTGGTGCACCAGCGCCGCCCGTGATGAAGGCCGGCAGGCCGATATCCCCCTCAGCCTCACGCGGTGCGCGTGGCGGGCGAGCGGCGAAATCACGGTTGCGCGGCTCACGCGGAGGACGCGCCTCGCGTGGCTCCCTGCCGTCCCGCGCTTCCCCGGCTTCCCGATTCTCGCGCGGCGGGCGCGCTTCACGCGGCTCACGATTTTCACGAACCTCGCGGTTTTCCCGGGGCTCGCGGTTCTCGCGGGCTTCACGCGGTTCACGATTCTCGCGCGGCTCCCGGTTCTCCCGGGGCTCACGATTTTCTCGCGGCTCGCGGTTCTCACGAGGCTCGCGGAACTCACGCGGCTCGCGCTCACGGGTATTGAACTCACCCCGTGCGTTATCGCGATTGCCGCCATTCATGTTCTGCTGAGGCTGCTGACCGTTGAAGGCCTGAGGCCGCGCTTCGCCGGAATCCGGCTGCTGCACGATCGGCTCGCCCGTCTCCTCGTCATATTCCTCGTCCCGCGGCTCGTCGTCCGCCCGGACAAAGCCGAGGTGCTGCTGGAACTGCGGCTGCGCAGCCGCGAGGATGCGGTAGTAGTGCTCGGCGTGCTGCAGATAGCTCTCTGCGGCAACCTGGTCGCCCGACGACAATGCGTCACGATAAAGCTGGACATATTTGTCCGCGATGTGGGCGGCCGTGCCGCGGATCTTCACATCGGGGCCGTTCGACTCGTAACTGCGGCTGAGTGGATTGGGGCCTTTGCGGTTGTTGTTGTTGCCGCCACCGCTGTGATTGCTACGTCCGCGCATGCGCTTCTGCTGCTGATGCTGACCTTGCCTCATCGCTCTCGATCTTTGCTGTGCTCAAGCCCCGACAATCCGGGCGGTGCGTGAAGCCGTCAGCTGCCGGGCAGCTTGGACGACCGTGCAGGCTCGCCGGAATAACCTCGGCTCGCGGGGCCCTCGCGAACCGTGCCGCTCATCGCGAATAGGGCTCAAACCCTGTTATCCATGATGCGACCTATGTGTCGAACCGCGGCCGGTCATAATCCGGTTGATCGTCGCTGCCGGCGTGGATCTCATCCTCGTCATCGGCGCGCTACACGGTTCTATTGATCCATACCTAATCGTTCAGCGTGTGATTTCCAAGTGGATTCTCGCGCCGTACAACAAGCGCCCGTGGAATGCCGGACAGATCGGGCCGCGCCGGAACGTCCGGCTCCAGCCCGGCATCTTTCATGATGGCGGCGACGGCGGCTTCCTGCCCGATGCCGAGTTCCACAACCAGAACGCCATCCGGGCTCAGCAGCCGCGCAGCGTCACCGGCCACGCAGCTATAGGCGTCGAGACCGTCACGGCCGCCATCGAGCGCTCGCATCGGATCATGGACACGGACCTCGCGGTCCAGCATCGCTATGTCCGAATGGGGGATGTAAGGCGGGTTGCTGACGATGAGGTCGAAGAGTTCGTCGATATCCGATCCCCAGTCGCCTTTCACGAACCGGGCCCGGCCAGCCACGCCATTGAGATCCGCATTGCTCGCTGCGCAGGCCAGCGCGTCGTCCGAAATGTCCACGCCCACGCCGACCGCCGCCGGGAATTCCGTCAGAAGAGCGATGAGGATGCACCCGGTGCCGGTGCCGAGATCCAGGATGGTCCCCGGAGCCGTGCGGCAGGCTTCGACAGCTGCCTCGACGATCGTCTCGGTGTCGGGACGCGGAACCAGCGTCTCGGGATCGAGATGGAAGACGAGGCCCCAGAACTCTTTTTGCCCGATGATCCGCGAAACGGGCTGGCCGGCGATCCGCCGTTCTATCATCGCGTCGAAAGCTTCCCGCCCTTCAACATCGACAGGCTCGTCGCGCATCGTGACCAATTGGGTGTCGCTGAGTTGAAGCGCGTGCTTCAGGAGCACGCGGGCATCCAGTTCGGCGCTGTCGCATCCCTCTTTACGAAGCCATGCGGCAGCGGCGCGCAGCATCGCATTGCGGGTCGTCATGCGCCTTCTTCAGCGGCCAGAAGACGGGCCTGATGTTCCGCGACAAGTGCATCGAGCACCTCGCCCAATGCGCCGCCTTCGATCACCTGCGGAAGATTGTACAAAGTCAGGCCGATCCGATGATCGGTGACGCGGCCCTGCGGAAAATTGTAGGTGCGGATGCGCTCCGAGCGATCGCCGGAACCCACCTGCCCCTTGCGGTCTGCGGCGCGTGCCGAGTCCAGCACCTCGCGCTGCTGGTCGAACAGGCGAGCCCGCAGCATGGCCATGGCACGCGCCTTGTTCTTGTGCTGCGAACGCTCATCCTGAACCGCCACCACGGTATTGGTCGGGATGTGGGTGATGCGCACCGCAGATTCCGTCTTGTTGACGTGCTGCCCGCCCGCGCCCTGCGCCCGGTAAACGTCGATCCTGAGATCGGCGTCGCGGATTTCCACGTCCACCTCTTCCGCCTCCGGCAGCACGGCCACCGTGGCCGCCGAAGTGTGGATGCGTCCCTGCGTCTCGGTTGAAGGCACGCGCTGCACGCGATGCACGCCCGATTCGAACTTCAGCCGGGCATAGACGCCGCGGCCCTCGATGGAGCCGATGATTTCCTTGTAGCCGCCGGCCGTGCCTTCGCTGGCGGACATGACTTCCACCTTCCAGCCCTGGGTTTCGGCAAAGCGCTGGTACATGCGGAAAAGATCGCCCGCGAACAAAGCCGCCTCGTCGCCGCCGGTGCCGGCGCGCACCTCGATGATGATGCCGCGCTCGTCCGCCGCATCCTTCGGCAGCAGTTCGAGGCGCAACTGCTGCTCCACCTCATCGATGCGCTGGACAAGATCATCCTGCTCGGCGCGCGCCATCTCGCGCATGTCCGGGTCGCCGCCGGGGTCGTTCACGAGCGCCCTGAGGTCCGCCAGTTCCTGCCCCAGCCGACGCCAGTGGCGGACCACCTCGACCACCGGCTCAAGTTCGGAACGCTCGCGCGACAGCTGGATCAGTTCGGCGCCGCTGGCGCCGCCATGCGACATCTCGCCTTCGATGTTCTCGAAGCGACGCACCAGGGCGTCGAGCTTGTCTATCGGCAGCATCAGAATTCCGCCGTTTGTGCCATGCGCAGAAGATCCTCATGCGCCGAACCGTCGGGATCGCCTGCGAGGAGGCGCGCGGCCACGTCCTGCATGTCGGCAATGGTGTTCGAGCGGATCATCGCCTTCAGGGGCCCCACCGAGGATGCGGCAACGGAGAGGGAGCGAAAGCCCATGCCAAGCAGGGCAACGGCTCCGGTGGCGCGGGAGGCCATTTCTCCGCACACCGTCACGGGTTTGCCGGCAGCCTGAGCTTTGTCGATGATCTGCTTGAACGCCCTCAACATTGCGGGGCCGAGCGGATCGAAACGATCGGCCACGCGAGGATTGCCGCGGTCGGCGGCGAACATGAACTGGATCAGGTCGTTCGATCCCACAGAGATGAAATCCACCCGCTCCAACAGCTCATCGAGCTCGAACAGGATGGACGGCACTTCCACCATGGCGCCCAAGAGCATCCGCTCGGGAAGCTGGTGTCCCCATTTCCGCAGATGAGTCAGCTCCTTCTCGACCAAACCTCTGGCTTCGTCGAACTCCGAGACGGTGGCGATCATCGGGAACATCATGCGCAGGTCGCGCCCTGCCGATGCGCGCGCCAGAGCCCGCACCTGGGAACGCAAAATGCCTGGCCGATCAAGGCCGAAACGGATGGCACGCCAGCCGAGAGCCGGATTTTCCTCATCCACCGTGCGCAGATAGGGCAGCACCTTGTCGCCGCCGATATCGAGCGTGCGGAAGGTCACCGGCTTGCCGTCGGCCAGATCGAGCACCGTGCCGTAGAGGCTTTCCTGCTCGCCGGCGCGTGGCAGGGTCGGCGACACCATGAACTGCAGTTCGGTGCGGAACAGGCCGATGCCGTTGGCGCCGGTCTCCGCCAGCGATGGCATGTCGACCATGAGGCCGGCATTCAGCATCAGCTTCACGGTCTCGCCGTCGCGTGTCACTGCCGGTTCGTCCCGGTGCTCCTGGAACAGGGCCTGGCGCCGTGCGCGCAGCCGCACCTTGTCCACATAGGACAGTTGCACATCCTCGGGCGGTCGGACGTGGACATCGCCGGTGTTGCCATCGACGATGACCGGATCGCCGCTCTCGATCAGCGAGGCTATGTTGGGAACCTGCCCGGCGGTTGCGATGCCCAGCGCCCGCGCGATGATGATGACGTGGCTGGTCGGGCCCGCCTCCTCGATGATGAGGCCGCGCAGTCGCGCCCGCTCATAGTCCAGCAAAGCGGCCGGAGCCATGTTGCGGGCGACGAGGATCGCGTTCTCCGGCATGTCCTGAACGTTCGGCCCATGCTCGCGCCCGGTCAGCACGCGCAGCAGGCGGTTCGCAAGATCGTCCAGATCGTGCAGGCGCTCGCGCATGAAGGGCTCGGTCGCCCGCATCATGCGGGCGCGGGTGTCCGACTGCACCCGCTCCACGGCCGCTTCCGCCGTCAGGCCCTGAAGCACTGCCTCGCGCATGCGGCGCACCCAGCCACGGTCATGCGCAAACATCCGGAAGGCTTCCAGCACCTCGCGGTGCTCGCCCTGCCGCGCGACATCGCCCTGCTCCAGCAGCTCATCCAGTGAGTGACGCAGCTTGGCAACGGCGTCGTCGAGCCGCTGCACCTCGACATTCACGTCCTCGGCGATCAGGTTCTCGGTGGCGAGCGACCTCGGCTCGTGAAGCACGGCGTAGCCGAGCCCGATGCCCTCCGCCAATGGCACACCTTGCGCATGCAGCGGGCGCTGCACGGCAGGCTCGGCACCCGGCCGGGCGATGGCCGACAATTCGCCGGAGGCGATCATCTCCGCCATCACCATGGCGGTTGTCTGAAGCGCCTCCACCTCCTCCTCGGAATAGGTGCGGTGCGCCTTGTTCTGCACCACGAGCACGCCAAGCGTGTTGCCTGCGCGCAGGATCGGCACGCCGAGGAAGGAGTGGTAGATCTCCTCGCCCGTTTCCGGCTTGTAGGAATAGGATGGATGCGCCTGCGCATCCGAAAGGTTCAGCGGCTCGGCCTGCTGCGCGACGAGACCTACGAGGCCCTCTCCCCGCGCGAGCGTCGTCTGATGGACGGCGCCGGGATTGAGGCCTTCGGTGGCGTAGAGCTCAAGCTCCCCGTCCACGCGCAGCACATAGCTGGAGCACACCTCCGCAACCATATTGGCCGCGATGAGGATGACGATCCTGTCGAGCTTTTCCTGAGCGGTGACGGGCTCCGCCATCACCTCGCGCAGCCGGCGCAAGAGCACGCGCGGGCCGCCGTAAGCGCCTCGCATGGTCAGCCTCCGGGACGAAGCGCCGAGCGCTTCCAGAATGATCTTCTTCCAGTCGGGCTCCGCCGGCTGGAGGTCAGTCTTTGTCCAACCCGTATACCGAATGGAGAGTCCGAACGGCAAGCTCGGTATAAGCGGCGTCGATCAGGACGGAGATCTTGATCTCGGATGTCGCGATGGCGCGGATGTTGATGCCCCGCTCGGCGAGCGCGCTGAACGCCTTGGCCGCCACGCCGGCATGGCTGCGCATGCCCATGCCCACGACCGACACCTTGACCACTTCGTTCGCGCCATCGAGCTTCTCGAAGCCGAGGTCGCTTTCAAGGCTGCCCAGCAGCTTCATGGCGCGATCGTAATCGGCGACCGGCACGGTGAAGGTGAGGTCCGTCGTGCGCCCGTCATCGGA
The DNA here is from genome assembly GCF_033898525.1 of Terrihabitans rhizophilus. NCBI lineage: Bacteria > Pseudomonadati > Pseudomonadota > Alphaproteobacteria > Hyphomicrobiales > Terrihabitans > Terrihabitans rhizophilus. The sequence continues at coordinate 214,534 of NZ_JAXAFJ010000005.1, read as the reverse complement.
GATGTTCTGCACGATCATGTCGACATTGATGTTGGCTTCCGCGAGCGGGCCGAACACGCGGGCGGCGACGCCCGGTTTGTCCTGCACGCCACGAAGGGTGACCTGAGCCTCATCCCTTGAGAAGGCGATGCCGGTGACGACCTGCTGTTCCACGATCTCGTCCTCGTCGCAAATAAGCGTGCCCGGCGGCAGACCGCCCGGGCCGACCTGGGGTGCATCCGGCGCATCGAAGCTCGAGCGCACGAACACCCGAACCTTGTGAATCATGGCGAGCTCGACCGAGCGCACCTGCAGCACCTTGGCTCCGAGCGAAGCCATCTCGAGCATTTCCTCGAACGCCACGCGTTCCAGACGCCCGGCCTTCGGCACGATGCGCGGGTCGGTGGTGTAGACGCCATCGACGTCCGTGTAGATGTCGCAGCGGTCCGCCTGCACACCCGCCGCAACGGCGACGGCGCTGGTGTCGGAACCGCCGCGCCCAAGGGTCGCGATGCGGTTCTCGGGGCCGATGCCCTGGAAGCCGGCGATGACGGCCACCTGTCCTGCGCGCATTCCCGAGATAATGGCATCGCCGTCCATGCCGGTAATGCGTGCGGCGCTGTGCGCGGAATCGGTCGTCAGCGGGATTTGCCAGCCCTGATAGGAGCGTGCGGCGATGCCGAGGTTCTGCAGGGCAAGGGCCAGCAGGCCGGAGGTAACCTGCTCTCCCGAGGCGACGATCGCGTCGTACTCCCGCAGGTCGTATTCCGGACAGGCCTCGCGGCACCACGCCACCAGCTGGTTGGTGACGCCCGACATGGCGGACACCACTACGGCAACCTCGTGCCCGGCCGCGACTTCGCGCTGGACATGGCGCGCCACGTTCTGGATGCGCTCGATATTGGCGACGGACGTGCCGCCGAATTTCATGACAATGCGGGCCATGGTCTATCTGGCAGGGGATGATGGATGCTGGAGGCGCTGCTTTGACATGGCCCCGCCCCCGGAAAGGCGGCTATACATAGCGGCGCACGTGCACCGGGGCAATCGCCCGCGGCCGGTATGTGAAAGCCGTGTGAACGAGGCAGACGTGGCGGATTCAGTCGACGGCGAGGAAGTTGCGCGGTTCGCCGCGACGGCGGCCGAATGGTGGAACCCGCGCGGTCCCTACGCGCCCCTGCACAAGCTGACTCCGGCACGGGTGGCCTATGTCCGCGACCATCTGGCCCAACAGTTCGGGCGCAGTGCGACCGCACTGGACAGCCTAGCCGGCCTGTCCGTGCTGGACGTGGGCTGCGGTGGCGGCATCCTCTCCGAACCGCTGGCACGGCTGGGTGCTGACGTCACCGGCATCGAACCCGCTGAAGAAAGCGTCGCCATTGCGCGCGCCCATGCGTCGGCCTCGGGTCTGGACATCCGCTACCAGGCCCTCGCCGCCGAAGACCTGCTCGGTGAAGACGAGCGCTTCGACGCCGTGATCGCCTCCGAAGTGATCGAACATGTGCATGACGTAGCGGGCTTTGTGCACACCCTCGCGGCGCTGGCCAAGCCCGGGGGCATGGTCCTGATCTCGACCCTGAACCGCACCGCCCGCAGCTATGCGCTCGCCATCCTGGGAGCAGAATATGTGCTGCGCTGGGTGCCGGCGGGCACCCATAACTGGCGCAAATTCGTCACGCCCGCCGAACTGTCCGGCCACTTGCGCGCTGCTGGCCTGCACCCCGGCGAGCCACGCGGCATGGTCTACAATCCGCTGCGTGACGCCTGGAGCCTCTCCGAGGATGCATCCGTGAATTACTGGATGAGCGCCACCAAGAGCTGATCGCCAGGGCGGGCGGCGCTCTAGTTCGTCTCGTCCACGATGGGCGGGAGCGGATAGAATTCGACGCCATCTTCCGCCAATGAGCGAACTTCGTCCGCCGAGGCCCGGCCGTAAATCGAATCGCGCTCGATCTCGCCCTCGTGCATCTGCCGCGCCATGTCCGCGAACTGCGGCCCCACATCCCTGGCGTTCCGCGTCACCTCCTCACGGATGTTACGCATCATCTCCCGGATCTTGCGCTCACGTTCGCCGAGCAGGGCAACGTCGTGCGTCGCGGACGCCGGCTTGTCCTCCGCAAGCTGAACAGCCGGCGCCATCAGGGCCTTGCTGATGTCGCGGGACCCGCAGAGCGGACAGGTCAGCAGGTCGCCAGCACGCTGATCCTCATAATCGGCCGATGACCGAAACCAGCCGTCGAATTCGTGCTCGGCTTCGCAACGCAAACTGTAGTGGATCACTGGACCGGATCTTTCATCGCGCCGGACTCTGGCAGGGCAAAGCGCCGGCCATGCTCCAGCACCGGGATGCGCTTCCTGGCTTCTTGCACCTGTGCGGGGTCGATCCGGGCCATTACGATGCAGGGATTGTCGCCCTCGGCTTCCGCAACGATGCGGCCCCACGGATCGACGATCAACGAATGTCCGTAGGTCTGGCGGCCATCTTCATGCGTTCCACCCTGTGCCGCGGCAAGCACGAAAGTGCCGGTTTCGATCGCTCGGGCGCGAAGCAGGACATGCCAGTGCGCCTCGCCCGTCTGCCGCGTAAAGGCTGCCGGCACTGTCAGGAAATCGGCGCCACGTTCCGCAAGCGCTCGGAACAACGTCGCGAACCGCAGATCGTAGCAGATCGACAGCCCCAACCTGCCCCATGGAAGGTCCACCAGCGCCGCGCTCTCGCCGGGCTGGTAGGTTCGCGATTCGCGCCAGCTCTCGCCGTTCGGCAGATCGACATCGAACATGTGGATTTTATCGTAGGAGGCGCGCAGCGTCCCATCCGGGCCGATGACGAAGGCGCGATTGGCCATCCTCTCCGCACCTGGAAGGCTGACCGCCATGGAGCCGATGTGCAGCCAAATTCCCAGCTCGCCCGCAAGGCTTCGGAAGCGGGCCAGCGCCTCCTCGGTCGCAGCCGGGTCTGCCGCCTCCGCGAGTTCATCGCGGGAGCGCGTGAGGAGCGTGGTCATCTCGGGCGTCTGCACATAGGACGCGCCGCGACCCGCCGCCTCGCGGATCAGCCGCGATGCCTGCTCTACATTCTCGCGCACCGAACGGCCGCTGCGCATCTGCACCAGCCCGGCGATGAACCCTTGTGTCATGGATCAGCCGGCGAGGATCGGATCCAGACCGCCCCTCGCATCGAGCGCATAGATGTCATCGCAGCCGCCGAGATGGCGCTCACCAACAAAGATCTGGGGAACGGTGCTTCCTCCATTCGCGCGCCGGATCATTTCGGCCCGCAGGTCCGGCTTGCCGGAGATGTCGATCTCCTGAAACTGCACGCCCTTCTTGGTCAGCAGCTCGCGCGCGCCCTCGCAGTACGGGCAGTAGGGCTTGGTGTAGATGGTGACGGCTGCCATTCGATCCTCGCAGTTTGACTCGACCGGATATGAGGTCAGACCTCATCCACGACAAGCGCGAAGGTCAGCGCGTCCACTTCCGATGCGCCGGCTCGTCGCAATGCACGTGCGGCGGCGTTCAGTGTAGCACCGGACGTCAGCACGTCATCGACCAGGAGAATGCGCCGCCCCATCACCCGCGCCTTGGCGCCATCGGGCACACTGAGGGCGCCAGCGAGATTGCGGGCGCGCTGCGAGCGGCTGAGCCCAACCTGCCGCTGCGTGCGGCGTTCGCGCAGGAGCAGATCGTGTTCCACGGGCACGCCGCTCATCCGCGAGAGGGATTTCGCCAGTTCGCCGGCTTGGTTGAACCGCCGCCACCACAAGCGCGTGCGATGCAGAGGTATGGGAACGAGCACATCCGCATCGGCCAGCAGGTCCGAGCCGGCGCGCTTCATCCATCCCGCCATGGCCTGCACAAGATCCAGCCGATCGCCGTATTTCAGCCGATGAACCAGCAGCCGCCCCGTGCCCTCGAATCTGACGGCCGAACGCGCGCGGCCAAATGCCGGCGGCTCGGCAATCGCCTTCGGCGAGATGATGTCGAATCCGAGATCCGATGGGAGAGGCGTGCCCAGCCGGGTGCAGACTGGCGCGGTGATCTGGTGAAGCCCTGTCCAGCAGGTGGGACATAGCGCACCGACCGACCCAACCGGCTTGTTGCAGGCAAGGCAGAGCGGAGGAAGCGCCACGTCCAGCACGGCCCGCCCGGTATAGCGAGCCAGACGAGCCGCGCGGTCGCGCAGGAGGTGCGAAGTGCCGAACACGCCTTTGCGTACAGCATCCGGGGGTACGCGCGACATGGGATTTGACCATGCGACGGACAGCCGCCATATGGCTTGCATGTCCGCACCGCTCCTTTTCGACCACGCCTTCCGCGCCCACAGCCTGCGCAGGCTGGAACCCGACACCGTGCTGCTGCCGATGGTCGCCGAGGAACTTGCGATCCGTCTCAACACGGTCATGCGTGAGTTTCCGCTCGCGATTGACCTCGGCACCCAGGGCCCCGGGCTGGCGGAGGCGATCCGCGCTGTGCACAGCGTGGGACAAGTAGTGCAGGCAGCCGACGCCGGGGGAGACATCATCAGCGGCAAGCATGCCCTGCCCTATGAACCGGGCTCGCTGGACCTCGTCGTCTCCGGGCTGGCGCTGCAATGGGCGGATGATCTTCCCGGGCTGCTCCTGCAAATCCGCCGGGCCCTGAAGCCGGACGGCCTGTTCCTCGCGGCTCTAGCGGGCGGCGACACCCTCACCGAACTCAGGCAGTCCTTTGCGGAAGCGGAAGCCGACGTGGTCGGCGGCATGAGCCCGCGTGTCGTTCCCTTCGCCACCGTGCAGGATCTCGGCGCCTTGCTGCAGCGGGCGGGCTTCGCCTTGCCGGTCGTCGATGCCGAAAAGCTGACCGTGCGCTATGCCGATGTCTTCGGCCTGTTCCGTGACCTGCGGGCTCTGGGCGCGACGAACAGCCTGCTCTCGCGCAGCCGCACGCCGTTGAGACGGGACGTGCTGGCGCGGCTCGCCGAGATCTATCAGGAGCGGTACTCCGATCCCGACGGACGCCTGCGCGTAACCGTGGAGATCGTCTGGCTATCCGGTTGGGCGCCTCATGAAAGCCAGCAGAAGCCGCTGCGGCCCGGATCGGCCACCCACCGGCTGGCCGACGCGCTGAACGCGAAAGAGATCCCCAGCGGCGTAAAGCCCGGAAGCTAGTCGCCGTCCGAAGTGTTCATGGTGATCGCGTCCTGGAGCCTCTTCCACTCGAGGCCCTGAAGTGCATCCCGGACACCATAGATGGCGGGCACGAGCATGACAGTGATCGCCCCCGCGATAAGCACATACTCAATCGGGACCGAGCCTGACCGTGAGCGGAGAAATCGCCCGGCCAGCCATTTCAGTCCTTCCGAGCACAGGGTCATCGTTCATCCGTTTATGGATCAGAGCAGATCGATGAGCATGGGGATCAAGGGCTCGTCCGCCGGCGGCATGGGGTAGTCCCTTAGCCGCTTCGGCTCGGCCCATTTCAGGGCCTGCCCTTCCATCGGCTGAACGATTCCCTCCCAACGCCGGCAGATGTAGAGCGGCATCAGCAGATGGAAACGTTCATAGGCGTGGCTCGCAAAGGTCAAAGGCGCGAGACAGGCCTGCCGGACGGTAATTCCCAGTTCCTCGTTCAACTCCCTGATCAGCGTTTCCTCGGGAGTCTCGCCAGCTTCGAGCTTGCCCCCGGGGAACTCCCAAAGGCCGGCCATCGGTTTGCCTTCCGGTCTTTGTGCCAGAAGAACACGCCCGTCCGCATCGACGAGAGCGCAGGCTGCAACAGTTACGAGCGCAACACCCACACCACACCTATCAATGGACCAGACTTGTTAACGCATAATGCCGTGGGTTCACTGCAACTCGTGAACGCGCGTTAACCGATTACGAGCGGTAATCGGCGTTGATGGCGATGTATTCGCCGGTCAGGTCGCACGTCCAGATGCGCGCCCGTCCGCTGCCGAGGCCAAGTTCCACCCGGATGGTGATGTCCTGGTTCTTCATATAGGCCGATGTCACGGCCTCCTCGTATGAGGGATCGCGCGCACCATCCAAAGCCACCCGGATGGGGCCGAAATGAATTGCGAGACGGTCACGGTCGGCTGGCTCTCCGGCCTTGCCGACGGCCATGACGACACGCCCCCAGTTTGCATCCTCACCCGCGACAGCCGTCTTCACCAGCGGCGAATTGGCGATGGATAGCCCGATGCAATGGGCCGAAGAGTCGCTTTCAGCGCCCTCCACATCGACAGTGATGAACTTGGTGGCACCCTCGCCGTCTCGCGCAACCTGCCGGGCGAGGTCCTGAAGCACGGTGTCCAGCGCGGTCCTGAAGCCGGCGAGCCGCGGATCGTCCGCCCGATCCGCCGGCGTGCCACCGGCGCGCCCGGTTGCAAACGCCATCAGCGTATCCGAGGTGGAGGTGTCGCCATCGACAGTCACGCAATTGAAGCTGCGGGCCGTGGCTTCGCTCAGGAGGTCCTGGAGAACATGGGAGGCTATTGGCGCGTCCGTCGCAACGAAGGACAGCATGGTGGCCATGTCGGGTGCGATCATGCCCGCGCCCTTGGCGATGCCGCAGATCGTGACCGGCGTACCGCCGAAATCCACGACGGCGGAGGCGCCTTTGGGGAAGGTGTCGGTCGTCATGATGGCGCGGGCAGCGTCTTCCCAGAGGTTTGGAACCGCATCGCGCACGAGACCGTCCATCACCGGCCCGAAACGGCTTGCGTCCAAGGGTTCGCCGATGACGCCGGTAGACGCGAGGAAGACCTCACCCTCGCTGCAGCCTGCGGCTGATGCGGCCAACGCTGCGGTGCGTTCCGTCGCTTCGCGGCCTTTCGCGCCCGTGAATGCATTGGCATTGCCGGAATTCACGACCAAAACGCGCGCTTTGCCGCCGCTCAACGCGGAACGGCACCAATCCACCGGCGCCGAGGGGCAGCGTGAGCGTGTGAAAACGCCCGCAACCGCCGTACCCGGCTCGAACAGCATCAGCATCACGTCTGTGCGGTTGCGGTAGCGGATGCCCGCCTCCGCCGTCGCGATGGTGACGCCCGCGACCGGCGGCAGCTCCGGAAAACGCTCTGGAGCGAGCGGAGAGACCTTCGTCATGTCCTGCCGGCTTACTGCGCCGGGGTGGCCGGAACGGTCGAGCCGGACGCCGCCGGCTTGGGCGCACCGATGCGCTCGATCTTGGCGCCCTCGCGCAGCTTCTGCACGGCTTCCTGCTGGGAGCGGCGGCCGACATAAGCCTCGATCTGGTCACGCACCTGATCGAGCGTCGGCACCGGCTTCTGGCGCTTCTCCTCGACCTTGATGACGTGCCAGCCGAACTGGCTCTTCACCGGATCCGAGACCTTGCCCGCGTCCATCTTGAAGGCGACGGCAGAGAATTCCGGCACCATCTGGTCTTCACCGAAGAAGCCGAGATCGCCGCCTTCACCGGCAGAGCCGGGGTCCTTCGAGACGTCCTTGGCAACGGCCGCGAAATCTTCGCCCTTCTTCAGGCGCTCTTCGACGGCCTTCGCCTCATCCTCGGTCTCGACCAGGACATGGCGGGCGCGGACTTCCGGCTCCGGCTTCATCTCCTTGACCGTCTCGTCATAGATCTGCTGCACGGCCTGCGGGGTCACCGCAGCCTTGCCCTGCTGGTCGAGATAGGTCTGCATCAGAGCCTTCTCACGCAGGAATTCGAGCTGCGCCTGGAAATCCGGCCCATCGGCCAGCTTCGCCTTCTCGGCGGCACGCGCGGCGAGCTTGATGTCGATCAGGAAGCCGATCACCTGCTCGCGCTTCTGCTCGTCGACCATGCCGGCGAGCGAAGGACCGAGCTCTTCCAGCGCAATGCGCACTTCACGTTCCGTCACGTCGTCGCCATCGACCTTGGCCACCACGGCACTAGGATCGGCGGGCGCAGCGGGAGCCGCTGCCGGAGCAGCACTCGCAGCCGGCGCTTCAGCCGGAGTGGTCTGCGCCTGCGCGGCGACAGGAAGGGAAAGCAGGCCGGTTGCGGCAATCACCAGCGCGAGCCGGCTGACGCCAGCGGATACGGAGCCAGCAAACGTCGAGATCATGGGAATGGTCACCTTACATCACGGCCCCAGGCCTTGCGGCGGGACACTGCGCCGAAACGGGGCGCATTGACAACCCTCCGGGGCGTTCATAATTCTCCACCCGACGTTCCCTTTGGAGCGGCGACTTCTCCCCGGGGAACCACGCTGCGTCGCAGGCCCAGGTTGCACCCCCGTTTCTGAGGGTTGGCCCGGATGCCCGGCGGCCGGCTTGTCCCGACCCTGCGCGATCAGCGCGCTCGTGAGGCCTTATGCTTGGCGCCATAGCCCGTCTGTTCGGCACGTCGAATGACCGTCGTGTGAAAACCTACCGCGCCCGCGTCGCGGAAATCAACGCGCTCGAACCGGAACTGAGAGCCCTCTCGGACGAGGAACTGAGGGGCCGCACCGGCATCTTCCGGCAGCAGCTTGCCGACGGGGCCAGCCTGGACGACCTGCTCGTCCCGGCTTTCGCCACCGTGCGTGAGGCGGCGCGCCGCGTGCTCGGGCAGCGCCACTTCGACGTGCAGCTGATGGGCGGCATGGTGCTCTACGAGGGCAAGATCGCCGAGATGAAGACGGGCGAAGGCAAGACCCTCGTCGCAACGCTCGCAACCTACCTGAACGCCCTGCCCGGCCGCGGCGTCCACGTCGTCACCGTGAACGATTATCTCGCCTCCCGCGACAGCGGGTGGATGGGCCGCGTCTACGGCGCGCTCGGCATGACGACCGGCGTGATCGTCCACGGCCTGGACGATGAGGAGCGCCGCGCGGCCTATCAGTGCGACATCACCTACGCGACGAACAACGAGCTCGGCTTCGACTATCTGCGCGACAACATGAAGTATGATGTCGCGCAAATGGTGCAGCGCGGCCATGCCTACGCCATCGTGGACGAGGTCGATTCCATCCTCGTGGACGAGGCCCGCACGCCGCTCATCATCTCCGGTCCGCTGGAAGACCGCTCCGATCTCTACAAGACGCTCGACGCCTTCATCCCATCGCTTTTGCCGGAGCATTACGAGCTCGACGAGAAGCAGCGCGCAGTCTCGCTGACGGAAGCCGGCAACGAGTTCATCGAAGGCCCGTTGCGCGAAGCCGGCCTGCTCCGCGGGGAGAGCCTCTACGACCTCGAGAACGTGACGATCGTCCACCACATGAACCAGGCCCTGAGGGCCTACAAGCTGTTCCAGCGGGACAAGGACTACATCGTCCGCAACGACGAGGTCGTCATCATCGACGAGTTCACCGGGCGGATGATGCCGGGCCGCCGGTACTCCGAAGGGCTGCACCAGGCACTCGAGGCCAAGGAGCGCGTGCAGATCCAGCCCGAGAACCAGACTTTGGCCTCGATCACGTTCCAGAACTATTTCCGCCTCTACAGCAAGCTTGCCGGCATGACCGGCACGGCGCTGACCGAGGCCGAGGAGTTTGGCGACATCTACGGCCTCGAAGTCATCGAGATGCCGACCAACCTTCCCGTGTCCCGCGTCGACGAGGACGACGAGGTCTACCGCACCAACGCGGAAAAGAACCGGGCCATCGCGGTTCTGGTTCGGGATTGTCTCGAGCGCGGCCAGCCGATCCTCGTCGGCACCACATCGATCGAGAAGTCGGAAACGCTTTCGGAAGAGCTGAAGACGGCCGGCATCCCCCATCAGGTGCTGAACGCCCGCTACCATGAGCAGGAAGCATTCATCGTTGCGCAGGCCGGCGTGCCGCGTGCCGTCACGATCGCCACCAACATGGCGGGCCGCGGCACCGACATCCAGCTTGGCGGCAATCTCGAAATGCGCATCCAGCAGGAGTGCGGCGGCATACCCGAGGGGCCGGAACTCGACGCAAAGATCGCCGAGATCAAAGCCGACATCGCCGCGAAGAAGCAGGTGGCGCTCGCCGCCGGCGGGCTTTGCGTGGTCGGCACCGAGCGGCATGAAAGCCGCCGCATCGACAACCAGCTTCGTGGCCGTTCGGGCCGCCAGGGAGACCCTGGCCGTTCCAAGTTCTTCCTGTCGCTTCAGGACGACCTGATGCGCATCTTCGGCTCCGACCGCATGGACGGCATGCTGCAGAAGCTCGGGCTGCAGGAAGGTGAAGCCATCATCCACCCTTGGATCAACAAGGCGGTGGAGCGTGCGCAGCGGAAGGTGGAAGCCCGCAACTTCGACATCCGCAAGAACCTGCTGAAATACGACGACGTCCTGAACGACCAGCGCAAGGTGGTCTTCGAGCAGCGCCGGGAACTCCTGAACGAGGACGACCTGTCCGACACCGTAGCCGACATGCGCCACGGCCTGATCGATGACATCGTGGCCCGGCACATCCCCGAGAATGCCTATGCCGAGCAGTGGGACATCGACGGCCTGAAGTCCGAGATGGCCGAGGCGCTGGCACTGGACCTGCCGGTTCACGACTGGGCTGCGGAAGAAGGCATCGCGGACGAGGAAATCCGCCAGCGCATCAAGGCCGCATCGGACGAAGCCATGGCTGCGAAGGCGTCCCGCTTCGGCACCGATGTGATCCGCCAGATCGAGAAGGCGGTCGTGCTCCAGACGCTCGATGGCCTGTGGCGCGAGCATATCTCGACGCTCGACCATCTGCGGCAGGTCATCGGCCTGCGCGGTTACGGCCAGCGCGACCCGCTGAACGAGTACAAGACGGAAGCGTTCGACATCTTCCAGACCATGCTCGGCCGGCTGCGTGAAGTGGTGACGGCCCAGATGTCCCGTGTGGAGCTGATGCCGCCGGCACAGGATGGCGACGACGATGGCTTGCCTTTCATGGAGGCTCACCACGAGAACCCGTTCAGCGGCGAGGACGAGATGGCCCTTGCCAATGCCGGCGTGGATCCGGAAGACCGCTCCACCTGGGGCGAGGTTTCGCGGAACGCACCCTGCCCTTGCGGCTCCGGCAAGAAGTACAAGCATTGTCACGGCAGCTTCGCCTGACGGCCGAGTTACCCCGCCTCAAGACGTAGAAAAGGCCGCGTGAGCGGCCTTTTTCATGTCTTCCCGGTTTGACCCTGGGATGATCGTGTCAGCGCGTAAACGTGCCAGGACTGAGTATCGGTGCGGACATCATGCCCGTGTTGAAGCTCGGCAGATTGGGCGTTGCCGAAGCGGTTCGGGCGGGGGCCGCGGCTGTCGGCTCAGGAACCGGCAAGGGCACGCTGGCAGCCGGTGCAGAGGCTACAGCCGAAGGCGCCGCAGCGGGTCGCGGCGTCGCCGGACGCTGAGCCGAACGTGCATAAGAGGATGCCGCCGGACGGCGCTCCGCGCTGGATGCCGCATCACGGCGATCGCTGCCGAGCCCGACCACCTGTCGGTAGATCGAGCGGTAGTCGGATCCGCCCGGCGCGCCAAGCGACGCCGTCATCGGAGCTTCTGCGCCGAGCACAGGGCCGGCAGGTGCCACCGGCTGGGATGTCGGCGTTGCAGCGCGCGGGGTCTCCGCCGTGGCGGTCTGGACGGGCGTTGCCGCGGTCTCCAGTTCCTTAGGCTTACCGCCGCCGAACCAAGCCAGCGGATTGCGCGAGGGCGGCGAGAGCAGTTGTTCAGGCACTTGCGACGCCGGACGCGACGGCACGAAAGGCGACGAGATCGGTGCCGGAGCGCTCGACGTGTCGGCCATCGCGAGAGCCATGGTCGGCTGCGGACGCGCGCTGACAGGCGGGGCCTGCTCGGGCTGCGCAGCAGCCAACATGGTCATCGGGGCAGCCGGTTCGTCCAGCGAACGCCGGATGCGGCCGTTCTGCGGGACGTAAGCTGCCGCAAGTTCGACATTGCCGGCCACCAGCTGCGCGTATTTCTGCTCGTCGCGCTCCATCTTCGGGGCCACCGCCAGCGCGACGGACGGCTCGATCTCGAAGGTCGGGCAGGCCATGCTGGGGTCGAAGGCGCCGCCCGTGGCCTTGGCGTCGAACACATACTTCTTGCCGCAAACCGCGACCTTCGGCTCCTGCTTCGTGGCCTCGAAATGATCGGAGCCCTGCTTCAGGTTCTTCCAGAAGGCGAGGTTGGGGTTGTTGCGGCGGCGCGCCAGGTTCTCGGCGGTCATGCGGAACGGCATGGCCTGCACCTGGAAAGACCTCTGCCCGCCACGGAAGGCTTCGCGAGCCAGCGCGTAGACTTCGGCGATCTGAGGATCGGTCATGGCATAGCAGCCGGCCGAAAGGCAGTCGCCATGCACCATCAGGTGCTTGCCCGTGCGTCCGAGGCTGCGGTCGTAGGAGTTCGGGAAGCCCATGTCGAACGACAGGTAATAGGCGGAGCGCGGATTCATCTGCCCGGCGGACACCGTGTAGAAGCCCTCCGGCGCCTGCTTGTCGCCTTCCGTCTTCTTCGGCCCCAGATCACCCGACCAGCGGCAGATCTCATAGGTCTTCAGCAGCGCGTAGCGGCCGTCCGTCTGACGCTTCTTCCAGACTTCGAGCTGGGAGTCTTCCTTGTAGATGCGCACGAGGATGGGATCCTCCTTGCGCATGCCCTTCTCGGCCATCAGCGCCGCCACCTTGGGCGGGATCGGCTTTGCTTCCTTGCCGGGAACCGCGGCCGTGTCCGTCTTGCAGCCGGCGAGCGCCAGCGCCGCAACTCCAAGAACGACAAACAGGCTGAGCGGGCGCTTCGTCATGGGATAGATACCAGAATCCATCATCCGGCCGCAGTTCGGCCTCGTCCCCCGACTTAAAGACGCTTAGCCTTACGAAGACGTTACCGCAACCACAATCAGGTCGGGATGGAGCGCCCGATGGCCAGGAACTTGTCCCGGCGGTGCTGGCGGATTGCGGTGCCATCCATGCCAGAAAGGTCGCCAAGGGCGTTCTGGATCGCTTCGCCGACCGACTGCACGGCGACGTCCGGAGCACGATGGGCGCCGCCGAGGGGCTCCGTGATGACGCCGTCGATGATGCCGAGGCGCAGCAGATCCTGTGCCGTGATCTTCAGGTTGGTGGCCGCATCCGCCGCGCGCGCCGAGTCGCGCCAGAGGATGGAGGCCGCGCCTTCCGGCGAAATCACGCTGTAGACCGAGTGCTCCAGCATCTGGACATTGTTGGCCGTGGCGATGGCGATGGCCCCGCCGGAGCCGCCTTCGCCGATGATGATGGAGACATTCGGCACGGTGAGGTTGAGGCAGGCCTCGGTGGAACGCGCAATGGCCTCCGCCTGTCCGCGCTCCTCGGCGCCAATGCCGGGATAGGCGCCGGCTGTATCCACCAGCGTGATGATGGGCAGGCCGAAGCGGTTCGCCAGCTCCATCAGGCGCACGGCCTTGCGGTAGCCTTCCGGCCGGGCCATGCCGAAATTGTGCTTCAGGCGGCTCTCGGTGTCGGAGCCCCGCTCATGGCCCATGACGAGGACGGGCTCGCCCCGGAAGCGGGCGAAGCCGCCGACGATGGCGGCGTCATCTCCGAACTTGCGGTCGCCCGCCAGCTCGTCGAATTCGGTGAACAGTTCGGAAATGTAGTCGCAGAAGTGCGGGCGGCTGGGATGCCGCGCCACAAGGGTCTTCTGCCAGGGCGTCAGCTTCTCGTAGAGCTCGACGATGGCATCATGCGCCTTGCGGCGCAGGCGGCCGACCTCGTCCTCGATCTCGACGGCTTCGCCGGTCGTCCCGAGGGCCTGGAGCTCGTCGATCTTGCCGTCGAGCTCGGCGATGTGCTTTTCGAAGTCGAGATAGCTGCGCATTCGGTGCGTTTACCGCATCTCCTTGTCCGTAGTCACGGACGCTCCCCCGAGCGGCCGGCAACCTGATGGGAGCAGCCCCGCAAGTCAAGGCTTTGCAGTGCTCTTGGGATCGGCGAGTGGGTGAAGGTCCCGCACCATTGCAGAGACCCGCTCGTCGAGGACATGCGTGTAGATCTGGGTGGTTGCGACGTCCGCATGGCCGAGCAATTGCTGGATCGAGCGCAGGTCCGCGCCGTTTTGCAGCAGGTGGCTGGCGAAGGCATGCCGCAGTACGTGTGGGCTTACACGCGCAGGGTTCAGGCCGGCACGCAGGGCCACGTCCTTGAGGTCGCGGGCGAAAGCCTGCCGGGTGATGTGGCCGGCCTCGCTGAGCGAGGGGAAGAGGAACGGGCTCTCGGCGGTCTCGGTCATGGCAACGAGAAGATCCACATATGCGGCCGCAGCGCGCTGGGCCGCCCCGGTGAGCGGCACCAGCCTTTCCTTGCCGCCCTTGCCGCGAACCGTCAACACGCGGGTTCCCGCGCGCGCCGCGCTGCGCGGCAGGCTGACAAGCTCCGACACCCTCATTCCGCTCGAATAGACCATTTCCAGGAGCGCCAGCATGCGCGCGGCACGGAATCGCTCCCGCAGCGGCCGTTCGGGATCGTCCGCGCCCTCTCCCGCCGAGGACAGCAGCCGGTCGACCTCCTCGATCGAGAGAATCTTCGGCAGCGCCCTGCCCCGCTTCGGGCCGGTCAACGAGGCTCCGGGGTCATCCCCGCGCAGCCCCTCCGTATAGAGGAAGCGGTGGAACTGCCGCGCAGCCGACAGGCGGCGGGCCGCCGTCGACGTCCGGAACCCCCGGGCGGAAAGGTCCGCAAGCCAGGCACGGATGTTCTCGGGCCGCGACGTCAGGGCATCGCATCCCTGCGTACCGAGAAATTCGGTGTAGTCCTCGATGTCGCGGCGGTACGCGTCGAGCGTGTTGGCGGCGGCACCACGTTCGGCGGACAGCATCTCGAGGAAGCTGTCCAGAAGCCTGGATGGCGTCACGACAGCATCCTAGCGCTCGGCATCGATGGGCACGGTCACCACCATCTCGCGCGGCTGCGGCTCCACGAAGGTGGCCAATGCCCAGATCAGCAGGAAGGTGCAGGAAAGGATGACTGCCAGCCTGCGCAGCAGCCGGAACGTGCTGGGCATGGTTCACCTCGGCGCGGAATCAGGCGTGATGATAGCTTATGCTGCATGCCTCTGCGCAACGTGCAGCGCACTTGCATGCCCCACGCTTTCGTGAAAACCAAGCGCTGCATTATGACGGACGCATCATCCCAGCAGCCACTGCCCCCCGACGACCCGCAGGTGCGGTTGGCGGCCGGCGTGCGCGCGCGGCTTGGCACCCGATCCGTGGTGCTGATCGGCATGATGGGCGCAGGCAAGTCTTCGGTGGGGCGGCGGCTCGGAAAGGTGCTGGACCTTCCGTTCCTCGACGCCGACACGGAGATCGAACAGGCGGCGGGCATGTCGATTCCCGAGATTTTCGCGCGGCATGGGGAAGCCTACTTCCGCGCCGGCGAGACGCGCGTCCTCAGCCGTCTGCTGGATGAAGGCGGCAGCGTCATCGCGACGGGCGGCGGCGCGTGGATGAACCCCGAAACCCGGGAGCATGTGCGCCGCTGCGGCATTTCCGTCTGGCTGAAGGCCGATGCCGACGTGCTGCTCCGCCGTGTCCGCAAGCGCGGCAACCGCCCTCTGCTGAAGACCGGCGATCCCGACGCTACCTTGCGCGGCCTGCTGAAGGTTCGCGAACCCTTCTACGCAGAAGCCGACATCACCGTGTTCTCCCGCGAGGTGCCGCAGGAAACCATGGTTTCGGAGACGCTGCGGGCACTCGACCATTTCCTACCGCCTCCTGGGACGCCATGACCGAAGCCGTGAAAGACCGTGTGATCCGCGTGCCCGTGGAACTGGGCGAGCGGTCCTATGAAATCCGCATCGGCCACAACCTGCTGCCGTCCGTCGGGCCGGCAGCAGCCGAGCTCGGCGCGCGCAAGGTGGCCGTGGTGACGGACGCCAATGTCGCGGCCCTTCACCTCGACACCCTGCGCCGCAGCTTGGCGGAAGCGGGCGTCGGCATCTCGGAGATCGTGCTGCCCCCGGGCGAGGCGACGAAGAGCTTCCGTCATCTGGAAGAGGTTTGCGCAAAGCTGCTCGAAGCCCGGATCGAGCGCGGCGATCTCGTCGTTGCCCTTGGCGGGGGCGTCATAGGCGACCTCGCCGGCTTTGCGGCGGCCATCCTCAGGCGCGGCGTCCGCGTGCTTCAGGTGCCGACCAGTCTTCTGGCGCAGGTCGATTCATCCGTCGGCGGCAAGACCGGCATCAATATGCGTGCCGGCAAGAACCTGATCGGCGCCTTCCACCAGCCGAGCCTGGTGCTGGCCGACAGCAGCGTGCTGGATACCCTGTCGCCGCGCGAGTTCAGGGCCGGCTACGCCGAAGTGGTGAAATACGGCCTGCTCGGCGATGCCGATTTCTTCGACACGCTCGAACGCGATTGGGAGAACGTCTTCCTCGGAGGCACGGCGCGAATGAGCGCCATTGCAACCGGTTGCGCCGCCAAGGCAGCGATCGTTGCGCGGGATGAGACGGAGACCGGCGAACGGGCGCTTCTGAACCTCGGCCACACCTTCGGCCACGCTCTCGAGGCTGCAGTCGATTACGACGGCACGCGGCTGGTGCACGGTGAAGGGGTCGCCATCGGCATGGCGGCTGCCTTCCGGTTCTCGGCGGAGCTGGGACATTGCTCGACCGGTGATGCCGAACGCGTGGAGTCGCATCTTCGCGCGGTGGGCCTGCCCACCCGCGTCTCCGAGATCCCCGGCGAAATCGGCAGCGCGGCTCACCTGCTGGACCTGATGGGGCAGGACAAGAAGGTGAAGGCGGGCAAGCTGACCTTCATCCTTGTCCGCGGGATCGGCCAGAGCTTCATCGCGGGTGACGTTCCGCCGGAGTCGGTGCTCGCATTCCTGGAAAATTGGGTGCGCCGCTAAAAATTCTCTTGCCAGCGTCGCCGTTTTGCGAATTCGCGCGTTCTTACCCCAAACGGGCTGACACACGGCGGGGTTCGGGGTTCAACATGGCACGCACGATCGACATTCTCGCAGGACTTGGCATCGGCATCTTCGTCGGCGTGGGCGCCAGCTTCGCCCTGTCTCCCGCTCCTGCCGTGGCGAATGCAGGGTACGCCCCGGGCACCGAGACGTTCATCTCGAACAAGGCGGCCAAGGGCGACCTCGTGGTCGCGGCAACGCCGGTGCGCGTGGACCGCAACCTGCTTCCCGCGCCCGTCACTGTGCGCCAGGTGCAGGTGCTGGGCGATGGGGATGCGTCCATCCTGTTGCTCGACGAGCAGGGTCGCGTCGTCTACCGCAGCCCTGCCTCGCAGCGCGGTTCTGCCGCCGCGCCCAAAGCGGACAGCCTCTCGATGAACCGCATCGACAACGCCTTCCGCGCCACCGGCCGTAACTCCTAAACCGACCTAGAGAGTCCGGCCGTTCACCGGATCACGTTCGGGTGGCGGCAGCGCACCTAGATTGTCCCTCACCTGAAGCTCTTCGGATTCTTCTCCGCGGCGAAGGTCGGGTTCGCGGCCGTCCCAATAGGCGCCGACGATCTGTAGGTCTGTGCTGCCCTCCTCTTTCCGATGGGCCGTTCCCGCGGGAAGCATGACGACATCGCCCTCAGAGAGGCTGATCGACGAGCCGTTCGGTCCGCCCAGCACGGCCGTGACGTGTCCCTTCGCAATCCCAAGCACTTCATGCGCGTTCGAGTGGAAGTGGTCGAAATCGTAGAGCCCGTTGCGCCAGTTGTTCGTCCAACCGTTTGCGGCGAACAGCTGTTCGAGGGCGTCGGCCGCGCCGTCTCTCTGCACGGCCTTCCGATAGATGAGGACCGGCAGGCTGCCATTGTTGGGGAAAGCACCGTCTACGGGAAAGCCAAGTACCTCGGGTTCGCCTGAGCCTTTTTCCGGCATGCCGCCTCCTCCGTGGTTCATGCCCGTAGTGTGCGGCGGATGCGCGGCGATGCGCAATCTGGTAAAGGCGGGCCATGCCCCTTCATCGCCTCGGCGCGCTTGCGCCCGACCTGCCATCGATTGGAAACTACTGGATCGCACCTGACGCCCGGATCATCGGGAATGTGCGGCTTGGCGAGGGCGCGACCGTCTGGTTCGGCGCCGTGCTGCGCGGCGACTGCGAACTGATCGACATCGGCTCCGGCTCCAATGTCCAGGACGGCTGCGTGCTGCACGTCGATCCCGGATTCCCGCTGACATTGGGGAAGCATGTCTCCGTTGGACACCGGGCCATTCTGCACGGCTGCACCGTCGGCGAGGGCTCGCTCATCGGCATGGGCGCGACGGTGCTCAACGGCTGCGTGGTGGGACGCAATTGCCTTGTCGGAGCCAATGCGCTGCTCACGCAGAACGCAGTCTTCCCGGACGGATCGCTGATCCTAGGTTCGCCGGCCAAGCGGGTCCGTGACCTGACGGACGAGGAGATCGCCCGCTGCCTGCGGACGGCGGAGGGCTATATGCGGAATGTGGCCCGCTATGGTCAGGACTTTTCCGACTTCTAGACCAGCGCAATGCCCAGGCGGCGGCGGACCAGCGCCACCAGCGCCCCCGATTGCAGCGCCAAAGTGAGGCTCGTCGCGACAACCGCCCCTCCGGCGCCATAGCGCGGCACGAGCAGCAGGTTCATCACCAGGTTGAGCAGCAAGGCGAGTGCTGCAATGGCCGCCGCGGCTTTCTGCTGTCCGGCCATTGCGAGCAAGGGCTCCACCGGACCAGCCGCCGCCCGCGCCAGCAGACCGGCCGCGATCAGCGGGAGGAGGTAGAAGGCGGATGTGAAGTCCGGGCCGAACAGCCACAGCAAGGGCCAACCTGCGGCCAGCAGTCCCAGTGCCACGGCAAGCGAAGGCCACAGCGTCCATCGCCGGCAGGTGCGTGCGAAAGCCGAAAGGCGCTCTCTGTCTCCCTGCACATGATATTCGGCGAAGCGCGCAGCGCTCGCGGCCTGCACGGCAAACATGATGAAGGACATGACCGACATCAGCTTGGCAGCCGCGAAGTAGCGCGCGATCTCAGAGGCCGGGACGAAGCGCTCCATCACCAGCACGTCGACATAGGTCAGCAGAAGGTAGAAGCCGTTCATGAGGAGGAGCGGCCAGGCCATGGAGAGCCACGCCGCTGGCTCGAAGCTTCGGACAACTCCCCGCGAACGCAGCCTGCCGCGCAGCAGGATCCACTGCACCAGCCAGCACAGAAGAAGCGACGCGAAGCTCAAGCCGAGCAGGACCGCGGCGTCCAGCATCCAGCCGGCAGCGGCGAGCCCACTCGCGACCAGCAGGATCAGGAGCGGCTGTGCCAGATACGCAGGCACGTAGGCCAACCCTGCCCAGTGATGGGCGCGGGCGATCCCCTCCTGGAAATCGATGGCGACGAAGACGGGGATGCAGGCGCAGGCCAGCAGCAAAGGAAGCCTCAGTTCCGGCCCTGCGTGACGCTCCACCAGAAACGCGGCGGCAAGGCTGACCATGGCAGAGATGAGGATGGCCAAAGCCGCGCCGCCGCGCGCAAAGCCCAGCAGGTGCCCGTCCTGTCCCCTGTCCTTATATTCGGGGATCAGCCGCTGCGCCGCGGCCGACAGCCCGACACCGGCCAGACCTCCGCCAAGCAACACCCACACCCAGGCATAGGCGTAGAGACCGTACTGATGAGCCCCCATCCAGCGGGCCAGCAAGACCTGCAGCACAAGGGCGAGACCGGCATTCCCCGCACGCAGGAGAAAGGTGGTGGACGCCATGCGGCGGGCGACGGCGAGATGTCCGTCTCCGGAGAACAAGGCACGCAGGCGTGCCCCCGTGACGGTTCGGGTATGATCGGGCTGGCCCACGCACTGTCCCTGTTTCCTGCGTGCTTACACGCCCGGGATTAAGAAAGGTGTGGCGCCAGCAACGGGTCGACGGACGGCATCGCGGCGGCGTCGGCGAAGGCCTCGTAGAGCCGGATCACCGCTTCGCCGTCCAGATCCTTGCCGATCAGGACGATGCGGGTGCGCCGATCCTCGTCCGGCCAGGCGGGCAGCCTGCGCGGCGGGTGGAAGATGTGCTGCACGCCATGGATGACCACGGGGCGATCCGGATCGTCCGTCGTGCAGACCAGCCCCTTGAGCCGCAGGATGCGCGGACCGAACTCCGCGCGCAGAAGATCGACGAACATGCCGAAGGCCTGAGGCGGCAGCTGTGCCTCGCTCCACAGCACGGCGGAGCGGATGTCGCCCTCGTGCCCGGCTGGGACCTCAGAAGAACGTGCGCTTCCGAGCCACTCGCCCAGATTCGAGGCCCTCACGTTTTCGCCCCACGGCGCGACGCCGAAAAGCTGCGAAGCGGAAGCACCATCACGGGCCATGTCCAGCACCGGAACGAGAGGCGCGAGCGCCCGGATTCCGTCGCGGGTGGCACGTCCGGCCTCGCCATGCTCGTCCATGTCCGTCTTCGTCAGAACGATGCGATCTGCCACGGCAACCTGACGCCGCGCCTCTTCGTGTTCGGCCAGCGAGCGTCGCCCGGTCATGGCGTCCACAACCGTCACCACGCCGTCGAGCACGTAGCGCATCTGAACCAGGGGATGGGCCTGAAGCGCGTGCAGCACTGGCACGGGGTCGGCGAGGCCGGTGGTCTCGAGGATCACGCGGTCGAAACTGGCGATGGAACCCTCGTCGCGCCGCATCACGAGGTCGGCCAGGGTGTCCACCAGATCGCTGCGCACCGCGCAGCAGAGGCAGCCGCCCGCCAAGGTCACGACATCCCCGTCCACGCTTTCGGCGAGCAGATGATCGTCGATTCCGATCTCGCCCAACTCGTTGACCAGCACGAGGCTGCGCTGAAGGGCCGGCTCCTTCAGAAGCCTGTTCAGCAGCGTGGTCTTGCCTGCTCCCAGAAAGCCCGTGAGGACGGTGAGCGGAATGGCTCCGCGCAGCGTGCCGGCGTTCACTTCGTCAGTTTGGCTGGGCGGGGCCGCGGCATCGGAACATCGGATCCGGAAGCTGTCTTCTCGATCACGGGTGCGGGCGGCGCAAGGCGCTCGGCCAACGCGATGAACTCAGGAGGTCCGTTCGGATTGGGACCGAGGAAGCCCTGCAGCACCGGACCGGGCTCCGGCTTTTCCAGCAGCAGTGGACGTTGGGCATCGCCCGTATAGCTCATCGTCAGGCCCGCCTTCAGCGCGCCGGGCCCGGCACCGACCAGATCGCCCTCGCCATTGTCGGCGACTTCACCGACAGCCTCGGGAGCAACCTTCTTCTTCTCGCAGATTTCCGCCCGCATGTTCGGCGCTTCGGACGCCACGCTCGCGAGCGTTTGGACCTCCTGTCCGGTCCGCCAGAATGTCCAGCTGCCGAAGCCGGCCTCCAGCATCTGAGCCGCGTGCTGGGTGCGCTCCTTGGCGTTCGCCTCGCCCATGACAACCGCGATGAGGCGGCGCTGACCGCGCTGCGCCGATGCCACGAGGTTGAACCCGGACGGACAGGTGAAGCCTGTCTTCATGCCGTCGGCGCCCTCGAAGCGGCCCAGCAGGCTGTTGTGCCCGCGGATCAGGCGCTTGCCGAGTTGGACGCCGGTTGCCTTGTAGAGCATGGCCGATTGTGGATAGTCGCGGTAGATCGCCCGCGCCAGGATGGCCATGTCGCGTGCGCTCGTGACCTGGAGCGGATCGTACCAGCCGTTGGGATTTGTGAAATTGCTCTCGCGCATGCCGAGCTGCCGGGCGACGGCGTTCATTTCCGTCACGAAGGTCTCGACATTACCACCCACGCCTTCGGCAAGGGTCACGGCCAGATCGTTGGCGGACTTCACGATCAGAAGCTTCAGCGCGTTCTCGACCGTGATGACGGTGCCGACCGGGAAGCCCATCTTGCTGGGCTGCTCTTCCTGCGCGCGCTGCGTGTAAACCAGAGGCGTGTCGAGGCTGATGCGGCCCTGCTTGACCGCGTTCAGCACGACATAGGTCGTCATCAGCTTGGTCAGCGATGCGGGAAACCAGCGATGCGTCGCCTCCTGCGCATACAGGACGCGTCCACTATCTGCATCAATGACGAGCGCCGGCTTCGCGGCTGCCAAGCTTGCCGGGCCCATCGCGGCAAGCAGCACGCAAAGCATCAGACGCAACGAACGGGTCATCATGAAGTCTGTCCGACCTTTCAGTACCGAGGACGGGTGGTTTTTAACGCGCCCTCAGGCCTAAGGCGAGTCACCGTGACGGGAGCAGGGCCGCGACGCCGGCCGGCGGCGGCGCACCCCATACGGCTGGGCCGCCCGTGCCCGTGTCAGGCTCCGCCACCACCATGGTCCAGAACACCTTGTATTTATGCCCGGGAGCCTGAGCGACGGCGATGCCGATACGGGTCGCCGAGGGCATCAGCATGTTCTTGCGGTGGCCCGACGACTCCCGCCAACCCGAGAAGGCCTCCGCGAGCGTGTGGTAACCGCCGGCCACGTTCTCCGCGATGCGTGTGTAGCGGTAGCCCTGCGAACGGGCACGTGCGTCCAGCGGGCCGTCGCCCGAATTGTGGCTGACCTGGCCCTTGCGCGCCATCGCCCGGGAATGCTCGAGCGCGATCCGGCTCAATGCGGGATCCAGCGTCACCGGTCCCAGACCATTGTTGCGGCGGAAGCCCGAGACCATCTCGGCCGTGGTCTCTCCATCGACCTGCGCGCCCGGCGGCACCAGGCTGCGATACATTGCCGGCTCCTGAGGCGGGATATAGGCCGGCGGCGCACCGGCACATCCGGACAGCAGAGCCGCCGCCAGCAGCCCTGCCGCGGCGTGGGAGAAGATCCGGGACGGCAACTTGTGTGACACGATGGACGATCCTGTAGCGCTCACGGTGAAGCCGTGATGTTCAGACCCTTAGCCTGCAATTGCGTAAGAATGTCCAAATACAGGTCACCTTTCGTGGAGGCCACCTGTCTCGGAGAGGCGACGTAGCAGAAGACCTGCCACTGGACGCCGGAATCGGTCGTGGACACGATCTGGATGATCGGCGCGGGGCTCGACAGCACCGCCCTGTGCGAGGTCACCACCTCCAGCAGGATGCTGCGCACCTCCTGAACACCTGCGGCGAAGCCGGTGCCAAGATTGAGTTGCACCCGGCCCAACGGATTCTGGTGTGTGCGGTTCAGCACCGGCTTCGTGATCAGGTCGGAATTCGGCACGATCACCGTCGAGCGGTCGAACTGCTCGATTAAGGTGGAGCGCACGCTGATGCGCCGGACATTGCCCTCCTGCGAACCGATGCTCACCCAATCGCCCACCTTCACCGGCCGTTCGGCAAGGAGGATGAGGCCGGAGACGAAGTTCGAGACCACGGACTGCAGGCCGAAGCCGATACCGACCGAAAGGGCACCGGCCACGATAGCCAGCTTTTCGAGGCCGAAGCCCACCGACGACACCGCCACGGCGACGGCGGCCAGCACACCGGCATAGCCGGTCGCGGTCCGGATCGAGTTCTTGAGGCCCTCGTCCAACCGGGTGTGCGGAAGGTAGCTTTTCTCCAGCCATCTTTGCACGCCCCGGGTCAGGAGCACCCCGCCGATGAGAAACACCAAGGCGCCCAGGATGGCCGCAGGAGAAACCGACAGGCTGCCGAGCTGGAAACCCGACAAGGCGCGGCGGAACCAGCCTACCGCATCGCCCGACTGAACGCCCCAAGGTGCGGCCGCCATGAAGAGGGCAAGCGTGATCAGCAGCAGGCGCATGACGCCGGAGAAGATGGCGCAGAGCTGGTCGAAACTCTGGTCGCGCAACCCGATCGTACCCTGCGCGAACCGCCCGATGGCGCTGGCCGAGCCGGCGCACAGCCCGTCGACGAGCTGGTTCAGCATGTAGAACATGGCGCCGATGATGCTGAGCCAGATCATCTGCTGCGCCAGGAAGAAGGCCAGAGAGACATAGCCGGCGACAAGGCAGACCAGCACCGCACCGATCAGGATCCAGGCCACCACCCGGACCACGCCCCTGCCCCAGCCCGCGTCCTGCTCAGGACGCGGCGCATCGGCCGTTTCGGCGGCATAGAGCGACGGGCGGAGGGCGGCCGCGAATGCCGCAGCCACCAGCAGCGCGGAGATGCCATCGATCGCGACTGTGGGAGCGAGCCCGACGCCGGTGGAGTCGAGGAAAGCCCTCACGGCCCGTGTCAGGACATAGATCGTGCCGATCCACAGCGGATAGGGCCTCAGCCTTTCCGCTGCGGCATTGCTCAGGTCGGTCAGCCGCCAGGATGGCCGGCCGGGCGCCAGCACGGCATGGGTGAGGCCCGCGATGAGCCCCAGCACACCGGTCAGGATGACCAGCCTGGTCATGAAGGGGATGAGGCGGTTCGGAACCAGTCCGGGCCCGACAAGGCCCTGGAATACGATGAAGGCTGCGGCCAGGGGCGCGGCGGTGATGATGATCACCAGCAGCAATGCCACCGCCGATCTCTTGACGCCCGGTCCCGTGTCCTGCGCGAACACGTAACGGCGCGCGAGGCGCTGCACCGCTACCCGCAGAGGCCACGCGATGACGATGGCAAGCAGGATCGCGCCGGCGAGAATGGCGCCGGTCTGAGGGCTCAGCTTGCCCGTGAACTGATTGGCGAACTGGTTGAGCAGAGCCTGTGAAGCCGCCCAACGGCGTGGCGCCTCGCTGGCAACGGCCGTCCACAATTGGGGGGAAAGAAGTGAGTAGGAGCGGTTCAGGACGCGGCTGGCGAAAAGGTCTCGTCGCTTCGCGGTGGCGCGCTCCAGCGCCTGATCGGACTGGACAAGAAGCAGGCCGGCGCGCTTAAGCGCTTCGTCGATGGGCTGGCGTGTGGCCAGCTGCGCATCGCGTTCCTGCGTGATCTCGGGACTTTCCGGGGGTGCGCCCTCTGCAGGCTTCTCTCCCAGCTGGCTTATCCGGGTGTTGATCGCCTGCTGCTGGGGCGTCAGCGAGCCCTGAACGTCCCCGATGCCGCTTCTGGCCTCGTTGATCCGGGTGACCAGTTCACCAAGCGCGCCATCGTCGAGGTCAGGCTTGGCAAGCTCCACTTCTATCGCATCGAGCGTTGCCTTGGTCGCGTCGAGCTGGCGGTTCTGTTCTTCCTGCGCCACCCCGTAGACCCCGGAGAAGACGAGCAGGAGGAGCCCGGCAAGTGGCGCGAGCATCAGTTTTCGGAAGGAAGTCATCGCGCCCCGTGGACAGAAGATATGCGGATGGACGCGCTAACTCCGAAAACAATGTGGCGAGGTGACGAATTTCGCCACCCCGCCCTGCTTAAGTTCAATGCTGATCTAGGAGATCAGGCGGCGCCCATGACATAGGGCGAGATCTCCTGCCAGCCGCGCCACATCATGTCGAGCGCGACGTAGAGGATGACGGCCAGACCGACATAGGCAATCCAGCGGTGCTTCTGCAGCAGGTTGGCGATGAACGAGGCCGCGAGGCCCATCAAGGCGATCGACAGGACGAGGCCGAAGATCAGGATCTCCGGATGCTCGCGTGCCGCACCGGCGACGGCGAGCACGTTGTCGAGCGACATCGAGACGTCGGCGACGATGATCTGGATCGTGGCCTGCTTGAAGGTCTTGGTAGGCGCGCGTCCACTCGAAGCGACCTTGCCGTCCGTGTCGTATGTCGCGTCGTCGACGTTCTCGGCCGCCTCGTGCTCATGCGAGTGCGGCGTGCGCAGTTCGCGCCACATCTTCCAGCTGACCCACAGCAGCAGCACGCCACCGGCGAAGAGCAGACCGACGATCGCCAGCAACTGGGTCGTCAACAGAGCGAAGATGATGCGCAGGACCGTCGCGGCGCCGATGCCGACGAGGATGACCTTGTTGCGCTGTTCCTTGGGCAGCCCCGCGGCCGCCAAGCCGATAACGACCGCATTATCGCCCGCCAGCACGAGGTCGATCATGATGACCTGCATCAGCGCGGTCAGCGCCTCGGCTGTAAAAAATTCCGCCATACCCCTAGTTCCCTTCAGCGTTGAAGGGACACGGGCGGGCAGCCGACGGCCGTCATCGTCCCCCGGAAGGGCGAACTGGTCGTTCTCACCACACGGCATGCCGTGCGGGTCCGTGGCTGCCAGCCAACGTCCCTTGAGAATTCCAGTCCGACATCGCAGCCCTTAAGCTGCCAGCGGGGCCCGGCCTGGTCCTATTAAGCCTCTAATTCGCAGACAGCAGAGGCGATAACTGTGCCACTTGGCCGGGCTCACTCAGGACGCCCGCCGCAAAGCCGATGAAGACGCACGTGCTGGCAACATCCCAGCACGTGATGCGATTGCCCTGCTGCTGCGCACCGGAGAACCAGCCCCAGGCGGCCACAGCGAGCCCCACGCCAAAAGCGACTGCGGCGAAGGCCGGCAGAACCAAAGGCGTGGGAAGTATGAGAACGAGTGCGCCAAAGGCGGCCAGGGCTGCGCCAGCCATAACGGCCGTCTGCGCCTGCCAGCCTGCCGCCCGGAAGGGTGCAAAAGAAGGCCAACGACCCCCGGTACCCTGTGCCACGGCGTTACTCCCTTTCGGACGAGCAAACGGAACCGTTTGCATTCCTCAAGAGAGTACCGGGATAACTACCGTCGCGGTATTCGCAGCAACACTGCCGTAGATTTACAGTGCGATGCGCCCTAGTCTCACGGCCTGCCGAACAAGGACAGCCACGCTCTCGGCCTGCATCTTCTCCATGATGACCGCGCGATAGCTTTCGACGGTTCGGGAAGAAATGTCGAGTTGCGCCGCGATGGCCTGGCTTGTGTGACCCGCAGCCACCAGGTCGAAGATCTCGGCCTGCCTTTTGGTCAGGCGGTTGAACTGGATAGCCAGCTTCTCGCGCGAGCTTTCCGCGTCCTGCTGCGCCAGGGCCCGTTCGATGCCCCTGTTGATGGCGGCGACCAGTTGCACATCGTCCACGGGCTTCTCGATGAAGTCTTCCGCTCCTGCCTTGATGCCATCCACGGCCATGGGAACGTCCGCATGGCCGGAAATGAGGATGATGGGCAGGCGGATGCCGCGTCGCACGCACTCCCGAACAAGCTCGATGCCGTCCATCTCCGGCATCCGGACGTCGGCCACCACGCATCCGCGCCGGCCCTGGGTGTAGGCGTCCAGAAACGAACGGCCGGATGCGTGGGTCTCCACGTGGAAGCCGAAGACGCTGAGCATCTCCGCAAGTGCAGCACGCACGGCCTCTTGATCGTCAACTACAAAAATGGTCGAGGGAGACATGTCAGTTGGCCGCGCTAGTGTTCAGAGGAATTGAGAAACGAAATTCAGTGGCACCGGACCTGCCTGAATGCAGCCAGACCTTGCCGCCGTGGGACTCCACTATGGATACACATATCGGCAGCCCCAATCCAAGACCTCCGTGCTTCGATGTCATCAAAGGTTCGAACACTCTTTCGGCAAAATCAGGGCCGAGGCCCGGTCCGTTGTCCGCAACCGAAATCTCGATCCGCTCAGGCTCGGCCTGATAGAATGCCGAGATATCGACCTGTCCTTTGCGCTGTTCCGCCTCCGAGATGGAGTCGATGGCATTGCGCACGAGATTGAGGACGACCTGCTGCAACTGCACGCGGTCGGCCCGTATCTCGGGTAGATTTTCGGGCACTCTCAAGCGCAGGCTGATGTGCTTGGCACGGGCTTCCGCCTCCACCAGCAGCAGGGCATCCGCGATCATCGGCCGCACTTCGACCTTGCTGCGATGCGGCTGCCCGCGCCTCAGGAAGTCCCGCATGCGTCGAAGCACGGAACTGGCGTGGTCGATCTGCGCCATGACCTTCGCCAGATTGACGCGGGCACGCTTGAGGTCCGGATCTCCGGCATCGAGGATGTGCTGGGCAGAACGCGCCAGAGCGCGCGCGGCTGTCATGGGCTGGTTGATCTCGTGGGCGAGAGCGGAGGCCATTCCGCTGACCAGATGAAAGCGATCAGCCTGAGCCGCCTTGGCCTCCATGTCTCTCAGCCTTGCCTCGGCGGCACGGGCCCGCGCGTTCGCGTTCTGGCGTTCGCTGACAACGGCGCCGACGGTCAATCCGGTCCCGCTCAGCACGAACATCAGGGTCTGGAACTCGGTGAAAACCGCCGTGTCCGATCCATGCGCACGAAGGAGACCGACAAGGGCGAACTGCGTGAAGGCAAGGGAGAGGCATGCGCCGTCGATGCCGAAGCGGACACCGGACAGGATGACGGGCACGAACAGCAGATAGAAGTGGCGGATGCCCGCTTCGAGCCCGATGCCCGCGATGATCGCCATGCCGGCCATTACCAGCAAAGCGTGGAGCAGGACCTCGGGCCGGCGCAGCAGGCCAGGCACGGTGGTGTCCCTGACCCCGATGAGGCGCAGAAGCAGCGGCGATATCACCGCGATGCCGATGACGTCTCCCAGGAACAGCGGCAAAAACGCGAAGCGGACATCCTGCCAGCCGAAGTCGACATCGAGCACGAGGAGAAGCGGCAACATGACCGTGGCAAGCATTGCTCCGGCGGCACCGGCACCGAGAACGACAATGATGTGGGAAAGCCGGTTCATGCCCAGTTCGAGGCGGCCATAACGGCGGGCGAGATAGGCCGTGCCGCCATAGACCGCTGAGATGATCAAGGCGATGCCAAGGATCAGCGGCCAGGACAGCCGCGTCTGAAGCACCACGAGTTCGGCCAGGATGACGCCGCAGAACAGAACCCCCGCATAGCCGGGGCCGCGCACCAGCATCAGCGCGAACAGGAAGCCCAGCCCCGGATTCCAGGGGGTAACCGGCACCCCCTTGTGCTCGTGCATGAAGCTGAGCCACTCCAGCAGCACGAAGGCTGCAACGGCGACGGCCGGCATCAACAGGACGCGCCACTGCCTGATGTCCATCCGCCACTTGGTGGACGCCCCGAAGGGTGCCGACAGCTTGGGCTCTGCATTCTCGCTCATGGCTTGATCCTAGCGTGACGGCGGGCCGGTAACACGTCATCCGTGCGTCATCCACGGCCGCTAGGGCAAGCGGCATGAACGCAACGTCACCCGCACTCTCCGTCCGCAATCTGTCCAAGAGCTACGGCGCCGTCACGGCGGTCAACGCCGTCTCCATCAGCATCGCAGCCGGTGAACGGGTCGCATTGATCGGAGCATCGGGCTCCGGCAAGTCCACGCTCATCCGCATGGCTTCCGGCCTTCTGGAAGCGGACCGCGACGTCGGCGAAGTTCGCATCTTCGGCGAGCTCGTCCAGGCCAATGGCCGTCTCGCATCCGATGTGCGGATGGTGCGCCGGCGGGTCGGGCTCATCTTCCAGAAGTTCAATCTGGTGAACCGGCTCTCGGTGACCACCAACGTCCTGATCGGCTCGCTTGGCCGCCACTCCTCGCTGCGCGGCCTGCTCGGCCTGTTCAGCAAGGAAGACCGGCACAACGCCCGCATTGCCCTGGCTGAAGTCGGCATCTCCGAACACGCGAAGAAGCGGGCGGAGCAGCTTTCCGGCGGCCAGCAGCAGCGCGCCGCCATCGCCCGCGCCCTCGTCCAGCAAGCCGAGATCATCGTCGCGGACGAGCCGATCGCCTCGCTCGATCCCAAATCCGCCAAGCGGGTCATGGACCTCCTTGCCGAACTGAACCGCAAGAAGGGCATCACGCTCCTCGTCTCCCTGCATCAGGTGGATTACGCGCGCGCCTATTTCGACCGCGTCATCGCGATGCGACAGGGCACGGTGGTCTTCGACGGACCGGCCGACCGGCTGACGCCGTCCTTCCTGACCGAACTTTACGGCGCCAGCGCCGAAGAACTGATCCTGCCGGGCCAGTCGGGCCCGGGGACGGACTTTGAGGGGGGCATCCTCGACGTCCAGCGCATCCGCGCGGCTGAAGACATCGCCCGCGCGTCCTGACACGGCAAATCTAGGAGAGAGACCATGAAGACGTTCGTCGTAGGCGCGTTCGCCGCGCTCATGCTGGCCGGCGGCGCCAGCGCCCAGGAAGCACCCAAGCAGCTGAACTTCGGCATCATTTCCACGGAGTCCTCGGCGGCCCTGTCGAAGAGCTTCGAGCCGATGCTGAAGGACCTCGAAAAGGCCGTCGGCGTTCCGGTCAAGGCGTTCTTCGCGCAGGATTATGCCGGCGTCATTGAAGCCATGCGCTTCAAGAAGGTCGATCTGGCCTGGTACGGCAACAAGTCGGCCATGGAAGCCGTCGACCGCGCCAGCGGCGAAGTGTTCGCGCAGACCACGAAGCCGGACGGCACCAAGGGCTATTACCCGCTCATCATCACCAACAAGGATCGTTCCGACATCAACGATCTGAAGGACGTGCTGGATTGCTCGAAGGGATACAACTTCGGCAACGGCGACGTGAACTCCACCTCCGGCAACCTTGTGCCGAGCTACTACGTGTTCGCGCTCAACAATGTTGACCCGAACAATTGCTACAAGCGCGTCGTGACCGGCAATCACGAAGGCAATGCCATGGCGGCCGCCAACAACCAGGTCGACATCGCCACCAACAACACCGAGAGCATGGACCGCCTCCAGATCACCCGTCCGGAAGCGCGCGCCAAGATCAAGGAAGTGTGGCGTTCGCCGCTCATCCCTTCGGATCCGCTGGTGTGGCGTTCTGACCTCGCGCCCGAGATGAAGGCAAAGGTTCTCGCCTTCTTCCTCGGCTATGGCCGCCTCGGCACGCCCGAGGAAGTCACCCGCGCCCGCGACATCCTGAAGACCACGTCCGACGGCTGGGGCGTGTTTGCGCCGTCCTCCAACGCGCAGCTCTACCCGATCCGCCAGCTCGAGCTCTTCAAGTCGAAGACCAAGATGCAGAACGACGACAAGATGGCTGCCGACGAGAAGGCAAAGAAGATCGCCGAGATCGACGCCAAGCTCGCCGAGCTCGACAAGGCCATGGCCAGCACGCCGAACATGTAAGCCGGATCGCGGGAGAGAGCCCCTGCTCTCTCCCGCACCACCTGAAAGCACAGCATGACCACCGCCACGCCGACGACCACCGCCGCTGATTTCCGCGAGCCGATTTCACCTGTCCGGATCCTCGTGAGGACGGCGCTCACCGGTGTGGCTGTCGCGGTTCTCGTCTGGGCATGGAACAGCGCCGAGATGGCTCCGGTCCAGCTCTGGCGCGATGCCGGAAACATGGCCGAGCTCGGCAAGGACTTCCTGAAGCCGGACTTCGAAGATGGCCGCTTCTACCTGCGCGGACTGGCCGAGACCCTCGCCATCGCGGTCTGGGGCACCCTGCTCGCCGTGATCGTCGGCATTCCCTTCGCGCTGCTTTCCGCCAGCAACATCGCGCCCGCGTGGATCACCATCCCCATCCGGCGGCTGATGGACGCGCTGCGCGCCATCAACGAACTGGTCTTCGCGCTGATCTTCATCGCCGCCGTGGGCCTCGGGCCGTTCGCCGGCGTGCTCGCGCTGTTCCTGCACACCACAGGCATCATCGCCAAGCTGTTCTCGGAGGCCGTGGAGGCCATCGACCACGGCCCCGTCGAGGGGATCCGTGGCACAGGCGCGACCAAGCTGCAGGAGATCGTGTTCGGCGTGATCCCGCAGGTCCTGCCGCTCTGGATCTCGTTCACGCTCTATCGCTTCGAGAGCAATGTGCGCTCGGCCACCGTCATCGGCATCGTGGGCGGCGGCGGCATCGGCATGACCTTCAACGAGGTCATGCGCTCGTTCCAGTACGAGAAGGCCGGCGCAATCCTGATCATGGTGATCCTGGCCGTGTCCACGCTGGACATCGTCAGCCAGATGATCCGCCGCCGCTTCATCTAGCAGCGGCGGCCGGGCGCTCTCAGACCTTGTCGAGCTTGCGGTGGGGTCCTGCCGGAAGCTCGATACGGATCTCGTCGCCCGGCTCGATGCGTCCGCCCTTCACCACCACGGACATGACCCCCGATTTGCGGACCAGCCCACCCTGGGCATCGCGGCCGAGCAGCGCCGACATCAGGCCGGGCTGGAACGCGTCGATCTGCGAACAGGGATTGCGCAGCCCGGTGACCTCGACCACGGCGTCAGGTCCGATGTGAAGGCGGGTGCCCTCAGGCAGGTCCAGCAGGGCGATCCCGCGGGTCAGCACGTTTTCGCCGAGGTCTCCCGCCCGAACGGTGAAGCCTCCGGCCGCCAGTTCATCGAACAGTTCTGAGTGGATCAGGTGAACCTGCCGCAGATTGGGCTGTGTCGGATCGCGCGCCACGCGCGAGCGGTGCTGCACGGTGACGCCGAGATGCCCGTCGCCCTCGACGCCCAGGCCCTCAAGCAGGGTGATGGACGGCTCCACATCCTTGCTGAAGCTGTGGCCGGGGCGGCGGCTGACGGACAGAACCGACCCGCTGGCCGATTGGTCTTCGATGTTCATGGCGCACCTGACAGATGTAGCGTGTTAGGGACTGACAGCTGGTTCAGTGCCGCTGCGTGCTGCGTGATCACTTCGGTGAGTTCGCGGCCGGCGTCCCCCAGAGCGCCATCGTTCACGATGGTGCGGTCTGCCTTGACGCTGCAAATCTCGGCAGACCGGCTGAGCCGCTTCGCGAGATCGCCATCCTCCGCGCGGTTTCGACCGGCCAGGCGAGCCGCAAGCACCTCGGGCGGCGCGGTGATCTCGACCGCCAGCACGCCGGGAAAGTTGAGGCGGCACCATGGCACCACGCCTCGGGAGACGTTGCAGATCACCACGGATCCCCGGTGCGCCGCGTCCAGAACGCTGCGGGGCAAGGCATAGCCCAAGCCATGGGCACGCCAGCTTACGGCGAACGCGCCGGAACGCTCGGCTTCCGCGAAGGAGGCCTCATCCATGGTCTGGTGCTGTTCGTAGGCGGAGCTTGGCCGCGTCACCACGCGCTCGGGAAACACGAAGCGCGGATCGCGGGCCAATGCGCTGCGCGCGAAGTCAATCAGGCTGTCCTTGCCCGCGCCGCTTGGACCGCCAACCAGCACGAAGCCGCCGATCCCCGTGTGCTCCGGCATCAGGAGACCCGCTCCCCGCCGCGCCACACCCTTCGCACGACCGGCATGTCGCCGATGGCCGCAACCCGCACAAGATCGGCGCGAAGGCCGGGCGCGATCTCTCCGCGATCGGAAAGGCCGGTCGCCAAAGCGGGCGTGCGCGTCACCTTGCGGATGGCGTCCGCCAGCGGAATGCCGGCCATGCGCGGCAATGCGAAAGCGGCCATCAGCAGGCTGCCGGGCACGTAGTCGGACGAGAGGATGTCGAGACCGTCATGGGCCGCGAGATCGAGCGCGGCCAGATTGCCCGAATGCGAGCCGCCACGCATGATGTTCGGCGCGCCCATCATCACGGCAATGCCATGGCCTCGCAGCGCAAGCGCCGCTTCCATCGTGGTCGGGAACTCGGCAAGCGCCACACCCTCCCTGACCGACATCGCCACTTCGTCAGGCGTGGTGTCGTCATGGCTGGCAAGCGGAATGCCGCGCGCTTCCGCGAAGGCGATGACCTCCGGACGATTGCGCTCGCTGTGAGCGGCATTTTCCCCGACCCGACGTTCCATCTGCGCGCGGAACTCCTCGACCGAACGCCCGGTCTTGCCGGTGTAGTAGATCAGGTATTTGTCGATATCCCGGAACTGGCGCTGGCCCGGCGTGTGGTCCATCAGCGACATCAGGCTGATCGGGAAGCGCTCCGCGAAACCGTTGATGGCCTCCACCACATCGGGCGACGGCACTTCGCAGCGCAGATGAGTCAGGTGCTCGGCACGCATCAGGCCTGATTCCCGCGCCTGCTGCAGGGCCTTTCCGAGGTCCATCAGATCGGCTCCGAGACCGCCGCCGTCGAGATCCGATCCGGCTCGCAGCGAATCGAACACCGTGGTGATGCCGGATGCGGCGATCTGCGCGTCATAGGCCATGACGGCGCCGAGCGCGTTCCACCGCACCTTGGGGCGCGGCAGGAAATGGCTTTCCAGATGATCCGTGTGCAGCTCGACAAGGCCGGGGATCAGGTAGTCGCCGCCGGCGTCGATGCCCCGCTCGGGCGCCGCGCCCTCTCCGATCTCGGCGATCACGCCGTTCTCGACGGCCAGCCAGCCGCGCACCACGCGGTCGCCCAGCACCAGTTCCGCGTTCTCGATCAGGCGCAATGTGTCCGGCATATCTTGGTCCTCAGGCAGCCGATCTAGCGGTGAAGCGTGTCACGTCCACGACGCGGCTGGCCACGCTGCGCCGAACATCCTCGTCGTGAAAAATGCCGATGATGGCGGTGCCCGCATCCTTCTTCTTCTCGATCAGATCAACGACGACGGCACGGTTGGCGGCATCCAGCGAAGCCGTCGGTTCGTCGAGCAGCAGCACCGGCAGATCGGCGATCAGCCCACGTGCGATGTTGACGCGCTGCTGCTCGCCGCCGGAGAACGTGGCGGGTGGCAGATCCCAGAGACGCTCGGGCAGGTTCAGCGCATCGAGCAATTCTCCTGCGCGGCGCGCAGCCTCGTCCCGACCCAGCCCGCCTTCGCGCCCGGCCGCCGCAACCACTTCGCGGGTGCCGACACGCGGGATCACGCGCAGGAACTGGCTGACATAGCCCATCGTGTTCTTGCGCAGGGCAAGGATGCGGCGAGGTTCAGCGCTGGCGACGTCCACGATCTCCTCGCCATCGCGGATCAGGATGCGGCCGCTGTCGCAGCGGTAATTGCCGTAGATGATCTTCAGCAGCGAGGACTTGCCTGCGCCTGAAGGGCCGCCCAGCACCACGCATTCGCCGGGCAGGACGTCGAACCCGACATCGCGCACGACATCCAGCATGGTGCCGCCGCGGAGGTGGAGCGTGAACGCCTTGGAGACGCCTTCGAGGGAGACGAGCGGTGTCATGGGTCAGGCCGCCAGAACGGAGGAAACGAGAAGCTGCGTGTAGGGCTCGCGTGGATCGTCGAGAACCTGGTCCGTGAGGCCGGTCTCGATTACGCGCCCGCCACGCATCACCATCATGCGATGAGAGAGCAGCCGCGCCACCGCGAGGTCATGGGTGACGATGACGACGGCGAGGCCCATCTCCTGGACGAGGCCGCGGATGAGGTCGAGCAGGCGCGCCTGCACCGAAACGTCGAGCCCCGAGGTCGGCTCGTCCATGAAGACGAGGCGGGGCGAGGTCACGAGATTGCGGGCGATCTGCAGGCGCTGCCGCATGCCGCCGGAGAAGCTGCGCGGGCTCTCGTCGATGCGCGCCGGATCGATCTCCACGCGCGCCAGCCAGTCAGATGCGGCGGTGCGGATATCGCCATAGTGCCTCGCGCCGACTGCCATCAGCCGCTCGCCGACATTGCCGCCGGCGGACACCGGCATGCGCAGGCCCTGCGTCGCATCCTGCCGGATAAAGCCCCAGTCGGTGCGCGCCAGCAGGCGGCGCTCGGCTTCGCCAAGTTCGGTCAGGTCACGCACCTCACCGGAGCGCAGGCGGTAGGTCACCCGCCCCGCATCGGCGGCGAGATCGCCCGACAACAGGCTCAGAAGGGTCGATTTTCCGGAGCCGGATTCACCGACGACGGCCAGCACCTCGCCCTCATGCAGATCCAGCGATATGGCATCGCAGGCGGTGCGTGTGCCGAAGCTCTTGGTCAGGCCCCGCGCCGTCAGGAGAGGCGTGCTCATGATCGTGCCTCTTCCGTCGCAGGCTTCGGGGCAGCCAGCGCGTGGCCGGCCATAGGTCCACGGTGGCCGGCATCCCGGCGCTCCTCGCAGAAATCAGTGTCCGAGCACACGAACATGCGCCCGCCCCGGTCATCCAGCACCACCTCGTCAAGGTAGACGCCCTCGGCCGCGCACAAGGCGCACGGCTCGCGGAAGGTCTGCACCCGGAACGGGTGATCCTCGAAGTCCAGGCTCCGCACCCGCGTGTGCGGCGGCACGGCATAGATGCGCTTCTCGCGCCCGGCGCCGAACAGCTGCAGTGCGGGGCAGTCGTCCAGCTTCGGATTGTCGAATTTCGGGATCGGCGACGGGTCCATCACATAGCGGCCCTCTACCTCGACCGGGTAGGCGTAGGTCGTGGCAATGTGACCGTGGCGCGAGATGTCCTCGTACAGCTTCACATGCATCAGGCCATATTCCCCAAGCGCATGCAGGGTGCGGGTCTCGGTCTCGCGCGGTTCCAGGAACCTCAACGGCTCGGGGATGGGCACCTGATAGACAAGGATCTGACCGGCTACGAGTTCACGCTCGGGAACGCGGTGGCGGGTCTGGATAATGCTGGCATCGGCGGTGTGCGTGGTGGTGCGCACGCCGGCCGTCTTCGCGAAGAACTTGCGGATCGACACCGCGTTCGTCGTGTCGTCGGAGCCCTGGTCGATGACCTTCAACACATCATCGGGGCCGAGAATGGCTGCGGTCACCTGCACGCCACCCGTGCCCCAGCCATAGGGCATGGGCATTTCGCGGCTGGCGAACGGCACCTGATAGCCGGGGATCGCGATGGCCTTCAGGATGGCGCGGCGGATCATCCTTTTGGTCTGCTCATCGAGATAGGCGAAGTTGTAGCCGTCCTGTGTGGTCACGGGGGTGCTCATTCCGCTGCCTCCCTCTCCGGCTGCGGCGCACGCCGGGCCTCATGTTCCGCGCGAAGCTGCCGGACGAGATCGAGCTCGGCCTGGAAGTCTACGTAATGCGGCAGCTTCAGGTGCTCCACGAAGCCGGTCGCCTGAAGGTTGTCGCAATGCGACAGCACGAACTCCGCGTCCTGTGCAGGCGAGACGACATCCTCGCCAAGTTCCCGGGCCCGCAAGGCACGATCCACCAGCGCCATGGCCATCGCCTTGCGCTCGCCGCGCCCGAAGGCGAGCCCGTAACCGCGGGTGAACTGCGGCGGCGCATCGGACGTGCCGGCGAACTGAGTCACCAGTTCGCACTCCGTCAGCGCGACATCACCCAGCGGCACCGCGAAACCGAGCTCTTCGGGCGTGAACTCGATCTCGACCTCCCCCACCCGGATTTCGCCGGTGAACGGGTGCGTGCGGCCATAGCCGCGTTGCGTGGAATAGCCGAGCGCCAGTACGAAGCCCTCGTCGCCACGCGCAAGAGCCTGCAGGCGCAGGTCGCGGCCTGCCGGGAAGTCCAGCGGCTCGCGGGTGAGATCGGCGACGGGCATCCCGCTGTCCTGCGGCACGGCCTCGATCAGCCCTTCATGGTCGAGCAGGTTCATCACATGCGGCATTGCCTCATCGCGGGCGTCCGCCTGCAGCACGGGGGGCACATCGCCGCCGGCCGCCAGCGCGAAGTCCACGAGGCGGTGCGTGTAGTCGAAGGTCGGCCCGAGCACCTGCCCGCCCGGCAGGTCCTTGAAGATGGCGGAGACGCGGCGGGAGGCGCGCATCCTGTCGGTCTCCATCGGCTCTGAGGCTCCGAAGCGGGGCAGCGTGGTGCGGAAGGCGCGGACGAGGAACACCGCCTCGATGAGATCGCCGCGCGCCTGCTTCAGGGCGAGCGCCGCGAGATCGGGATCGTACAGCGAGCCCTCGGTCATCACGCGATCCACCAGCAGGGTCATCTGCTCGCGGATCTGCTCCACAGAAAGGTCCGGAATGGACAGGTTGCCTCGCCGGTCTTCCGCCAGAAGCGCGTGGGCGTTCTCGATGGCGGCCTCGCCGCCTTTAACCGCGACATACATGTCAGCGCCTTTCGATCTGAACGGAACGGGGCAGGCCCGCGACGCAGCCCGCGCCCGCCAGCAGGACATCCACCCCGCAGGGGGCGAGTTGGCGGTTCTCAGCCCATCGGGCGATGAAGTCTGAGGGCAGCGGACTCGCGGAGAGCGTGGCCTGCTCGCGGATGCCCGGCCCGCTCAGCACGAGGTCTCCTGAGGCCGCCAGATCGTGCACGGCGAGGAGGAGGGTCGCCGAACGGTCGGGATAGGCCGAGCTTCCCTGCGCGAAGGCGCTGAACGCGGGGCAGGACTCCGCATCGAGGACCAGCGCGAACGCCGCGTCAGCCGGGTCGGAGACCGCTGGCGCGCCCGTGTGGAAGCGCAGGAACGCCACGACGTCAGGGGTCGCCAGCGGCGCATCCATCCAGAACGGCGTCTCATGGTCGAACAGGGTCAGCGCGAGCGCCGCGAGTTCGGCGGGAAGCGGGGCTGGCGGGATGAGGCTGGGCTCCAGCGCCTGCAGCGTGCCCGGCTGGGCCAGCGCGTTCATGGCTGCCCGGAAGGCTCGCTGCGCGTCAAAGACGGGATTGGCAAAACCGCTTTGCATGATCAGTCCTCCCCTCGTGCGAGCGTGAAGAAATCGACGCGCGTGGCAGCAACCTTGCGCTGACGAATTTCCCGGTCCTCGCGGATGCGAACAGCGATCGGATGGAGTGCGGCATCGACATCGCCCCTCTTGTCCGTCTGCCAGAGAGCGTCGAGCACTGCGGCGGCGCGGGCTTTCTGCTTGTCGCGGCCCAGCAGGTAAGACACGCCGACCTCGCCGCTTGGCAGGCGCACCGCAGCGCGCGTCACCGTCACCTCGCCGGCGTTGAAAGGAGCGCCGGTTCCACCGATCCGGCCACGCGCCATGACGAGCCCGAGTTCCGAGGGACGCAGATCCTCGATCCCCTCTCCGGGAGCAAGGACCCGTAGCGCCTCGACGAGTTCGGCTGCGGTGGCGCGGGCATAGATGCCCATCGCCGTTTGCCGTGC
Source organism: Terrihabitans rhizophilus (assembly GCF_033898525.1). Taxonomy (NCBI): domain Bacteria; kingdom Pseudomonadati; phylum Pseudomonadota; class Alphaproteobacteria; order Hyphomicrobiales; genus Terrihabitans; species Terrihabitans rhizophilus. Next base: position 176,187 of record NZ_JAXAFJ010000005.1, on the reverse strand, counting down.
CGTCTGGTGTCTCTTAAGATCGTCGTTCATAGATTCTTTTCGCAACATGTTGTCTATTCGTATAGACAACTCGGCACAGAAGGCCAGTGAACTTTTCATGACGGCTGCTCAGGGAAGACTGGACCCGCTCGTGCGGGGCGGCGGCATGGCGGCATGGCGGCAGATCGCCGACGCCATCGAGTCCGACATCGTCTCGGGCCGCCTGGCTGCGGGCAGCCGCACCCCGCCGGAAATGCAGCTGGCCGAGCGCTTCGGCGTCAACCGTCACACCGTGCGCCGCGCCCTCACCCATCTCGCGCAGAGCGGCCTTGTCCGCTCCGCGCAGGGCAAGGGCACCTTTGTCGAGCCGCGCCCCCTCGCCTATCCGCTCGGCGAGAAAACCCGCTTCTCCGAGGTGATGGCGAAGGCCGGCAAGGAGGCGCGCGGAGAACTCCTGTTCGCCCAGCACATTTCCGCCAATGCGGAAGCAGCCGAGGCGCTGGCGGTCGAGATCGGCGCGCCCGTGCTGGAAATGCACACGGTGAACCGCGCTGACGGCGTGGCGCTGTCGCTCTCCCGCACCTGGCTGCCCCTGCCGCGCTTCAGCGGGTTGGACCAGTTGTTTGCCCGCAAGGGTTCGCTGACCAAGGCCTATTCCAAGCTCGGCGTGGACGATTACCGCCGTCTCTCGACCCGGATCTCGGCACGGCCTGCGGAGCCGGAGGAAGCCACGGCGCTTGCCATTCCGCCCGGCAAGACCCTGCTCGTCGTCAAAAGCGTGAACGTGGATCCGGCGGGCGTGCGCATACAGGCAACGCAATCGCGCTTCGTGGCCGACCGTGTGGAGCTTGTCGTCGAGCGCTAGATTGCCCTCACGCGGCGGGGTGCACCGTCATAGGCGCGCGCAAAGGCGGACGCGTCCATGCTCCTGAAGTCCGCCATCGCCGCCGTCAGTTCCTCATGCGTCCAGTCCCACCAGCGCACGCGCATGAGGGCAGCTTCTGTCTCCTCGTCCACGCGGCGCTTGATGACGCGGGCCGGCGATCCGACCACGATGCTGTAGGGCGGCACGTCCTTGGTGACGACGGCACCCGAACCCACCACCGAACCCGTGCCGATATTGACGCCCGACATGATAATCGCGGCATGGCCGATCCAAACATCAGGGCCGATGACCACACGGGCCTTGCGGCGCCACTCGAAGATCTCCTCGTCGTCCGGCCCCATATGGTGGCAGCGGCTGCGATAGGTGAAGTGGTGCATGGTCGCCCGCCACATCGGATGATTGGTCGGGTTGATGCGGACATTGGTGGCGATGTTGCAGAACTTGCCGATGTCGGCGTTGAAGATCTGCACATTCGGCGTGGCATAGGCGTAGTCGAGGAAGTCGCTGTCGGTGATCTCGCAACCCTTGGCGATGGAGGTCCAGCGGCCGACGCGGGTGCGCAGCACGGTCGCCGAGGGATGGATGACGGGCTCCTCGCCAAGGCCCTTCTCATCGTACCAGGGAGCCTCCGGCTCACCCTGATTGATCTCGATCATCTCAGTCCTCCGTCCATCAGCGAACCGCTGCATCCGGCAAAGCCATGACACCCGCGTGACGCATCTCGCCAGTCTCGCCCCACGCTGCTAGAGAGCGGCCCCATGACCCTGAAGGTTGCCGCCCTCTACCAGTTCGTCTCCCTGCCGGACCTCGCCGAACTCCGGCAGCCGCTTCTCGACCTCTGCACAGGCCTGGGCATCCGCGGCACGCTGTTGCTGGCGCCCGAAGGCATCAACGGCACCGTCGCCGGAGAGCCGGAGGCGGTGGACACGCTCATGTCCGAGCTCCGTCATGGCGCGCTGTTCGGCGGCCGGCTGGACAATCTGGAACTGAAGTTCTCAGCCGCGCGCGACATGCCGTTCGGGCGCATGAAGGTACGCCTGAAGCGCGAGATCGTCACGCTGAAGCAGCCTCGCGTGGACCCCACCCAGACAGTCGGCACCTATGTTGATCCGGGAGACTGGAACGCGCTGGTGGCTGATCCGGACGTCGTCGTCATCGATACCCGCAACGCCTTCGAAGTTGCTCTCGGCACGATGCGGGGAGCCATGGACCCCGGAACCGCGCGCTTCAGCGACTTCCCCGATTTCGTGTCCCGCACACTCGATCCCGCGCGCGATCGCCGGGTCGCCATGTTTTGCACGGGCGGCATCCGTTGCGAGAAGGCGAGCTCCTACTTGCTGTCGCAGGGGTTTAGCGAAGTGTACCACCTGAAGGGCGGCATCCTGCGCTATCTGGAGGATGTTCCGCCCGAGCAGAGCCTCTGGCAGGGCGAATGCTTCGTGTTCGACGAGCGTGAGGCGCTGGGGCACGGCCTCTCGCTTCGAGAGCCCATGGAGGATGAGAGCGGCCATGACTGATGACCCGCAGCAGGCATCGCGCCTCGAGGCGCTCGAGATCCGTGTCGCCTATCAGGACCAGACGATCGAGGACCTGAACGAGGTCGTAGCCTCTCAGTGGAAGGAGATCGAGCGCCTGTCTCGTGAGTTCGAGCGCCTGGCCGAACGGCTGCAGCGCGCCGAGGAAGCCGCGGGCTCCGAGGAGCCCGAGCCGCCGCCGCCGCACTACTGAGCAGGCTGCGCCTGTGCCGTCTTCTCCTTGAAGGTGAGCTTGAAGACGGCGAGGGTCGCGAACAGCGCGACCCCGACGCTGTTCGACGTGATGATGATGAGATCGCCTTTCAGCACGCCATAGACCGCCCACGCCGACAGCCCGGTCATCTGGATGACGAGCATCCGCAGGCTGAGGTCGCCGCTGGAGCGCGTGCGCCAGCATTTCACCACCTGCGGAATGCTCGCGGCGGTCGTCACCACCGCCGCGAACAGGCCGACAAAGGACTCCAGATCCATCGTTCTACTCGGCGGACCCGGGTTCGGCCATCTTGCGGTGCTGCGCGGCCAGGATGCTGGAAGGCGTGATGTTCGCGAGCGTGGTTTGGATCTTGTTCTTCCATCCGGCCACCACGTCGCCGTCGCCGTTCATCATGGCCTTGAAGCCCACGCGTGCCACCATGCCGGGATCGTCCTTCTTGCCGGCGCCGACGCTGGTGTCTTCCATTTCGGCGCGTTCAAAGAACTCGGTGTCGGTCGGCCCCGGCATCAGGCAGGTCACGGTGATGTCGGTGTCCTTGAGTTCATCACGCAGGGCGAATGAGAAGCTGTCGATGAAGGCCTTGGTGCCGTTGTAGACCGCCTGGAAGCTGCCCGGCATGAAGCCGGCGATGGAGCCGGTGATTAGGATGCGGCCCTCGTTGCGGTTGCGCATGTCGCGCCCGATCTTCTGGATCAGGTAGATGGTGCCCGTGATGTTGGTGTCGACGACGTGGCGCACGGCATCGAAGTCCTGGTCCAGGAATGCGTCGCCGAGGCCATGACCCGCATTGGCGAGCAGGTAGTCCACGGGACGCTCACCGGCCGCAGAGACCAGGCGGTCGACGCCTTCGGTTGAGGCCAGGTCCACCTTCAGCGCCTGCACATCCACGCCCATCCCGCGCAGCGTGTGGGCCGCATCTTCGATCTCCGGGAGGTCGGCTGCGATCAGCAGGTCGAACCCTTCCTGCGCGCAGCATTTTGCAAGTTCGTAGCCGATGCCGGAGGAGGCTCCGGTCACCACCGCGAAGGGGCGTGTTGTCGTCGTCATGCAATTCTCCTGATGGGTGCTAGGCGCGGGCTGACTGACCAAACGCCGCTCGGGCCAGTACGTTTCGTGTGATCTCCGGCACCCCGGCGTGGAGCCACGCCGCCATGGCACGCTCTTCCGCAAGGTTGGCCTGCAGGTGCGGCAGGTAGGCGTTGAACCCGGAGGCACGCGCCAGCACGATCAGCCCGAGATAGCTGGCAATCTCGAGGTTCTCGAAGGCGGTTAGCGCGAGATGGTTCTTGAGGATCTCGTCGTCCGCAAGCTTGTGGCTGAAACCTGCAAGATTGCCCAGAAGGGCGCCCGCGGCTTCCTTCAGCGTCGACGGCTCCTCATGGAGGCCCGCGAAGATCTCGTCGAGGCGCCGGATCTGTTCCTCTGTTTCCAGACGGTGCCTTTGGAGAGCGGCGCGCTGTTCGGGAAGGTGCTCCAGTTGCCCGAACTGGTGCCCCATGAGCGCAAGACCCTCGTGTTCGATGGCGCGGACATTGCGAAGCGCGTTCAGGAACAGGCGATGTGCCGTGTCTTCCAGCATGACGCGCCTCGCGGTCGATCCGGATCAACCGGCACGCCATTGCAAGGTTCCGCGAGTGTACGCCTTCGGCCGTCAGTCCTTGATGCGCCCGGTCACTTCGCCGATCGCCACCAGTCCACGCATGCCCGCCGCGTCGCCGGTCTTGGAGACAGCCGTGAAGATGCGCTGCGCATCCGAGTAGCGCCGCAGGTTGAAGTAGGCCCACCCCCTCATCATCATCAGGTCGTTCTGCTCGGGAACGTAGCGGGAGCGTTCGTTGAGCGCGATGATGGTCTCGGCGTATTTCTCGTCCCGGTAGGACGCGATGGCCCGCTGCGTCAGGATCTGAACCGAGAGCTCGACCGAACGGCGCGGTGACTGCGCAGCCTCGGTGGCGGCAACGGCGGCATTGCCCGTGAGGCCCGCACGCAGATTGGCCAAGGCCTTTCCGTAGGCGGCATCTTCCTTGACCTGTCCAGTGCCCGTCTGAATCGCGACGTCGAACGCCGCGATCGCCTCCATCGGGCGTTCCAGTTCCATCAGGCACCAGCCGCGATTGGCGGCGGTCGTGGGGTTCCTTGCCAACGGACAGCCCGAGGGGCCTTTCGCGCCACGAACAGCGGGCTGGTTGACCTGGGTCACCGTGACCTCGCGCGGGGCGCGAACCGGCTCCGAGAAGTCGTCCAGCATGCTGGAAGCCAGATCTTCCCGGCTCATCGCACGGGGGGCGCGGGGCGCCGGTTCGGACACGGTCTCGCGAACCGTCTCCCGCACCATCGCGGGTGCAATGGGCTGCGGCGGCGCAGGCACCGAAGCGGCGGCCTGGACGCGGCTGGGCGTATAGGCGGCCGCGGCGGCCGCACGCTCGGCGCGAATGGCATCGGAAGCGCGCGATATCGAGCCCGATATGCCGCCGGTTTGAACCGGGTCGCGCACGGCGGGCGGGGCAATCTGCGCCGTCGAGATCTTCGGAGCGGGAATGGCAACCGGCGGGGCTGCCGAGCGGCGGCGGCGAGGATCTACAGCAAGGTCGGCTATGCGCTGCGAGCGGCTCCCCCATTGCTGGAGGATCCGGTTGAAACCCGCGCGGTCCTTCTGGTTCTGGTAGGACAAGGCCAGCCCGTAGGCGGACGGCTCGTCGTTCGGATCCCACCCCAGCGCGGTGGTGAACCACTGGATGGCCGTGCCGATCTGGTTGGTGTTGTAGGAGTACCAGCCGACGGCCTGTGCGCCGGAAGCCTCGCGGGCACGTCCCAGCTCGTCAGCGGTCCGCGCCAGGACACCGGCCTCGAGCCGCGGCGCGGGATCTGTCGCCAGCAGCGCCGTCGCGACGATGCGGTAGGCCTTCAGCATGTCGTCGGACTTGGTGCGGGCCGGGTAAGCCACCTGCTCGGCTTCCTGATTTCGGCCGAGAGCGCTCAGCGCCAGCACCTGCCCCTCGGCGGATTTCGCCGTGTCCTCACGGCTCGTCGCCATCTGGAACCAGGTGAGCGCCTGATCGGCGTGGTTCTGACGCAGGTAATACCAGCCGAGCACCAGCGGATCGTCGGCCGACGTGCCGGTGCGGGCCACGTTTTCCAGCATGGAAAGATCGGCTGCGGCTGCCGTCTGGTTGGTCTCGGCGGCGCGGCCGATCTTCGAGCGCACGATGTCGGCGCGAACCGTCTCGAACTCGCTCTTGCCGTCTGCCCCTTTCCTCTCAAGCGTGAGCAGCTGGTCGACCCGGGCGATGTCGAGCACGGCCAGAGCCTTCTGCACCGTGGCGAGGCGCACGCCGGCGTCGTCGCAGTTCTTCAGGACGTATTGGAAAGCATCGCGGGCGCGGTCGGCCCGATCGGTGTTGGCAAAGGCTTCGCCGACACGCCACAGGGATTCAGGGTCGGCGCAGGTCAACAGGTTCGGCACCTCGGCCGCAACCTGCAGCACCGTCTCCCACTGCTTGGCGTCGGACGCGTTCATCAAACGGGCGCGCCCTTCGGCCTCGTTGAGGCGGGCGGTCAGGTCTTCAGGCGGCGTCCACCTGGGATCGGCCGCGCGGCGGGCTGCGACCGCGCTGCGCGCTTCGGCGTATTTGCCGTCCGCGAACAGCTGCCACATCCGGTCGAGCTCCGGGTCGCCAACCTGTTCGGGCTCGTTAAGGTTATCGGGCGGAGACCAACCGGGATAGAGAAGGCGAAGGCGGGCGATCTCCGCGTCGACGCGGCGCTGGTCGCCCTGTCGTGAGAAATACCGCAGCGCGGTGAGGTCCGGCTTGGGAGCATCCCCCGCAGCCGGGGCTGTGCCGGGAGCAGCATCCGCGCCGGCGGACGCGCCCTCGGCCTGCGCCATGAGAACCCGGCCACGAGGCAGGCTGCCGGTGTAGAGCGGATCGGCCCTGCCCGACCCTACCGGCCGGGTGTCCTGCACGTCCCGCGCGTCCGGCGAGCCGCCGCTTACGAGGTATCCTGCGGCAAGGCCGGACACCACGACGGCTATGGCGATACGGCTCACAGGCATGTCGAATACCTTTGCCGAACAAGCGACAGACCAAGCAGATGCAAGGTGGACGGATAGTAGAGGGTGGGACTGAACTGCTTCAACGAAGCGGGCACGGCCGCCTTGTCCAAAGCGCAGAACAACGAGGCGGCGACCATCCTGTAGCCAGGTTCGCCAAGTTGGGTCGCTGGCGCGCCGCTCGACAGGTTCACCACGGAGGGGATGCCGCTTGCCCACGCCTTCTTGTAGGGCGCGAGGCGGCCTGCTTCGTCAAGCCCGGCGCGCAGCAAGTAGAGCGGAATTCTGATGGCGTTGTAGCTGAACTGCACCGGGAATCCGTCGGCCGGGTGCGGAGTGCCGGCCAGGGACAGCCATTCGGGTGGAAGGCCGGACGGCCCGGTGCGGGCCATGTCGAGTACTTTAAGCCCGCCCGCTTGCAGGGAGGCCCAGTCCGTTTCCGGATCGAGCCGCTTCAGTTCGTCGAAGGCCTCGAAGATCCAGTAGGATGGGTTGACCACCGGTCCGTCGGCGCGGTCCGCCTTGGCGAAACCCGATGCGCCCGGCAGCATGATGGACATGCCGTTGTGCTCGGCGATGGTTCTGGTGGAGATCGCCTTGGCGAGGCTTCGCGCGGCGCGGGTATACCCCGTCTGTTTCCAGTTCGTGCCGGCCAGCCCGAGCGCGTAGGCGATCAGAATGTCGCCGTCCGTTGCGTTGTTGATGTCGGTGATGTGCGGCTTCGCGTTAGGATCCCACTTCCACGCGGCCAGCCCGTCGTCGCGCAGCAGCATTTGCGTGCGGGTGAAGGTCCAGATCTGCTCGAAGCCGGCGGGATCGTTTGCCGCGACTGCCAGCAGCATTCCATAGCCCTGGCTCTCGGTGTGCGAGATGCCGCCATTGCCGTCATCGACCACCCGGCCGTTGGGCTGCACGAACTTCTGCTTGTAGGCGCCCCACTCGGCGTCGGTGACGCTGCCCACCATCTTGGTTTCCTGCGCCACGGAAAGCGATACGCCCAGGACGAGGCAGGCGACCCCGGCCGCAAGGATCTTCGCGCAGGTCTTGAAGGTACGACCGATCATGATTGCCGTCCCAGGCGACCAAGGAAGTTGAACGTGTACGCGCCAAGCAAGGTGCACAGCAGCAGAAGGCCGGACGCGTAGTAGACGGTGTTCGCCGAAAGCCAGTTCGCCGCGATCAGCCGCGCATTGGTCGCCGCCAGCGGCTGGGTCTGCACATATTCGAGGCGCGATGGAGCCTGCACCCGCACGCGCCCGGTCACGGCCTCATAGGTGCTGACGCGTCCGCCGATGGTGTTCCAGAGGCCCGGAGCCGCGACATCCGAGACGGAGGTGAGAAGCGCGTCGCCGGTGGGAGCAGACACAAGCGTCCAGGTGCCCGCGCCATCCGGGCTCCCGCCTTGCGTCATCAGGAGAGCCGTTGCCGGCGCCGGCGTGAACAGGGCCTCCTCTGCCGGGAGGATGCTGAGCGATTGCGAGGACAGGTCGAACTTGCGCTCGAGCCATTCGCGGAAGGCCTGGTACTGGCCCCGGATGCCGCCGCCGCCGGACAGATCCTCGCGCCAGCGGTCATAGACCTCTTCCGTATCGCGCGGCTCAGGCGTGGCCTTCGTCTGGCGAGGATCTCGAACGCTGAGGGAACGCTGATAGGCCTCCAGGGCGTTCACGTAAGGGTCGGAAGGCGTGAACGCCGCCTGCTGCATGTCGGGAGCGCGCCAGCTGGTGGCGATGTCCTCGGCGAGCTTCAGCTGGTTCAGGACACCAGGCGGCATCTGGCCGACGGCGCCCACGAAGATGGCGTTGCGCGACGTGGCGTTGGCCGGGGACATCGTCGTGTCGAGCGCGATGGGCCGTCCGGCGGCCTGCGCCATGCGCGCCATCAGCGTCGCGGCGGCCGAGAAGGTCACGGCGTCCTGTCGGCCCAGGATGAGCCCGGTCGGCTGCGGAGCACGATTGTAGGGAAATCCGGTGCCGGCGGTGGCCGCCAGATCCGGCCGCTTGCCGAGACGGGCGAAACGGGGAACCGCGAATTCCGTGGTGTCGAAAAGCACGAAGCGGCTGGATCCGGGAATGGTGGCGCCGGGCGCACACGCGGCGTCCTGGGCCGTGTTCACCACGGCCTCGATCATCATCTGGTTCACGCCCGGCCTGAAATGGCGCAGCGGAACATCAAGCGGAAAATGCCGGTAGATCCGACCCTCCTGCTCGGTAAGCGTCAGCGTCGAGGCCAGATTGCCGTTGACGTAGACATCGAGATGACTGGCCGGCAGCACGCTCGCGCCGTAGGCGGCGTCGAGATAGAGCGTGCCGGTGCCATAGGCGTTTGCAAAGAAGTCCGACGGCAGGCCGACGGCGAAACGGGTGCGGAAGACGCGACCTGCGAACTCCTGCGTCGGAACCCCGAGATCCGCCAGCCGCACGCTGCGCGGTTCTGTGATGAACGGCGGCTCCGGTGCCAGCCAGCCCGTGGTGTCGAGGCTCGTGCGCGGTACCGAGACAGGGCGTTCGAGGGCTGCGGCGACGCTGTCCACGGCCGCCCGCACCTCCGTCCAGGTGGGACCTCCCACGATCGCCACGGGGCCTAGCTTGGCATCCTCGGCGAATACAACCGACGCGCGTGCCAAGGCCTCGGCGGGCGGACGCGCCAGCATGCGCGGCAGATCGGGGCCGGTGCCCATGACGATCGTCAGCATGCCCGGCCCGGCGGTCGGAACGTCGGACGCACGATCGTAGACCCGCACCTGCGGATGCGCGAAGTGCCCGCGCAGGGCCACCGCCTGCGACAGGCGCATCAGGGGCGCCGCGACCTGCGACTGCCCGCTGGACGGCACGAGGACGCGTATGGTGGTTCGTCCGTCCACATCGAAGCCGACGGATGCGAGGTCTTCCAGATTGGTGATGCGGGGAGCCCCGCTCTGGTTGCCCAGAACCAGCCCCGTGCCCTCAGGCTGGACGTCAGTCCAGAGTTCGAATGTGGACTGCGTGGTGCAATCCGTGCGGTGGTACATCACCGCCTGGACGCGGATGGTGTTGGGTCCAGCCTGCAGCACGCCGGCCGGAATCGGCGCGGTCGCACGCCCTGGCTCGTTGGACGACGAGATCGCCTGCTCGAGCACCCGGGTACCGTTGATGAATATCCGCAGGCGGGACGCCTCGGGCATAACCATGACGGAGTTCAGGTAGCGCAGCGAAAGGCTCGCGTTCTCGTCCGCCTCGTCGCGGGTGAGGTGCAGCACCCATGAACGGTTGTCGATCTCACCCTGCAGACGCATGGTCGGAAACGGAACGAGATACCGGCTGATCTGGGCTGCCGCCGGCTGGGCGGCTTCTGGTGCCACCGGCGCCTGAGGCTCGGGTTGCAGAGCCGGTTCGGGCTCGCGCGGTGCGGGGCGGACACCCGTTCCACCGATGTCGAACGGCGCCACATTGCCGCCGCTCTGCGCAGCGGCAGGGCCTGTGGCAAGTGCCGCAAGGGCGATGGCGAGAAGGTAGCCACGCAGCATGTCAGTGCCCCGAACTGGCCGTGGCGCCGGCTTCCGCATGCCGGGGCCGCATGGCACGGACCAGATAAACGAGCCCGCGACCGGTCTGCCAGAACGCCGTGCCGAGGAACCAGAACGTGCCCCGAAGGATGCCCGGATTGCGGCGCCGCGAGCGCTGGAACTGCGTCCACTGGTCGGAGTTCGCGAAGATCAGGTCTGCGATGAGGCGGTGATGCTCGGCCGTTCCCGGCATGAACTGCGTGCCCAGGAACACGCCGTCCTCGTGCGTCATGGTGCGCACCCGCAGCGGAAGCTCCTTCATCTCCTCCTGCCCATGAGGCTGGAAGCGGATGGTGGCGATGGCGCCCGAGGCAAGCCCCTGCAGGCGCTTGGCGCTGCCGAAGCGGATCTTTGCGCCGCCATAGGACACGTCCTCGATGGTGGCGGGCACCACCTGATCGCCGAACAGGAATTCCGCGCGGCGCTGCACGTTGACGCGGTGGCTGTGCCTGGGGTCGGTGCGCTCGGACACAACGCCCAGCGCGCAGCCCGCCATGATGAGATTGAGGATGTTCCACGCACCGACGACGAGCGTGACGTCCGCCTCGTAGGGATGCGCGATCACGCGCCAGATGGTGACGCCGACACCGACCAGCAGCAGTGCGAAGATGATGTAGAAGGGCCGGCCGAGTTCAGAGATGTGCGCCGTCTGGAGATCCTCGTTCTTCGAGGTCACCTTGAAGGTGGGGCGACGAGGATTGAGCATCACCGAGATCAGCGCGGGGAACAGGTAGACTGACTGGATGAACTCGTAGAGCTCGGAAATCCATGGCCAGCGGAAGTACCCGTAGAGGTAGTTCTGCATCATCAGGTTCACGAGGATGTAGGTCCACGTATAGGCCATGAATTCAGGCCCCGACGCGGTGAAGATCTCCAGCCCGAAGAACAGATAGAAGAACGGCGCGACGAGGAAGATCATCCGGGCGATGGGAAACAGCCAGAACATCGTGCTGGACATGTAGCAAAGCCGCTGCGCGATCGTCAGGCCACGCTTCAGGGGCGGGAAGCGGAACATGTTGATCTGCATCATGCCCTGCGCCCACCGGGTGCGCTGGCCGATGAAGCTGGCGAAGGTGGCAGGCTGCAGGCCCGCGATCAGCGGGCGGTCGACATAGATGCTGTTGTAGCCGCGCGAATGCAGTTCCAGCGCGGTCTCGCAGTCCTCGGTGATGGAGACGCCGCTGAAGCCGTTCGTGACCTTCAGGCATTCGCGGCTTAGCACCGCCGCCGACCCGCAGAAGAACGCGGCGTTCCACTTGTCCAGGCCACGCTGGATGATGCCGTAGAACATCTCGTTCTCGGACGGCATCACCTGGAAGGTGCGCAAATTACGCTCCACCGGGTCGGGATTGATGAAGAAGTGCGGCGTCTGGACGAGGAAGAGCTTGGGGTCGTGCTCGAAATAGCCGACGGTCGCCTTCAGGAAGTCGCGTGCCGGAGCATGGTCGGCGTCGAACACCGCCACCAGTTCACCGGTCGAGTTCTCGAGCCCGTTGTTAAGATTGCCGGCCTTGGCATGAACGTTGCGGGCGCGGGTCAGATAGCGCGCACCCATGTTTTCGCAGAGAGCCTGAAGCTCGGCACGGCGCTCGCGTGCCGCCTCGCTTTCCTCGGCATTGTTCGAATTGCACTTCTGGTCGGAGCCGCCGTCGTCCAGCAGCCATACGTTGAAGCGGTCCTTGGGATAGTCCATGGCCTGCGCCGCGGCGAGCGTCGAGGTCAGCAGGCTGGCTTCCTCGTTGTAGGTCGGCACGAAAACATCGACCATCGGGAAGGTCTTGGTCGGCGGAGCCACCTGCCCTTCCTTCAGCGGGCGTGCCACCACGAACAGCGACAGGAACAGCATGAACACGCTGTACATCTCGGCTAGGTAGAGCAGCAGGCCGGGAATGAAGTCTTCCAGCTCGTTGATGGGCGGCAGGGTGCTCGTCGTACGCCAGTAGGCGTAGCGCAGCACGATGGCGGTGCCCAGGCAAAGGGAGATGATGCGCCACACGCCGCCCGCGCCGACCGCCTTCAGCACGATCATGATGGCGACGACGAAGGTGCCGGCGATCAGATGGGATTGCAGGCTGATGGGCAGCGTGATGAGGAAAATCACTGCCGCCGCGCACACCAACCAAGTCAGGGCGAGGAAAATTCTCAGCAACATCTGGTTTCGCCCCGGGATGCGCGTCCGCACCCACCGTGCAAGGATCCTTGCCGGTCAAACTCTCGTATGCGGGTTAATATTTCTGCCGCGCGCAGCGGTGGATGCGACGCGCATGCCACTTCTAGTTGCCTCCCGGCGGCGGCGGCACGCTCGCATAGCCCGAATAGTCCCGCTCGGGCTCCTGCGGAGCCGATGCCGCACCCGGGCGCCAGGAGTTGCGCTCGTTTGGCTGGCGCAGTTCGGCATCCTTGTAGATGGCACCTGAACTGCGACGCGTGACAACCGTTTCAGGAGCCGGACCGACTACGCCTTCCAGAACGGTCGCGTCGCCCAGGAGACCGATCGGAGTCACCGGGTCGCCGCCCGCCTTGCCGAGATCGTGGTCGATCTGCACCGGCGTGCCATAGGGATTCCAGTTGCCCTCGGTGAAGGTGGCGTTGATGACGTAGCCGTACATCAGCGCAATCAGGCTGGACTCGGTCGCTCCCGTCTCGCAGATGCGCATGCGCACCACGATGGCGCCGCGCGTCGTGAAGAACAGATTGACGTTGGGACCGCTGGTCTGGGTGATCCGCTGCCACGCATACATGCAGAGCTCGCCGGGAGCCGGCCGCCCCATGGCATACCCGAACGGGCCATACTTGTTCTGTACGAAATAGGTCGAGATCTGCATCGGAACCGTCTGGAATTCCTTGCGGACCTCCACGCCAAGTTCCGGTATCGTATCGATTGGGTTCGGCAGCACATTGTCCGAGCCCGTATTGTCCGGCATGGGGCCGAACATGCTTACGGTAAGGCGGTTCTGTCCGGGCGTCCGTGAGACCGTCGACAGGATGATGTCCTGCGAGCGGGCATTTCGGAAGTTCTTCTGGATGACGGCGACAGTCTCCGGTGCACCCGGCGGCAGGCTTGCGAAAGCCTCTGTTGCCGTGACCTGGGTGAACTGGCTGGTGAGCGTGGGGCCCTGGCGTGCTCCGCCGCAACCCGCCAGGACAAGTCCGGCGACTGCAAGCACTGCACAGCGAAGGGAGGGATTCATCGTCATTCCGCACGCCGCCCGTCGTGGGTTCCGCAAAGCACCTGTTCGGCGCCGTTAACCTTTGCCCTCCTATGGTTAATGCCCGCTTAACGGATGGTTTCAGAAGCCAAGATAGCCGGTTAGCAGATACCAGCAGCTCTGAACCATGGCGTAGAGCACGCCGGAAACGATGAAGACGGAGACCACGCTGGTGACCAGCCCGGCGATGATCCACACGCCGTCGCGCTCCAGCGTACCAAGCGCGAACAGCACGATGGCCAGGGCCGGGGGCATGTTGCCAAGCGGGATCGGCAGCAGCAGGATAATCGACAGCAGGAGGGATATGCCTCCGACCACATATTCGAAGGGCGGGCCGGTGAGCACCGGAAGGCGGGGTCGCAACAGGCGCTCGGCCTTGCCGAGCCACGGGGCCGCCTTCTCGGCGAACTTCGAGAAGTCCGAGCGGCTTAGTGCCCTGCGGGTGATGAACCTCGGCAGCCATGGTGGCCGGCCGAGCATCATCTGCGCGGCCAGGAACACGAGCGGAGCGCCAAGCACGCTCGATGTCCCGGGCGGGGTGGGCAAGATGTTGGGAAAAGCGAAAACAAGCATCAGGGCGCCGATCGCGCGATGCCGCATGGCGACCAGCAGGTCGCGCACGGAAACCTCATCGTGGCTTTCGTCACGAGCAAGTTCGAGCAGCACCTCTGACATCTTGGTCGCGGTGACCCGTTTGCGGCGCGGCCTCCTGAGACGAGCGAACCGCCGCGCGGGAATGGTGCTTCCCTCAGTGCTCATGCGGTCGTCATCCCCTCCTGCCATCCAAGCCCTCCAGCATGCACGCAGCATGCGCCAAGACCATGACAGGAAAACGCGCGAAGACGCAGGACTGTGCCCGCGGCACCTTCAATATAACTGAGGGGCCGTGGGGCCCCTCAGTCGCGTTCCTTGCAGCCGGGCTAGATGTCTTCGCTGCCGAAGCCGCCGGAATCGTCTCCGCCGCCGAAGAAGCCGTCGAAGAGGCCGCCGCCGCCGCCCTCATCGGACGCCTGCTCGATCCCTCCGCCTGCATCTTCAGCGCCGCTGCCGGTGTCGGCAGCGGGCGTGGCCCCTGCCGCACCTGTCGCGGCCTGCGCCTCGTTGCCGCCACCGAACATGCTGCCGATCGCACTGCCGAGCAGAACGCCGCCCGCAACACCCATGGCTGTCTGAGCCGCGCCGGCAAGGAAGCCGCCACCGCCGCGTGCGGCCATCCCGGGCGCACCGGCGCCAGCGCCAAATCCGGGCGCTGCTCCGGGCGCGTTGTAGCCGACTCCTGAATTCGGCACGGAGCCGCGGCCCATCGGGGTGGCTGGACGCGGATCAGCCCGGTTGCTGTTGCCCCAGATCGAGGAGAGGAAGCCGCCGCCACCGCTGGACTGCGCCGGAGGTGCGCTCTCTGCTTCCTCGAGACGCTGCTCGGCCTGCTTGAGCGCCTGCTCCTGAACAATGATGGTCTGCGCCATGTAATAGGCAGCGCCCGGCATCTCCGCGATGCGCGCCGCGATCAGCCTTTCGGCCTCGGGATCCCGCGCAACGCCCTGCCGGCTGACCTGACCCAGCTTCTGGAAGAGGCCATCGATCGCCGCGCGATCCTGATCGTTCATCATAGACGTGCTCCTGTCGTACAGAACCCGATTGGGCAGGCTGCAGGTGGTTGCCCGGCAGCCCTCCCACAATTCGTAATTCTACAGCCGCGTCAGGCCGCCTGCGGGTTCACGGCATCCTCGGCCAGTTCCGACAGCAGTTCGTCGGTGTTCTCTTCCTCGATCAGGGTCTCGCGCAGGAGATCCTCGATTTCGGAGAGGCCCATCTGCCGTGCCCATGCCAGCATGGTGCCGTAGCGCGTGATCTCATAGTGCTCGACCGCCTGCGCGGACGCGATGAGACCGGCATCCAGAGCCTCGCCACCGGCGAAGGAGGACATGATCTCCTGCCCCTCCTCGATGATGCCATCCATCGCGGGGCACTGCTCGCCCTCTGCCTTCTGGCCGAGCAGGTCTAACACCTGGCGCAGCCGCTCCACATGGTTCTTCGTCTCCTCAAGATGCACCGCCAGGGCGCCCTTGAGTTCTTCGGAGCTTGCCGCTTCCGCCATCTTCGGCAGCGCCTTGATGATCGCGTTCTCGGCGTAGAACGTGTCGCGCAGTTGATGCAGCAGCAGCGCCTTCAGATCCTTGTCGCCCATGGCTCGACTCTCCTGGATGTACTCGCGGGGATAACCTCCTGCAGTCAGGCCGGTTCCCCGCTTCTTCTCGCCGCAACCCCTGATAGATTTCAGGGGCGCAAGACGGTAATGATCGTCGGCTTGCGTCTGCGGGGGGCGGAGATGGGCGAAGCCGAATTCGTAACGCTGATCGAGGACGGAGACGGTCCCGCGCCCTCCGTGGGCTTGCTGCCGCCGTGGAAGATCGCCGTGGTGGACGACGATCCAGCGGTGCACAGCGCCACCCGCTTCGTCCTCTCCGAATTCTCGCTGAACGGCCGAGGCCTTGAGCTGCTGGCCGCCCACACGGCCGCCGAGGCCCGGGATCTGCTGCGGGCGCATCGGGACGTGGCGATCCTGCTGCTCGACGTCGTGATGGAGACGGACAATGCCGGTCTCGACTTCGTCGAGTTCGTCCGCCGCGACCTCGGTAACGAGATCGTCCGCATCATCCTGCGCACGGGCCAGCCCGGACAGGCTCCCGAACAGCGCGTGATCGTCGATTACGACATCAACGACTACAAGGCGAAGACAGAGCTCACCGCCGACAAGATGTTCACGACGATCACGGCGGCGCTGCGCAGCTACGAGCAGTTGAAGAAGCTCGTTGAAACCAGGCGCGGGCTCGAGATCATCATCGACGCCGCACCCACGCTGTTCGACTTCAACTCCATGCAGCGTCTCGCCGAAGGCGTGCTGACCCAACTGGCCACCCTCATCGATGCGGAATGCGTCGGCATCCTCGTGGTCAGGGAGCAGGCCAGCGACAAGGGCTTTCTCGTTCTGGCCGGCTCCGGTTGCTACAGCGACATGGCCAATCTCCGGCATGAAGGCCTGGAGGAAGATCTTCGCGCCCTGATCGACAGCGGCTTCTGCGGCCGCAAGCATGTGTTCTCCGATGGCCGCTCGGTCCTTTATGTCGGCACGGGGACAGGCCGCGAACTGGTGGTGCTCCTGGAATCCGGGCGGAGCTTGTCGGACACCGACCGTGCGCTTGTCGGCGTGTTCTGCGCGCGCCTCTCGATCGCCTTCGACAATGTCGCCCTCTACCAGCGGCTTCAGGACGCCAATGCCGGACTGGAGCGCCGCGTGGCAGAGCGCACGCGCGATCTCTCGGAAGCGAACGGAAGACTGCAGGAGCAATGGGCGCGGCTGCGCGACGCCAATGCATTCAAGAACGAGATCCTCGGCGTCATCGCCCATGACCTGAAGAACCCGCTCAGCGTGGTTCAGGGCCGGGCCGAGATCCTGTCCGAGATCATCGAAATGTCCCCGGTTCCGGTGCAGCGGGCGCATGACCAGATCGGCCATATACGGGACGCGGTACGCGGGCTGGTCGGCATGGTGGATCAACTGATCGCGGACGCGCTGCTCGAAGCACAGGCCATGACGTTGCGCCCCGCGCGGTTCGACCTCACGGCGCTGGCGCGCGAGGTGCTGGAAACAAACCGGCCGGGCGCCGAACGCAAGCAGCAGGACATGCGGATGCTGCCGGCCGACCCCTGCGCCGTCCTCGGAGATCCCGACCGGCTGCGAGAGGCGCTCGACAACCTTGTCAGCAATGCCATCAAGTATTCGCCGGTCGGCGGCAGGATCGTGCTGGAGGTGGACCGAGGCACGTCCGATGCCGTGGTCCGGATCACCGATAGCGGTCCGGGCCTGTCTCCTGAGGACACCGAGCGGCTGTTCGGCCGGTTCCAGCGGCTGTCGGCCAAGCCCACCGCGGGCGAGAGCTCCAGCGGGCTTGGGCTGTCCATCGTCAAGCGCATCGTGGACCTGCACCATGGCCGCATCGTCGCCGGAAGCGCCCACGCTGGCACGGGTGCCTGCTTCACGATGATCCTTCCCCTGGAAGGGCCGCCGGCATGAGCGGGACGCAGACCATCTTCGTCGTCGATGACGAAAAGGCCGCCCGCGATATGACGGGCGAATATCTCGGGCTGCACGGCTTCGCGGTGGAGCTGTTCGACGGCGGCGCATCCCTTCGTGCGGGGCTGGCGCGCAAGCAGCCGGATTTGGTGGTGCTGGACCTCAACATGCCGGAGGAGGATGGGCTTTCGATCATCCGCCACCTGAAGGCGAATGGTGGGACACCGGTCATCATGCTTACGGCGACCGCGAGCCCGATCGACCGGGTGGTCGGCCTCGAACTGGGCGCGGATGATTACCTCGCAAAGCCCTGCGAATTGCGGGAGCTCCTGGCGCGCATCCGCTCCGTGCTGCGGCGCAGCTCCGGCGGCGCAAGTCCCCCCGCGCCCGCCGGAGGGACGCCGGCAATCCGCATAGGCACGAAGTGGCTGGAGATCGACCGGCGCACGCTTCGGGATGCCGATGGCGGTGAGCAGTCCCTCACCGCGTCCGAGTTCAACCTCCTCAAGGCCTTCGCCGATCATCCGCGCCGGGTGCTGTCACGCGAGTTCCTTCTGGATGTTGCCAACGCCCGGGATGTCGACGCCTTCGACAGGGCCATCGACGTGCGCGTGACGCGGATCCGCCGCAAGATCGAGCCGGAACCGGGCAATCCCCGCATCATCCGCACAGTGCGTGGCGCCGGCTATATGTTCTGCCCCGACGAAAGAGAGACCTGATCCATTTATTTCATGGCTGCGGCCACGACGAAACACATGCCGGGTGCCCAAGCAAAACGCCGGAAACAGTGACGGCTTAACACCTCGTCATCGACAGGCGGCAGCTAGGGGGCGGCCATGGACTTCTTCTTCAAACTTGCACTTGCCTCGGGCGCCTTCTCCGTTTCCGCCAGCCTTGTTGCGGCGACGATGCTGCCCCTCCCCGCGGCCGGATTCGGCTACGGCGTCCAGCCATCCACCCGCGTCGAGACCGCTTTCCGCGAGTTCGGCACCTATGCCGGTGTGGCCCGTGCGGGCAAGACGGACCTCGCCGATGTGCGGGAGCTGTGCGGGCGTGAATGGCCGAATGGCCCGCAGGCCTGCCGGATCTCCGGGCTGGACACCAACACGGCACGGCCGAGCCGCGTCATCACCATCGCCCGCGCATCCGGACCGACGGGTTCCGTGCTGCTGTCACGCCCGGTGATCCAGACGGCCAACCGCTGAAACCGTTCGAACCCACGCTGTTCCGGGCTCCAGCAGAGGTTGCACCGGACGTCGCGCCGCGCGAAGTTCGCACGGGGCCCGGAATGCGCATCGCCTACAGGATCATTGTCGTCGGGGCGATCCCGATCGTGGTTGCCGCCGGCATAGCACTGGCGGCCTGGCTGCTGCTGGGCGAGGCGGACCGCGTCCGCAACGCCGCCGTTCTCGGTGGCAGCGTCTACCGCAATCTCGAACTGGCGGTGACGGCACGCGACGCCTATGTGCACGCCTCCCGCTTCGACCGTGGCCGGCATATCGCGCGCTTCAACGAGCTCTCCGGCCAGGCCGCGAGCGACCTTGCAGCCTTGTCGGACCTTGCCGTGGATCCGCAGCGCAAGGCGGCGACGGCCGATGTGCGGCAGGCGCTGGACCAGTATGTCTCGCGAATGAGGGATTTCACGCGGCTCTCCGTGCGAAACGACCTCCTCGCAGCGGACATGGACGACCGGGCGGCCTCATTGATCCACCTCACGGACGATGCACGCGCCCGTCAGCACACCTCGAACACCGACATCCTCTCCTCGCTGGCCGAGCGTGACCGGAAACTGCGCGCCACGAGGGAACTGGTGGGCAGCGCCCAGGAACTCCGCGGCAATGTTTCCGAGCTGGAACTGATGAGGCTCGGCGAAGGGGAAAAGGATGGCCCGCTCGACGGACGGCAAAGGCTGGATTTCCTGCTGTCGCGCCTCGCCCTCGTGGGCAACGAGCTCTCGGCTCGCCTGAACGGTGATGCGCAGGCGGCTCAGGCGCAGGAGATCGCCGGCCTCGTCGCACGTTACGACAGCGCACTGACGGGACAGGCGCTCGCGCCCGCAGCAGGATCCGCCGCGCGCGACATCCTGACCTGGGCGGAGCGTATGCTGAAGGTCGGCTCGACCCGCCAGCGCGCCGTGCACGAGGAGATGGCGCAGCTTCTCTCCTACACCGTGCGCGCCTCCGAAACCGAGCAGGCCACGCAGAACATCGCGATCTCCACCCTGAAGCTCGGCCAGCAGACCACGGAAGCCCTGGCCGAACGCAACCCGCAGACGACAGCACGCCTGATCGAGGAGAGCGCCCGGCTCTCCTACACCATCGCCGAACTGCCGATCTCACCCCTGATCCAGACCGAGATGATCGACGCCATGGACCAGTGGCGCGCCGGCCTGTCGCGCGCCACCGAGGGCCTGCGCAGCCAGAACGTCATGATCGAGGACATGGATCGAAGCGCCGTGGCGATGAGCGACGGTGCGCGCGCGCTGAACCGCATGTTCACCGAACACGCGGAAAGCATCGGGCACTCCGTGCGGCAACTCCTGATCGTCGGGGCTGCCATTGGTCTTCTGCTCGGCTCGGCTTTCGCCCTTCATGTCGCGGGTTCGATCACCCGGCCGCTGAAGCGCCTCCAGCATCGGATGCTGGCGCTCGCGGAAGATCCCGGCACGGCGCATCTGCCGGAAGCGACGCGGCGCGACGAATTGGGCGACATGGCGCGTGCCGCAAATTTCTTCGTCACCGAGATCGGCCGCCGCGAGACCGCCCTTCGCGAGGCGAAGAACCGTGCGGACGCGGCTCTGGACGAGCTCAGGCACACGCAGGACAGCCTTCTGCAGGCGGAAAAGCTCGCCTCCCTTGGCGGCCTCGTTGCCGGCGTGGCTCATGAAATCAACACGCCCGTGGGCATCGCCCTCACCACCGCAAGCGTGGTGGAGGATGAGGTGCGGCGCTTCGGCGACAGCGCCGCCTCCGGCCAGTTGCGGCGGTCTGAGTTGCAGCGCTTCGTGACGCGGATGACGGAGGGCGCCGGCCTTCTGTCGTCCAACCTGCGGCGCGCGGCCGATCTGGTGCACAGCTTCAAGCAGGTGTCGGCGGATCAGGCGAGCGGCGAGCGGCGAAGCTTCGACCTGAAGACATGGCTCGATGAACTCCTGACTAGCCTCGGGCCTGTCTTGCGGCGGAGCGGACACGAACTCCTCCTCACCTGTCCCGAAGGCATACAGGCCGATACCTATCCCGGTGCCCTGGCACAGGTTTTCACCAACCTCATCACCAACGCCATCGCCCATGCCTTCGAGGACGGAACGCCCGGTGCGATGCGGCTGACCGTGACCCGGAGCGGCAAGGGCCGGGTGCGGATCACCTTCTCCGATGACGGGCGCGGCATCCCGGACGCAGACCTGTCACGCGTGTTCGAGCCCTTCTTTACCACCCGGCGCGGTCTCGGCAGCACGGGACTTGGCCTGCACATCGTCTACAATCTCGTCACGGGAACGCTCGGGGGGCGCATCGCCATCGACAGCCCGCCGCGCGGCGGCACCCGGTTCATCCTCGATCTTCCACTGGCCTTGGGCGTCCCAGCCGAGCGCCACCTTCCGACAACCTGAGAGGATATCCCCGTGCGCCTCATCGTTCTCGCCGCGTGCGCTGCCCTCGCCTTCTCCGCTCCCGCTGCGTGGTCCAAGACACTGGTCTTCTGCTCGGAAGGCAATCCAGAGACGCTCAGCCCGCACATGGCGACGACCACCACGGGCATGAACGCCACCCGCCCCATCTTCAACAATCTCGTGGAATTCACGCCCGGCACCTCGGAACTGGTGCCCGCATTGGCAGAGCGCTGGACGGTTTCGCCGGACGGGCAGGAATACATCTTCCACCTGCGACGCGGGGTGCGGTTCCACACCAGCAAGACCTTCCAGCCGACGCGCGAGATGAACGCCGACGACGTGGTCTTTTCGCTGACGCGGCAGTGGAAATCCCGGGAGCCCGCCACCGTCTCCGGCTTCGTCTATTTCGGCGATATGGGGATGCCCGATCTGCTGCAATCCATCGACAAGGTGGACGACCATACGGTCCGCATCCGGCTCGCCCGGCCCGAGGCGCCGTTCCTGGCGGACATGGCCATGCCGTTCGCGGCCATCTACTCGGCCGAATACGCGGCCGCGCTGGAGAAGGCCGGCACGCCCGATCTTCTGGACACGCAGCCGATCGGCACGGGGCCGTTCATGTTCGCCGGCTTCACGCGC
Source organism: Terrihabitans rhizophilus (assembly GCF_033898525.1). NCBI lineage: Bacteria > Pseudomonadati > Pseudomonadota > Alphaproteobacteria > Hyphomicrobiales > Terrihabitans > Terrihabitans rhizophilus. The sequence continues at coordinate 154,448 of NZ_JAXAFJ010000005.1, read as the reverse complement.
GACGTGGCGGTGCGGTTCCGCGCCTTTCCCGGCTACTGGCGCGGCAGTCAGCCGCTCGACAATCTGGTGTTCTCGATCACCCCCAACGCCACGGTGCGGCTGACCAAGCTGAAGGCCGGCGAGTGCCACGTGATGGCATTCCCCAGCCCAGACGATGTCGCGGGGATTACGGCCGACCCCTCCCTGGTCCTGCTGCGGCAGGAAGGCCTGAACATCGGCTACATGGCGTTCAACACCCTGAAGCCGCCCTTCGACGATGCGCGCGTGCGCCGCGCCATCAACATGGCCGTCGACAAGAAGGCCATCATCGAGTCGGTCTATGGCGGCGTGGGTGCGGTGGCCAAGAACCCCATACCGCCGACGCTCTGGTCCTATGACGACAGCGTGCAGGACTACCCTTACGATCCGGATGGTGCGCGGCGTCTTCTGGCGGAAGCCGGATTTCCGGCCGGCTTCGAGACCGACCTCTGGTACATGCCCGTGAGCCGGCCCTACATTCCCGATGGCCGCCGCGTGGCGGAGATGCTGGAGGCCGACCTCGCGCGGGTGGGCGTGCGGCTGCGCCTCGCCACCGACGAATGGTCGGCCTACCGGACAAAGCTGCAGGCCGGCGAGCACACCATGGCCCTGTTCGGCTGGACCGGCGACAATGGCGATCCCGACAACTTCCTGCAGGTGCTTCTGAGCTGTCTCTCGGCGCGTCCCGGAGGCAGCAATGTCGCGCGCTGGTGCGACCCTTCCTATGATGCCCTGGTCACCCGCGCCAAGCTGACCGCGATCCAGGCGGAGCGCTCCGCGCTCTACGGGCAGGCGCAGAAGGTGTTCAAGGATCAGGCGCCCTGGGTGCCGCTGGCCCATTCCGTGGTGCTGATGGCCGCGCGAAAAGAGGTCGCGGGTTTCCTCATCGATCCGCTGGGACGCCACATCTTCGAGGGCGTCGATCTGCGCTGACCCGTGTCGTCCGCAGCGCATGCATCCTTTCGTCCGTCCCGGCGTTCTCGCAGGACAACACAGGAGGCCCGCAGATGGCTCATCTCGACAGCATCAAGGAACATATGGAAGTCATCGGCGCCGATGGCGCGCATGTCGGTACGGTCGACCATGTGGAAGGCGACCGCATCAAGCTGACGAAGAAGGACAGCGGCGAAGGCTCTCATAAGGGCCATCATCACTACATTCCCGGCAGCCTCGTCGCCGAAGTCGAAGGCGATAAGGTACGCCTCTCGGCGAACGCCAATGTGGCGGTGACCTTCGAAGAAGAGGCCTGAGCCTCTTCGGCTTTCTTCGCTGAGCTTCATAGAGCGCCCGCGGCACCTGCCGCGGGCGTTTTTCGTAGGGGACTTGAGAGTCGAGGATGAGCGGCGCTATATAGTTTCACAACATAGCGAACCAGAAGCTGCGGATGTCCATCGAAGCCCTCGTCACCTTGCGCAGCAGCGAAGCGCCCAATGTCGGGCGCGACCGCATCCGCCTGCTCGAGGCGGTGGCGCGCGAAGGCAGCATCTCGGCAGGCGCCCGCCACATCGGCATCACCTACAAGGCCGCCTGGGATGGGCTGGACGCCATGGCCAATCTGTTCGGCCAGCCGCTCATAGAGGCCCGCGCCGGAGGCAAAGCCGGTGGCGGCGCCCACCTGACCCCGACCGGCCTGCGCGTGATCGCCGCCTTCCACCGGATGGAAGCCGAGATGGCGCGTGTCGTCCGCGCCCTAGAGCCGGAGCTTTCCGGCACCGGCGTCTCGCCCCTCAACCTGATGTCTGGATTTCTGATGCGGACCAGCGCGCGCAATGCCCTCCGCGGCACGGTGACGGCGATAACCTCCGACGCTCTTATGGCCGAGATCGCGGTGCAGGTGACCGCGACGACTACGATCCACGCTCTTGTGACGAACGGCAGCGTGCGGGATCTCGGCCTCGTCGAGGGCCGGCAGGTCGTCCTCCTCATAAAGGCGCCTTTCGTCATCATCGCGCCGGGTACGACGCCGCCCCTCGTCTCGATGCGCAACTGCATTCCCGGCACGGTGCGGCGCTGCGAGACCACCTCCGTCAGCGCCGAAATCGTGCTCGACATCGGCGACGACCGCACGCTTGCAGCCACCATCTCCGCACGCAGCGCCGAGGCGCTCGACCTGACTGAGTGTGCGGAGGCCTGCGCGCTGTTCGATGCCGCGCACGTCATCATCGCCATCGATTGACCCGAAAGACCTCCTGCCATGAAGCTTTTGCGCACGTTCACAGCCGTCATCGGTCTCGCCGCCGGGCTCGCCTCGGCGCCCGCCCTCGCCGCCGAGACGAATGTGGCCGTCGCCGCGAATTTCACCGAAGCGGCCAAGGAGATCGCCACCGCTTTCAAGGACAGGACCGGCCACACTGCCGTGCTCAGCTTCGGCTCGACCGGCCAGTTCTACAACCAGATCCGGCAGGATGCGCCGTTCCAGGTGTTCCTCGCGGCCGATGACGATCGTCCCACGCAGGTCGTCAAGGACGAACTGGGCGTGGACGGCAGCGTCTTCACCTACGCGGTGGGCAAGCTGGTGCTGTGGAGCAAGGACGTGGGTGCCGTGAAGGGTGAGGACACGCTGAAGGTCGGCACGTTCCAGAAGATCTCCATCGCCAATCCCACCGCCGCTCCTTATGGCGCGGCCGCCGTGGAGACCATGAAGGCGCTCGGGCTCTACGAGATGCTGGCGCCGAAGATCGTGCAGGGCAACAGCATCGCTCAGGCCTTCCAGTTCATCGAGACGGGCAATGCGGAAGTGGGCTTCGTCGCCCTTTCGCAAATCGTGGGCAAGGCCGGTTCTAGCTGGAACGTGCCGCAGGATCTGTACGAGCCGATCCGGCAGGACGCCGTGCTGCTGAAGAAGGGCGCGGGCAATGAGGCGGCCACGGCATTCATGGACTTCCTGAAATCGGCCGAAGCGCGCGCCGTCATCGAGAAGTACGGCTACGCCGTCGTCGACTGAGATCGCGATGCTCGGTCTCCCTCCCGATATCTGGCAGCCGGTTCGCCTCACGGTGGAACTCGCCGCCATTACTACGCTGGTCCTCCTGGTGCTGGGGACGCCGCTTGCCTGGTGGCTTGCCCGCTCGCGCGCATGGTGGAAGGAGGCGGTGGCCGCCGTGGTGGCGATGCCGCTCGTCCTGCCGCCCACGGTGCTCGGCTTCTACCTTCTGGTCGCCCTTGGGCCCAACGGCGTGGGCGGGCCCATCGCCGGATTGTGGGGCGCGCGTACGCTCGCCTTCACCTTCGAGGGTCTGGTGATCGGCTCCGTGCTCTATTCCATGCCCTTTGTGGTGCAGCCGGTGCGCAACGCCTTCGAGGCTATGGGCGACAGGCCTCTGGAGGTGGCGGCCACATTGCGCGCGTCGCCCTTACGCGCGTTCTGGACCGTGGCGGTGCCGATGGCGCTGCCCGGCTTCCTGACCGCCGCCGTGCTCGGCTTCGCCCATACGGTGGGCGAGTTCGGGGTGGTGCTGATGATCGGCGGCAGCATTCCCGGCGAGACGAAAGTGCTGTCCGTCGCCATCTACGACTATGTCGAAACGGCGCAATGGCGCGAGGCCAACATCCTGGCCGGCGGCATGGTGGTGTTCGCGCTTACCGTCGTTCTGGCGATGACGCTTCTCGGCAAGCGCATGGCGCGCGTGGGCGTCTGACACATGATCGAAAACATAGAGGTCCGGTTCCGCGGTCTGCTCGGCCGCTTCATGCTGGACGCGGAGTTCAGCGTCCCCGCGCGCGGGATCACGGGCATTTTCGGCCCCTCCGGCTGCGGCAAGACCAGCGTGCTGCGCTGCATCGCAGGGCTTCAGAGGGTGCCGGATGGCGTGTGCCGGATCGAGGGCGAGGTCTGGCAGGACGCCAACCGCTTCGTGCCCGTGCATCGCCGGCCCATCGGCTATGTCTTTCAGGAAGCGAGCCTGTTCCCGCATCTGTCGGTGACTCGCAACCTTCTGTTCGGCGCGGGTAAAACCGGCGCCGGAGGGCCGGAGCTGGCGGAGATCGCCGACCTGCTCGGCATCGCTCATCTTCTCGACCGTGCGCCCCGCAATCTCTCAGGTGGGGAACGCCAGAGGGTCGCCGTGGGCCGGGCGCTATTGTCGAACCCTCGCCTGCTGCTGATGGACGAGCCGCTGTCCGCGCTCGACCGCGCCACGAAAAGCGAGATCCTGCCTTTCCTCGAAGGCCTGCACGAGACGCTGCGCTTGCCCATCCTCTATGTCAGCCACGACATGGCGGAGATCGAACGCCTCGCGGACCATCTGGTGCTGATGGAGAACGGGCGCGTCATTGCCTCTGGGCCGCTGGCCGACCTGCAGAGCGATCCCGGACTACCGCTCGCGGCGAGCAGTGAGGCGGCGGTCAGCCTCGATGCGCGCGTTGTCGCGCATGATGCCGAAAATGGTTTGCTGGTGCTGGAGGTGGATGGCGGCCGCTTCATCACGCCCGGCACGGCGGCGGTTGTCGGCAGCCGGAAACGCATACGGGTGGGCGCCGGCGACATCAGCCTGAGCCGGCAGGTGCCCGGCCCAAGCACCATCCTGAACGTCCTTCCGGCTCGGGTGCTGTCGTCGTCGGCGGCCGGCGAACACGAAGTCGCGGCGGTGCTGGGTCTCGGGTTGGACGGCGCGGGCGCACGGCTGGTAGCGCGCGTGACGCGGAAATCCTGGACTGACCTCGCGCTCGCCGACAGCGCGGAGGTCTTCGCGCAGATAAAGGGCGTGGCACTTCGCAGGGCCTGACTCTGCGGATGCAAAACGGGGCCGGGATCACTCCCAGCCCCGCTTCTAAGCAGAAGACGCTCTCCGTTCGAGGAGGGCGAAGTCTCAGCCCGCGAGGGCGTACTGTGCCTGCGGCAGTTGCGCTTCCGGAACTTCGAAGTCGATCTCGATGATCGCCATGTCGTCCTCGCGCTTCATGTTCACGTTGACCTTTGTCTGGTCCACGTCGACATGCTTCGCGATGGCCGCGAGGATTTCCTCGCGCAGCGCCACGATCAGTTGCGAGGCGCCGCCATGGCCGCCGGTCTTCTCATGCGCGAGCAGGATCTGGAGCCGGTCGCGTGCTGTGGCCGCTGTTTTGCCGCGGGTGAAAAGGCTGCGGATGTTCATGCCGCCCTCCGGCCGAAGAGCTTGTTGAACAGGCCCTGCTTCTCGACGGGGATCTGCACAGCATCGAGGTTTTCGCCGCGCAGGCGGCGGGCCGCCTCGGCATAGGCCATGGCCGGCTTGCTGGTGGGGCTGTTCAGCGTGACGGGCGTGCCAAGGTTCGACGCGCGAAGCACTTCGTCGCTTTCCGGAATGATGCCCAGCAGCGGGATCGACAGGATTTCCAGCACGTCTTCCACGGCCATCATGTCGCCGCGGCTGGCGCGGGCGGCATTATAGCGGGTGAGCAGCAGGTATTTCGGGATGAACTCCCCGCGCTCGGCGCGCTCAGTCTTGGCGTCGAGCAGGCCGATGATGCGGTCGGAATCGCGGACCGAGGACACTTCGGGATTGCTGACGACAACGGCGACGTCGGCATGGCGCATGGCGAGAGCCGCACCACGCTCGATGCCGGCCGGGCTGTCGCAGATGACCCAGTCGAAGCGCGCGCGCAGTTCGTTGATGACGATGGCAACGCCCTCTTCCGTCAGCGCATCCTTGTCGCGCGTCTGGGAGGCCGGCAGCAGCCACAGGTTCTCGAGCCGCTTGTCGCGGATCAGGGCCTGCGAGAGCTTGGCATGCCCCTGGATGACATTGATGAAATCGAACACCACCCGGCGCTCGGCACCGAGCACGAGATCGAGGTTGCGAAGACCGACGTCGAAGTCGATGACCACCACCGTATCGCCGGCGGCGGCCAGAGCCGCACCGAGAGCTGCAGTGGTCGTCGTCTTTCCGACGCCGCCCTTGCCCGATGTAACTACAACTACCTCGCCCATGACGGCTATCTCCTGCGTATTCAGCGCAAATTGCTCAATTTGATGGTGTCGTCTTCGGACCAGATCTGCACCGACTGGCCCATCAGCTCAGGGTCGATGCCCTCCGCTGCAAGGTAGACGGCGTCGATGGCCAGGAACTCGGCCTGCAGCTTCTTGACGAAGATGCGGGCATGCGGATTGCCATAGGCGCCCGCGATGACGCGGCCGCGCAGGGCGCCGTAGATGTGGACGGAGCCGGCGGCGATGACTTCGGCACCCGAGGCCACCGAACCCATGACGGTGATGTCGCCATCACCATTGGCGATGCTCTGGCCGGAGCGGACGTTCTCCACGATCATGGATCCCGTCTTCGGCGCGCGTGAGGATGCCGTTTCCTCCTGCGCCTCCACATCGCCGGTCTTGCGGCCCCCATTCAGCACCGGCGGCATCCCGGCCGGCAGCTTGAGATGACGTGCGCCCTCGATGCCCATGACACGGATGCCCATGCGGTCCAGCGCGTTGATCAGCGCCTTCACGTCCTTGGGCGGAAGGCCGGCATCGCTCAGGTCCAGCACCACGGGACGCGTGGTGAAAAAGCCGGGCGAACGCGTGCTGAGATCCAGCAGATCCTCAAGCCATGCCTCGAGCGGAGCTTCCGGCGTCAGCACGAGCGCCAGATAGGATTTGCCCTTGAAACGCAGAGCCTGCCGTGACGTGGTGATGCCGCTCAAGACCGCTGTCCTTAATCTTCTGTTATGGATTACGGCCCCTAATGGTTAATGCCGGGTTAACCCCCGTTAACTTCCCCTTCGTTTCCGTTAATCGGCGGCCAGACCGCTGTGGATGAGGTTCCGGTGAGTGTTGGCGGCGCAGCGGGGCCGGTGTCCGATCCTCTGATCCTGACCTTGTGGATGGACGACGAATCGTCGGCCAGCTTCGACGCTTTGCGACGCGCCCACTTCCCCGTCGAGCGGAACCTGATCCCAGCCCATCTGACCCTGTTCCATCATCTGCCGGGCCAGGAACTTCCCGCGGTCGAGGCAGTGCTCAAGGCGCTCTGCGAGCAGCAGGCGGCGTTCGAGCTGCCGGTCACCGGCCTTCGCTCGCTCGGACGCGGCGTGGCCTTCACACTGAACTCGGAGCAGCTGGCGGCGGTTCGGAAAGCATTGGCGGCACACTGGCAGGACAAGCTCGGCGCACAGGACCAGCAAGCCTTCCGCCCGCATGTGACGATCCAGAACAAGGTCACTCCGGAAGAGGCCCGGCTATTGCTGAACCGGTTATCGGAAGGGTTCGAGCCCTTCACGATCAAGGCGCGTGGCCTGCTGCTGTGGCGCTATCTCGGCGGCCCTTGGGAACAGCTTTCCCGCTTTCCGTTCAGCTCGTGATCCGCCAGCAGCCGCTGCAGCAGCTTGGCGAACGTGGTTCGAGCTTATGGTCAGGCCGTAGCGACGTCCGCTGTCGGTCTGCAGGTCGGTTTCGGACGGGGGGAAGGGAAATGGTGCCCAGGGACGGAGTCGAACCGCCGACACTGCGATTTTCAGTCGCATGCTCTACCAACTGAGCTACCTGGGCGCCGAAGCGGGCGCTGCCCGTTCGAGTGGGGGCCTTATAAGAAGCGTCGCGGCGCCTGTCCAGACGCTTCCTCGCCTTCTTGTAACGAAGATGTCGCATCCGACGGCGGCTCGTCGGTTTCGACACGGTAGGCGCCACTGAGCCAGCGGTTCAGGTCCACGTCCGCGCAGCGCGTCGAGCAGAAGGGGCGATGGTCCGGCGCGGCCGGCTTTCCGCAGATGGGGCAGGATTTGCCGCCAGCGGGAGCGCGGCTGCTCACGAGACACCTTCCAACGGGTTGCGCCAGCCCTCGTGCACCTGGAGTCCTTCTCCGGTCAGCAGGTTGTGCGTCTCGTACAAAGGCAGGCCAACCACGGCGGTGTAGGATCCGACCAGCCGCACGATAAAGCTGCCTGCGATTCCCTGAATGGCATACCCGCCGGCCTTGCCTTCCCATTCCCGCGAGGCGAGGTAGCTTTCCATCTCGCGATGGGAGAGGTGCTTGAAGCGGACGCGGCTCTCCACGACGCGACTGCGCTGCTTGCCGCTCGGCGTGATCATGCTGACTGCGGTGTAGACCCTGTGGGCGCGGCCAGAGAGAAGGCCCAGGCACTCCTCCGCGTCTTCCAGGGTCTCAGCCTTGGGCAAGATGCGGCGCCCCAGCGCGACGACAGTATCGGCTGCGAGATAAAACGCGTCACGCAACGCCTCGTCCTGAATCCCGACCGTCCGTGAGGCCTGCGCCTTTTCCACGGCCAGACGCTCCGCGAGCGCCCGCGGTCGCTCGAACCGCAGCGGCTCTTCATCGATGCTGGCGGGAAGAAGCGCATCAGGCCGCAGGCCGATCTGCTCCAGCAGGGCGAGTCGGCGAGGCGATGCGGAAGAGAGGACAAGTTTTGGACGGCCGGTCATGACGTCGCTCGGCTGGGCAGCGGACGGCGCCGCGGCGCGGTCACTTGAAGCGGTAGGTGATACGGCCCTTGGTCAGGTCATAAGGCGTCATCTCGACCAGAACGCGGTCGCCGGCCAGAACGCGGATGCGGTTCTTGCGCATGCGGCCCGCCGTATGGGCGACGATCTCATGGTCATTCTCCAGCTTCACGCGAAACATCGCGTTCGGCAGAAGTTCGGAGACAACACCCGGGAACTCGAGCAGTTCTTCTTTGGACATGCAAACCTGCTGTTAGAGCGGCGCGCGATGCGCGGCACCGGCTCCAGAAAACGACAAAGCACCTCCCACCGGCATGTCTGCCAGGGGAACACCTTTGTGGAAGGCGCGAAACCTAATCAAAGACGCGCGTTTTAACAACGCCGGATGGCACCGCGCACCAATCCCCATATGGGGAGGGCTGAAATCGAAGCAAGCATCGCGCCCGGTTCAGACATCCCAGTTCAGGGCAACCAGAAGGGTGAAGAGCCTGCGGGCGGTCGCGAAGTCAATCTCGATCTTCCCCGCCAGGCGCTCCCGCACGATGGTGGCCGACTCGTTGTGGAGACCGCGCCGTCCCATATCGATGGCCTCGATCTGCGATGGAGACGCCGTGCGGATGGCCGCATAGTGCCGCTGGCAGATCGTCACATAGTCCGTGACTGTCTTGCGGAAGGGACCCAAAGCAAGGAAATGGGCCACCACATCGCGGCCTTCCTCGTCCTTCACGGCGAACATCAGCCGCGCGCCCTCGAGTGCCAGCCGCAGCCGGTAGGGTCCGAGATCCTGCCCCGTTACCGCGAAGCTGTTTTCCTCGAGAAGGTCGTAGATCGCGACCTCGCATTCGTGCTCGGCCTCGGCGCTCGCCGCACCCAATGACCGCTCGTCGATCTCGACCGAGACCAGGCGGTCGCGGGACAAGTCATCCCCGGCGCCGCCGCTGTCCATCAGGCGTTCTCGAGCCGGATGGACACGGAGCGGGCATGGCCCTGAAGGCCCTCGGCTTCCGCGAGCCGGATCGCCGAAATGCCGAGCGTCGCCAGTGAACTCGGCGAGCATTTCAGGATCGAGGTGCGCTTCACGAAATCCAGCACCGACAGCACGGAGGAGAAGCGGGCGGACCGGGCGGTGGGCAGCACATGGTTCGAACCACCGACATAGTCGCCGATGGCTTCCGGCGTGTGCGAGCCCAGGAAGATCGCACCGGCGTTGCGGATCTTGGCGGCCAGGGCGTCCGCATCCGGCGTCTCGATTTCGAGATGCTCCGGGGCCAGCCGATCCACGAGCGGCACTGCGGCGTCCAGGTCCGGAACAAGGATGATCGCCCCGTGCTCGGCCCAGCTCGCGCCGGCGATGTTTCCGCGCGGCAGCACTGCGAGCTGATGCGCAACCGCCTTCTCGACCGCAGCCGCGAGCGCGGGCGAATCGGTGATGAGGATGGCTTGCGCAGCGGTGTCGTGTTCGGCCTGCGCGAGCAAATCGGCGGCCACCCATTCCGGGTTCGCATCGCCATCCGCGACCACCACGACCTCGGAGGGGCCAGCGATCATGTCGATGCCGACCACGCCGAATACGCGCCTCTTGGCCGCGGCCACCCAGGCATTGCCCGGTCCGACGATCTTCGCGACCGGCTTGATCGTGTCGGTGCCATAGGCCAGCGCGGCGACGGCCTGCGCACCACCCACGCGGTAGATCTCATCCACGCCCGCAAGACGAGCGGCCGCCAGAACGAGCGGGTTCAGCTTTCCGTCCGGCGTGGGCACCACCATGACCACGCGAGGCACGCCCGCCACCTTGGCCGGGATCGCGTTCATGAGCACCGAAGACGGATAGGCAGCCGTGCCTCCGGGAACGTAGAGCCCAACGGCTTCCACCGCGGTCCAGCGATGACCGAGTTCCACGCCCAGCGCGTCGGTGTACCGCTCATCCTGCGGAAGCTGGCGGCGATGATGGCTCTCGATGCGGTCGCGTGCGACGCCCAGGGCCTCCAGCGTTTCGGCGCTGCACTCGGCGCAAGCGGCGTCGATCTCGGCGTCGGTGACGCGCAGTTGCGCCGGCGTTATCTCGAAGCGGTCGAACCGGCGCGTGAACTCGCACAAGGCCTCGTCGCCGCGCGAACGCACCTCAGCAATGATGTCACGCACGGCGGAATCAACGTCTTCGGCACTCTCGCGCTTCGCGCCCAGCAGGGCGGAAAAGCGTGCTTCGAAATCATGCGCGCCAGCATCGAGCAAAACGGCCATATGTCAGGCGACCTCGGCTTTGGCAGGTTCGTCGGCTTCGGGATGGCTGGGGCAGCAGCTGCAGGTCCAGGTCGGCCCGAGATCCTTGAAGGCTGCCTCAAGGCATTCGACGTCGAGCTTCACACAGGCGCCGTCGAGAAACAGCAGGTGAACGGAGCCGCCAGGGGCCTCGCCGGGCTCGAATGCGAGCGCAAGAAGCGTGAGCGCCTGGTCCTTCTTCGCCGTGTCCACCCCTCGGGAGCGAACCGCCGTCACGCCCTCGAAATGCACGGCCGTGCGGCGCCGCCGCGTGCCCTTTCCGGACACGGAGGCTTCCCAATCGAAGCGGTCGGCTGCGAAGGCGAACCGCCTCTCGCGCGGAAGGTAGATCAGATCGCTGGTCGTGAGTTCAGCGTCCTGAAGGTGGACGGAGAGAACCTTCAGGTCTTCGGCGTCGAACGCCAGCAGTTTCAAGGGTGCATCGTCGAGCATCGGGCCGCCATGGTGCGTGAATGCCTTCACTTAGGAAGGGCTGTTAGCGCGCGCAATGAGGAGTGTTCAGCCGCTGATGCGTTCGATCTGCGCGCCGCAACGCGAGAGCTTGTGCTCCAGCCGCTCAAACCCGCGATCCAGGTGGTAGATGCGGTTGACCACCGTCTCTCCTTCGGCGGCAAGGGCCGCAATGACCAGCGAGACGGAGGCCCGCAGATCGGTCGCCATCACAGGCGCGCCCTTCAGCCGCTCCACCCCATCGACGAAGGCGGTGTCGCCATCGAGCCGGATCCGCGCGCCGAGGCGCGCAAGTTCCTGCACATGCATGAAGCGGTTCTCGAAAATGGTTTCCCGGATGCGCGACGTGCCCTGCGCGCGGGTGGCAAGGGCCATGAATTGCGCCTGCAAGTCCGTCGGAAAGCCCGGGAACGCCTCGGTGGTGACGTCTACGGCCTGCAGGCCATTGCCGTTGCGCGACACGCGGATGCCGTTCGGCAGCGCCTCGATCTCGGCGCCCGCCTGGCGCATCGAGTCGAGCGCGCTTTCCAGAAGATCGGTCCTCGCGCCCTGAAGCGTCACATCCCCGCCGGCCATGGCGACGGCAAGCGCAAAGGTGCCGGTCTCGATGCGGTCTGCGATGACGCGGTGGGTGGCGCCGTGGAGCTGCGCGACGCCCGTGACGGTCAGCGTCGAGGTTCCAATGCCCTCGATCTTCGCGCCCATCTTGACCAAGAGGTCCGCGAGGTCCGTCACCTCCGGCTCGCGCGCCGCGTTGCTGATGACACTGACGCCATCGGCAAGGCTCGCCGCCATGAGGGCCGTATGCGTGGCGCCCACCGAAACCTTGGGGAAGTTGATCTCGGCGCCCTTAAGCCCGTGACGCGCGGTCGCGATGACATAGCCGCTGTCGATCTCGATCTGCGCGCCGAGCGCTTCCAGCACCTGCAGCAGGAAGTCGACCGGACGCGTGCCGATGGCGCAGCCGCCCGGAAGCGAAACCTTGGCATGCCCCATGCGCGCCACCAGGGGCCCGAGCACCCAGAAGCTCGCGCGCATCGTCGAGACGAGCTCGTAGGGAGCCGTGGTGTCGACGATCGTCTTGGCGTTCAGCGTCAGAGTCTCGCCATCGGTATCGGTCTCGCCATGGCGCCGTCCGCGCACGCCCATGTCTACGCCGTGGTTCGACAGGATACGCTTGAGCTGGATGACGTCGGCCAGGCGCGGCACATTTTCCAGCACCAGCGTTTCTTCGGTGAGCAGGCTCGCGATCATCAGCGGCAGGGCGGCGTTCTTGGCGCCGGAAATCGGAATCACGCCCTCGAGCGTGGCGCCACCGACAATGCGGATGCGGTCCATATGCAGGAACCCTGTGATGTCGCGGCTGAGGCCGCAGGAAACCTCGCGATGTATCGGAAGCGCAGGGGCTAAACAAGGCGCGGGAACATCACGGCTCCCGCTCGCCCTTGCCAGCCCCCTCGCCTGCGACGATGGGCGCATCGCTGCGCCTGCCGCGCGCCTGCGCCTTGCGCCGCTTCAGATTTTCGCGAAGCTGCGCAGCAAGCCTTTCGGCGCGCGCGGCCTGTTCGGGAGATGGGCGCTGATCCTTACTCATGCCGCACATGAACAGAAGCTGCGGGAAGCTGGCAAGCATGGTTGCGCAGCATGCCGGCTTATGGCAGTTATCCGCCCGCGCCGCCCGCCGCTTTGCGTCGGCCGCACACGCGCATCTGGCCGCAGTAGCTCAGTGGTAGAGCACACCATTGGTAATGGTGAGGTCGGGAGTTCAATCCTCCCCTGCGGCACCATCATTCCCCTTAGAAGATCTAGACTTTCTTGAAAACTCAGGGTTTTTCGTCCGTTCTGACGTTACAAACGTCGTTACAAACGGGTGTGGAATGACGGGCAAGGTGCGGCACCTTTTGGAGCGTGACGGGCGCTACTTCGCACGCGTGGTGGTGCCTTCAGAGCTACGCTCAATCATCGGGAAGTCGGAGCTTCGCGAAGCCCTCGGCCCAGACCGCAGGACGGCCACTCGCAGGCTTTCCGCTGCTGTTGCGCGGTTTAACGATGTCATCGATCAAGCCCGACGCAAGTCCGGTTTGCCCAGCGGCCCGCTCTCCTATCGGCGCATGAACCTCTCGGAGGTCGCTCAGACGCATTTCGCTGAAGAAGACATCCTGGATGAGAACCTCCGCAACCTGACTGGCGAGGATGGAAGCCCGATCTATCACCCTGAGTATGAGCACCTCTTCCGTGATGGCTTAGCAGCCGTGCTTAGGCGAGTTGTTTCCGGTCAGGCGGGGAATGACGAGATCGGCGCTGTGATCGGATGGGCGATCGATCGCTTTCGCGATCGCGGGAACATCACCGCTGAGCCAGGTTCGATTGAGTGGCGCGAAACAGCACGCGTGCTGGCAGCCGTCCAGTTGGAGACGCTGGAGCGGTCTAAGACGCGCGACGCAGGCGAACTGCCAGCCGAGCCAAAACACCCGCTGCTGAAGCTGCCAGCCGAACCTGAGCGCGCTTCACCCGTGTCGCTCATGGGGCTGCTTTCTGGCTACCTTGCTGAGCTGAGGGCCTCCGGCAAGGGCGCTGAAGCAGAGAAGCGTTGGAAGCCCTGCTTCCGTCAGTTCACCGAGTTCCTGAAGCACGACGATGCCGCTCGCGTGACGAAGGGCGACGTGCTCCGCTGGAAAGACGAGCTTCTGCTCACCAGGGCCGCAAAGACAGTGCGCGACGTGAACATCGCCGCGCTTCGGGCCGTGCTCCAATGGGCGACTGAAAACGACCGGATCAAAAGCAATCCCGTGGCTGGCGTGAAGGTCCGCGTCACAAGGGCCGTTCGCTCCCGCGAGAAAGGCTACACGCTGGAAGAAGCTCTCGCGGTGCTTAAGGCGGCAAGCGACTATAGACCGCCCTACTCCAGCGCCGCACAACGCCGCGAGCATCCCACGCTCAGCGCTGCAAAGAAGTGGGCGCCGTGGCTTTGCGCTCATACAGGGGCGCGGGTTTCCGAGATGACGCAGCTTCGGAAGCAGGACGTGCGGACGGAGAACGGCATTCACTTCGTGCGGATCACGCCCGACGCTGGTTCGGTTAAGACCGGGCAGTATCGCGACGTGCCGTTGCACCCGCAGTTAGTCGAGCGCGGCTTCCTGGAGTTTGTCGCGGCTTCAGAACCTGGACCGCTGTTCTACTCCGAGCGTGCGGATCGAAAGGGCAAGCTTCATCCGGCCAAGAACAACAGCTCGAAAATTGGCGTTTGGCTGCGCTCGCTGAAGATCATCCCTAGCGATGTCGATCCGAACCACGGCTGGCGACACCGGATGAAGACAGTGGGGCGCGAGGCTGGCGTCGATCCTCGCGTCTTAGATGCGATCCAGGGTCATGCTGCGCGAACCGCAGGGGATGACTATGGCGACGTGACACTCAAGGCGAGGGCGATAACAATCGCGATGTTTCCCTCGTACCTACTTTCCGACCTCGACACACAGGGAGCCACGAAGCGCCGCGTCACTTACGCCGCCGAGTGCTCGTAGCACCCGCACTCGCACCCACAACCGCTCCAGCAACAGCTGAGATCGCGTTTCCCAAGATGCGCAGGATCGAATCAAGCCAGCCCTTGTCGGTGGTCCAAGCGCCGACGATCGACACAATCAGGACCACTACACAGAGAAGGACAAGAACGATTAACGCAAGCACCGCAGTGCTGTTGTCACTATGCCAGGAGATGTGGCCGAACTTGCCGAAGCGCAGCTCGAAGGTGTTCGGCGGCTTCGGAGAATCAAAGAAAGCCTGCTCCGCTTGAGCGATGGCGGTAGTCTCGACCTTCGGAATCTCATCCTTCTTGAATTCCGGCGTGTCATCGCAGCTCATGCAGACTTCTTATTCACCAGAGGCGAGAAATACGCTTCAATCATTTCCTGGGAGATATCGGCATTCTTAATGCCCTTATTCTTCTTTCTCGTTCTGTCCCAGGGGCTGTCTGGCTGATGGGTCATTTCCGAAAGCTCGATTGGTGAGTAGTCGCCATAAGCCTCCCAAACGAAGTCGATCACCCGCCTCATTTTACGATCGTCTGACACCGGCGGAACTGGGCAGAAATCCTCGAGTTCCCAGCTGTAATCGCTGGCAAGCGAGTTGATCGGCGAGTTCCCGCAATGACGAAACTCGCGATACAGCGAGGGCACTACAGGGCCGTATTCCCAAGCTTCGAATGGCTGGTCAATGAGCGGGACGCCGGCTGCAGCAGAGTAGTAGCCATGCGCGTAGTAGAGGAGCTTCTGTAGCTTAAGAGGGCTCACAGGCTTCTTCTCCTGGAAGCTCTTCTCCAGGATCGCATTAGCGACTGCCTTCGCGTCATATGGTCCAGGCATCGGAAAGTCCTCTAATCTCCCCTGCATATACTGAACCCACATATAGCAGCAACTGGCCCCGGAACAAGTCGGGAACATGCGGCTTCCTACACATCTCGGTGGCGCGAGTTCCAGGATCTTTCGCCCTGTGAACTCGCGTTGCAAGCTGCTTCAATCCTGCTCTTCCGGCTTGATCTTCCGCTTGGCGAGTTCATGCGCCCTCGCCTCTTTCTCCAGGCGCTCCATTGGCACTGAGGCGAACACCATGGCTTTCGCGTTGCGCAGGAGGTCACCGGGCTTCGGCTCGTGAGCGGCTATGTTCGCATCGTCCTTGTAGGCGCTGAGATCCAGCTCATAGCCACCACCAGGCTTCCGGTAGGGCGTTAGGTCCAGGTGCGCGTCTGAGCGCGCGACATCGAGCCGGATCGCTTGAGGCCAGATGTCGAGCTGTTCGCCCAGGATGGTCTTGATCAGTGATGCGTCCGGCCTGCCGGTGATAGGATCAAAGCAAGCGTTCGCGAGTGCGGTGACAGCGTTCTGGTAGGTTTCGTCGTTGACGTATGTAGACATATCAGCCTCTAATCGCATGGTTAGCTTCTCAGCTAGATCATAGTGACAGGGGCTTCGTTGCAGATCAACAAGTAAGTAAAATAAGTTGCGACAGTCAATACTGACTTATCTTCTAATCAGACGCTCAGAGGATTCTTTCAAATCGCTCATCACCTTCTGCATAGAGTGACTAAGGAGCTTGTTACTCTCATCGCGTTCTTGGTTGTGCAAACTCGAAATCACTTGCAGGCCATCTACTAGCCGGGCGATCCTCGGAGAGGCGAGCTTTGGCAGAACAGCATCGTCGCCGCAGCTGTCACCATTGTTTCTCGTCATCTGGAACACCTCTTTGGAGGCGATGTTCGCGCTGATGGTGGTGACGCGACATGCGGCGCTCGACTCCATCAGGATCTCAGCGGCATCCCACTTGATTACCTTCCACGTCTCCGAGGTGATGTTCATCGTCCCGCTTGGCCCTGCGGGGCGGTAGACAATGCCCTCTGACACATCGCAGAGAGCACGTGACTTCCAGCATTTGTAGAGCGAGTAGTTCACCGGGAAGGCGTGCTTTTCGCCTTCTATGATCCAGGTGCCCCCAAATGTAGCTAGATCGCCACTAATCGAAATTTTCTGTTCGGTAGAAGGAAAGATCGGGGAGGCATCACGGTTCACGCGGTTTGCCCGGCTTATCAAGTCATCGAACTCTCTGGCTTTGATCAAGCCATCTGCTGTGGCACCAATGTCTTGCTGAAACTCGCGAACCGCGATCGGAACGTACGTTTCAAACGGCATCATCGGTACGGACATGCCGTAGTAGAGACGGCTCAACGCCATCGAGACAGCCGGGAGCAGCATGGCAGCGTAATCGGGCTGAATTTTCTTCCCCACCTCTAGCAGAGGCAAGGGTGCAAGTTGCTCAGGCGTTAGTTTGCTGAGCTGCTCTGTGCTCATTGTCTGCCAATTTACCGCCTCAGCGCCTGCCGAGGTGATCGTCGCCGTGATCAACCCGCATGCGACCAGCGCACGAGCTACCTTCTTCATGTTCTCGCTCCGATGAGAGCCGAACGATCCGCCATGTAGCCAGCTTTCGCAAGGCGTCTCAGCTCGTCGGGGATGAACACCAGCGAGCTAACGATCTCCCGGCCTGCTGGAGCGCTACAGACGGTCGCCGAAGATGATCGGGATGATGCCCTCCCGGATGATGAGCAGGGCCACGCTGATGAGCGTGTTCGGGTGCGCCTTGAAGAAGGCCACCATGCGGGAGATCAGATTTCGAAGATAAGCCACGGACACACCTCGCCATTGAAAAAGCGTTTGGTGTGGTTGGTCGGGTCGGTCAGGTTGATCACGAGCGCTTTGCAGAGCGTTGTCAAACGCAAAGCGGGTATCAACAGCAATCCACAGGTTAAACGACTTCGGGCTATTCCAGCTATGGCCGCATCCGTCGCTGATTCTCGCCGCGAAGAAACTCGATCAGCTCGTCACGATCCGCCATGTAGCGAGCTCTAGCACGGCGTCTCAGCTCATCCGGGATGTAGAAGAGCGGACCATCGATCACCCGGCCTGTCTTAGCGAGATCCTCATCGCAGTAGTTGAACCAGCCCTCGGCGTTGAACTGGCGCTTGGTATGGACCTGAGACGAACCAGGGACAGGCGTCCAAGCGCCCCCTGCCCGACACAGCGCCTTCTCGATGGCCGGGATCTCATGTTTTCTGGCTGCGATCGCGCCGTGAATGTGGAGTTTGCCGTCAGGGCTGATCTCCAGGGCGAACCAGAACAGAGGCAGGCCGAGGCGGTCGAGCGCGGGCTTCAGCTCCCGCATGATACGACGGCGCATGAAATCTGCAGCGCCCGGTGAGTTGTCGTTCGCAGCCGCCGCGCGGGCCTTCTCATCGATCTGGTGACCCAGGTTCAAGGTGAAGGCGTAGGTCTCATCCATTGCAGACAAGACAAGCGCCGCCGACCAGAGCCTTACGTTATCCGGGATGGTCTCCCATCGATCCGGCCTGAAGGCCTTCCCCGGCTTTCTCTTAGGGGTGTTATCGTTAGAAGCCGTCTTCTGAGTGCTGGTCTGACTGTATGAGAGGGTTGTGTAAGAGGGCTGATTAGAGGGGTTAGAAGGGGTGTGGGTGTTCGCTACGTGTAAGCGTCTTGCACCAGCAGCCTTCGAACGGTCTAAACGCCTCTTAGCTCTAATGATTTTCGTCCCTCGACGCCTGGAGCGGACAGGCCGGATTTTACCTTTATTCGCGTTTTTTGCAGGTGCTGTTTCGCCTGCTTCTGAGGGGTCGCGCGCCTGCATTGCCACGGCCTAGATCGTGCCGAGGATTGCGATGCATGCGTCGATCTCCGCGTCAGACACGGGATCACGGAAAGCATCGTGCATGTGCTCACCAAGCCAAGCAGCAAGTTCATCGAACTCGCTTGCTGACTCTTGAACGCCATCTTCTACTTCGCTATTATATCCGGACAGTGTAAGCAAAACTGTATTCTCCAGAACCGCTCGACCAGTCAGCATCAGGTCGGGCGGTTTTTCTTTAGTTGGACTGTGCCTTGGCGGCGGTGCGGAGCTGGCGCGCGAGATCCTGAGCCATCATCACCGTGACGCTTTCCGCCTTCTCGCCAGAGGCGAACGTGATGCCGCGTCCGATGCGGGCGATGGTGAGCACCTTCTCTCCCTCCAAGATGAGGTTGAAGCCGCCCTTTTCAGCTCGCTCGATCACCTTGTCGACCGCGTTCGCGACGTTAAGCGCCTGCTGAGCGGTAAGTTTCGGAAGGGCAAAGGTCGGGGCGTCGAAGATGATCCCGTCTGTGAAGACGTCGATATCCCAGAGCGGAAGCTGATCTTCGAGACGGCCAGCCTCGATCTCTCGATTGATCAGGGTCTCGATCGCTTCTGTGAGCGTAACGCCCAAGTCCTTGGCTATCAATTTGAGCTGCAAGCCACGTTCGGCAGGCAGGCGGATCATTACGGGTTGCACTCTGTCGCGTCCTTACGCTGGTTGAATTAGCACTATTATAGCGGGCGGACATCGGACCATCAGAGATATTTTGCTCGGCCCGGAGGCTTTTTTCCCCGAAGCCCGTGCGCCACCGAACGGCAACAGCACCGCCCTACGGGTGTTGGCACTTTATGGAGAGGTTCTTTTTCGACTCGACCGAAGGCGAGCGCTTCGTCCCTGACGACGTGGGAGTCGTTCTTGCGGGCATTGACGAAGCCGAACGCGAAGCAACGTTAGCGGCAGCGGAAATCTGCCGCGAGCTGCTTCTTAAAGTTGGGCCGACACCCGTGACGATCAGCGTGAGAGATGAGAGTGGTAAAACGCTATTCACTGCAACCGCCTGCTTGTTGACGCAGCGGTTGGACGATCAGCATTAGCAGAACGCCTTTCGGCCATTTTCTCCCACTGATCTGCCATCCTGAGCCACGTCGCTTTCTCGGCCTGATCTGACGCCTTTTCCGCACTTCGGCGGCAATGATCAGCTTGGCGACGATACTCTTCGGAATTGCTCGACATCAGTAGGCACCCTCTCCATCGCTCAGTATGGAAAGATCGTGGTTAATGCGAAGTGACGCTATCGGCTCAGTATGCCCCCAGGCCTCATCTGCGCGCGGAGCTCGCGACCAACTACCGCTCTCATCGCATTCTCCATTTCGCGAGAGACCTGCTTCGCGAGATCACCGTTCTGCTGCGCAGTGCCTCCAGTCGCGTTGACTGTGACGGGTGCGGAAATAGAGATCATTTGTGTCGGTGCGGAGTTCACCGGCTGCATCGCTGGCAGCGAGATTGAGGGCGCTTTGCCAGCGTTGATCGCCTCCAGCATCGGGCGGAAGCGAGCAGTGGCGTCGGCGTTGATCACATACTCACGGCCATGGACGACACCGGCCACCTTCCCCGTACCAACGTTGCCGGTGTAGCCGCCTTCGCTGAAGCCTAGGAGCTTCCCGACACCACCTACGATGCCGCCAAGCCCTCCAGGCTTGGACGCGGTGCCGAAAGCGTTCTCTACAAGGTTGCTGATGGCGATGTCGATCAGGCGGTCGGCAATGCTGTTGAAGGCATTGAGCAGCATCTCAGCGCCGGTCTTCCCTGCGCGCAAGTCGCTGACCATGCCGCCTAAGACGTCCTTCGCCGCCCCCTTCATTCCCTCCATGGCTGCTTCTAGGTCCGCGAGTTGAGCCTTCTCCGCTTCGATCGAGTTGATCAGCGCCGTGATCTTCTGGCGCTGCTGATCGGTAGCAGCGGCTCCAGCGTTTCGAAGCTCTGCCGCGACACGCTGTTGAACCTCGGAGGCGTCAACCAAGCGAAGCTCTTCGGACAGCTCATCGATCAGCTCGGATACGGCCTCCTTCTCGCGTTGGATCGCCTTCAGCTTGGCTGCGCGAGCGCCGTCTTCCTTCGTTTTCGGAAGGATCGGCGTGAACGTCAGCGGCGTGGGTTTGCCAAGATCGGCACGGCTGAAAGCGCCATCGGCCTTGCTGCCATCGGCAAGACCGTCGCGGAGGCGCTTGAGAGCAGCGGCGCGCTTTATCTGCGCATCGGTCGAGCGGTTCGCGCCTTCCTCGATCGCCGCGAAGGGATCGCCTGCAACCTGGAGCGCTTTCGATACCTCACTGCTAAACCACGAAAGCGCGGTGATGCTATCGACAATAGCGCCCTTCATGGTCGTGCCGATCGTGCGGCTGATATCCTGGAACTTCCGGTCGATCTCAGCGGCCTTGTTGATCATCTCACGATCGAGCACCTGCCCTGCATCGCGTGCCGCCTGCATGCTGGAGCGGATACCAACCTCGCCACGCTGGAGCATCTGCACGAACTGTTCACCGCCCGTGCCGCCGAAGATCTCGTCAGAGATACGGATCTGCGCCGCGCGGTCGAGCTGCTGAAGCCTGCCGATGATTTCCAAGAACAGCGCAGACGGATCTCGGAGCTTCGTCTTCAGCTCGTCGGCGCGATAGCCGATACGCTGGAACGCTTCGGCACCGCTGCCCGCGCCGGTCAGCACAAACTCATCAGCGCGGAGGTTCATCTCCTTCAGGCCGTCCGTGAGCGCGTCAAGGCTCACCTTGCTCTCAGATGCCGCGATGCCGATCGCCTGGAAATCCTCGACATCGATGCCGGCGCGCGCGGCTTCGGCCTTCAGGTTCGCTAGTTCGCTGGTCACGTCACGCACGACGCGCGGAAGCTGCTGGAGAGCCGAGAACGCCGCACCGCCGACGAAACCACCTGCGAATGCCGCGCCGATGCCCCGCAAGTTGGAGATCACGCCAGCCGAAGCCTGCGCTGTATCCCTTTGCATCTGAGCGCCCGCGCGCTTCGTGCGGCCTTCGATCTTGCCCCAGTTATCGTTCGCAACCCGGCTGGCTTTCACCATGCCCTTTTCGAGCTGCGTGATACGGGCTTCGACATCTACAACTAGGCGTTCGTTCTCAGCGGCCATTGGCTCCTACCAGACAAGATCGTCGGCGGTGATCGCCGGGTTTTCATAGATTGAGGTGCGAGTTTCGTGCGCGGCGGCACGCGAGAGCGCCATCCAGGTCGCGACCGCGCCGTCGATGCGGTCGGTGCTCTTGCCCTTGTGCATCGTGCGGTTGCCCGCGCTATCGGTGTGGATTGCGACATTGGAGAAGCACCACCTGAGCACCGGATGCGCGCCGTGGCGGAAGTTGCCGCTAACGATGGCGCGCTCCAGCTCATTGAGAGCAGGGCTTTGCGTCACCCAGCCTTGGCGCATGGTGATCGCCGGGAAGCCGTCATCTAGGAGCGGCGACATCACCGGATTGGCATAGGCCGGATCGAAGGCGATCTCGCGAACCTCATAGCGCTCAGCAAGCGTGCGAATGTGCTGCTCAACGGCGCGATAATCGATCACGTTGCCCGGTGTGGCGGTGATGAAGCCTTCTTCAGCCCAGGTCGGATACGGCACCTTGTCGCGATCAGCGCGAGCTCGAAGATTGTCACCAGGACAGAACAAGTGCGGGAGCACGGTGAAGATGCCATCGTCATCGCGGAAGCAGGCGACCACGGCGCTGAGATCGGTCGTGGTGCTCATGTCTACGCCAAGCCAGCACGGCTTGCCTGCGAGAGCGTCGAGATCGATCGGCGCAGCGCCCGCGTCATAAACTGCCATGTCTACAAAGGGAGACTCGCTGTTCTCCGCCCACATATTCAGCCGTAGCTGTCGGAAGCTCTCGCGCTCCATGGCGCTGCGCTCAGCGCGCTTTGCAGCATCCCGCATTTTCTTGATCGGCGGATAGCCGAACTCCATGCCTGGATTGACGGCAAGCCAGAGGGCTTCATCCTCCCAATCGGCTTTGGGATCGGCTTCGAAGAGGATCGGCAGGTGTGTCGGGTCGTCCACGTCGCCACGGGCGATCTTCCGAGCATCCTCGATCAGCCTCCAGGCTATGTTCTCGTTCCCTCGACCTGCCGTTGTCGCGATGACGAGAAGCGACTCGTCCGACTTATCCAGGCCGGTGCTCAGAGCCTCGTAGAGATCGCCGTTAGGCCAGAGGTGGATCTCGTCAGCTAGGACAAAGCTCGGGGTTCTGCCGTGAACGCGACCGCCTTCGCCGGAGATCACCTCCAGCGTTGCCCGGTCTTTCGTGAAGACGATCTTCTTCGCGCTGTTGTGCGCGTCATAGATCTTCACCGCCCTCGCGATCCGCGGGTCAGCACGCACGATGCCAGCGGCCTCGAGGAAAGCGATGCTGGCTTGCGTCCGATCAAGCGCGGCGAAGATCGCCTCGCCATGGGGAACGCGCTCAGGGCCGATTGTGTGGAGCAGCGCCAACGCCGCAGCGGTGGAGGTCTTTCGGTTTCCGCGCGGCAAAAGCAGCGTTACGCGCTGCACTATGCGGGTGCCGTCGTTAGGATTTCGAGGGCCATAGATGCGCCGGATGATGCGCTCCAGCCATGGGTCGAGCTGGAATGCCTTCTTCGGCAAGCCGCTCTTTGGATGCCGAAGACGACGCAAGAACTCGACTGCGCGCTCGCCATCCCCGAACGTGTCTTCGATCGGTGAGCCGTCATAGATCCAGCCTGGATAGGTGCTAGATGGCGAGCGGATTATCGTCGTCATCTGTCGCTTCTTCGGCGCGGACTGAGGGGCGGGAGCGCGAGACAGGCGTGAGGCCTAGCTCGGAGGCGCAAAGGCGCGCGGTCTGCATGGCGGCATTCTGGATCCCGATGGCCGGGTGCCGCTTCAGCTCCGCTTTGGCGTTCACGATCACGACGCCATCGCGGCTAAGCACTCGCTGCGTCTCGCGAACGGTGCCGGTCGCCGTGCAATACGATTCTAGGGTGCCGAGATCGCCTTCGGTGAGGGTCTTCCGCTCCACCGTGAGGATAGAGGCGACGGATCGCCAGACGGCCTTCGCGTCTTTGGAGAGCCATGCGGGCGGCTTCGGCACGTCCTGGATCGTTCCAGGCGTTATCGCGTCTGGTTTCCTTCCGCGCATCAGAAGCCCCGCGCCAGTGCGCGGATCTCCAGCTCGCGGCGTCTGCCGATCTCCGAAAGTGCCTTGATGTCGTAGGCGCGGCCTTCGAACGTGAGCCTATCGGCAACGCTGACGCCGGGGCTGTAGCGGGTGCGGAATGTGAGCATGGTCTCGGCGCTGTCGCCATGAGCCCGCGCCGCTTCATCTGTGCCGCCGCTGACAAGCTCGGCGCGCAAGGTCGCGACCGTGCTCCAGGTTTCGACGGGCGTTCCGAACTCATTCGGAGCTGTGGTGGATCTCTGAAGCGTTAGCTGCCGATCGAGCTTTCCGGCCTTCATGCTGCTGCCCTCGCCTGGAGAACAGCCTCGACCGTGAGCACGCCATGGCCCTTGCCGGATGGGTCGGTGACGTAGCGAGCTGAAGCGATCGTCAGAGCGTGGCAGACATGGTCTTCCACGTTCCAGGGACGCGAACGAAGAGCCGCCCTTACCTCACCCGCTATGCGCTTCACTGTCTCATCCGAGTCGGCCCAAACGTGGAGATCGAGGAAGGTGCGGTCGCTGAAGCTGTCGAAGTCGTCGCCATAAACGGTCTGCCCGTCGCGGAGGATCACGCACGGAAACAGCTCAGGCTTCGCCGCCATAGAGACGATGGAGCCTGCCGGCACGGTGGTGAGATCAGCGACAAGGCGGGCGCGAACCGTGGCCTGGAGCGCGAGCGAGGGGTCGATCATCGCTTCGCCCATCCGTCGCGGACAGCCTTGCTGATCGCTCGCTTGATGCGGCTATCGAGGCGCTTTCGGGAGAGCCTGAAGGCGGGCCAGAAGAACGGCTGAGCAGCGGCGTCGGTCGTGCCGTATTCCACAAGGTGCGGGTAGCGAACGGCATCGTTTCCGACAGTCACGCGAACCGTCAGCTCAGGGACCAGGGCAGCGCCGCCCGGCTGGCTGTAGGGCGGGGTTGCCTGCCCCGCTGGTGTGGCGACGATGCTGTCGCGAAGGTGGCCTTCGTCTACAGGAGCGAGCAGCTTCATGCGCGCGACCAGCTCGTCTCCGCTCTTCTGGAGCGCAGGCTCGATCGCCCTCTTCACCTCGACGGGAATGGCAGCGAGACGCTTCTCCAAGCGGGCAAGACCAGGGCTCTTCGCCATCAGAACACCCACTTTCGATAGGGTTCGATGAGCTGGAGCACGCTCTCAGGCGTGCCGTCCTCGCCTTCCCGGTCCTCATAGAAGTGCGACACGAGCTGACGCACGGCCTCTTTGACCGGAGCCGGTGTGTCGCTAAAGCGGGCCATGACTTCGGGGTCGAGGAAGGTCGAGACGTATTCTGACGCCGCGAGGATCTTCGCCTCGATCAGCGTGTCGTCAGTGTCGAAGTTGATGTTGGCGTGAGCCTTGAAGTCGTCGGCAGAGATCACGAGCAAAAAATCCTATTCAGACGCAATCTTGCGCGAACCATCCTCCGCCGGTCCTTAGGCTTCTTCGGAAGTTCTTCCCCACCCCCGGCAGGCCGCGTAGATGATCGGGGCATGTTCAAGAACCGATTCATTGTGTCTGGGCTCGTCGGGTTTGCCGTTGCCATCATGGTCGGCCTGCTGTCGGGTTCGCAGACATGTCGCGACGGTTGGGCGTCATCCTCCATCGGGCGATCTGGCGCGTGTTCGAACCACGGTGGCGTTGACCGATCCGCTGAAACGCTGATGCTCATCCTTGGGAGCGGTGCTGCTGTAGGAACATTCATCGTCATCGGACGGCTACGCCGTCGTTTCTGGTGAGCGATCAGGTCGTGTCATTGGCCCTGCCCTGCGCTCTTCCGATTGCTTAGCGCGGGAGTGACAGGAGACGCAGAGCGGTTGCCAGTTGGAGCGCCGCCAGAACAGCTTCAGGTCGCCACGATGCGGGGTGATGTGGTCCACCACCTTGGACGGCTCAGGGCAGCGGACGCAGACAGGGTGCGCCTGCAGATACGCTGCGCGCTCTCGCTGCCACTTGCTGTCATAGCCACGCTCACGGGATGAAGGGCGCTTGGCGTCGAAGCGGGCTTTGCGCTCAGTGTCGCGCTTGAGCTGGCATTCGCAGCGTGTGCCGCTGGCGACTACCTTTCCACATAAGCAGAGGCGTGGGGCTCGGATCGGCATCACTCAGCCGGATACAGGAGCATGACAGAAGGCGCGCCTGAGCGGACCCTGAGCAGGTTTGCGATCTCGTATGGAACGCCGCCCATCAGGGGCAGCGTCACGATCTCAGAGGTGCCGTTGCCCTCGGTCGCAAGCTCCAGCTCATATGAGCCGCTTTCCGAGACAAAGACACCGATCGGCGGCTTCGTGGGGAAGCCGGACGCGGTCGTGTTCGGCGTGAATGAGCGCCAGGCGAAAAGGCCCTGGATTTGGACACCAGAATAAGAGGCGCTTTCGCGATCAGTGACGGCCTGGAGGATTTCGGAGAGGTTCGGCACGTCAGATTCCCATCATCTTCAGTTGAGCTAGGCCCTCGCGATCAAAGGCGGTGTTGGTGGGGTCATAGGCGTCTTCATCGGCGTCGCTGGAGCTGCCGAAGATCTGCTTCAGGAGATCCATGCGACCGCGATAGGCGGTGACGATCTCAGCAGGCGTGGCTTTCCAAGCGGCGTCAGGGCTCCAGCCGAGAACGCCCGTGGCGATTTGGAAAAGCTGTTCGAAGAACTCGGAATAGGTCGTGGAGCTGGTGCTCTTGCCGGAAGGCTGGCTCTGCTCCTGATCACCACCTGCAAGGGCGATGATCACCTCCAGGCACGGTCCGGTGATTGCCGCCAATGTGTCGCGCAGAGGCCACGCGGCAAATTCATAGAGCAGGTCAGGAAGCTCGGTCGGCTGCGCTGCCGTCTCCTGGATCACCTGCGCAAGCGCCGTGATGTTGCCCTTGGTGATTGCATGAGCGAGCGGCTGGAAGCCCCCGAACCTTCGCTCTAGGCGCGTTGCTGCTCGCAGCGTAGGCCGCAGGATCAGCCGCGTGTTTGCGAGCTGGATCGAGATGTCGTCGGCTGCGAGCTGCATGGTTTTAGGCCGCGACTTTCAGCTTTACGAACCTGTCAGGGTTCGTGACGTCCGCGCCTACACGGCGTCGCGCGTGAAAGCGGACCTGCCCCTTAGTCGCGAGCGTGAAGGGATCACGGAGCAGCGAGAGGCTGACGCGATCAACGATCCGATAGCCCTGCAGATCACCGAAGAGGATCGGATAAGCGTTCGCCGCGATGTCGGGCATGTCGAGGGCTTCGACGATCGGACGGCCTAGGAGCGTGGTCGCTGCGCCTTCCGAAATCGGATCGATGACCAGATAGCGCCCCGTGGAATCCTTCCACTTCCGCATCTCACCCAGAGTCTTCCGGTTCATCACCCACGCGCCGTTCTGCGCATGAACTGTCGGCAAGGCGTGGAACATGCCGATGATCACATCGGCAGGGTTCGCGGCTGGGAAGTTCGCAGCAAGGCCGGTCTTCACTTCGGCAATGCCAGTTGCCGTCAGGAGGCCCTTCGGCTGGCCCGTTCCGGTGCCCTTCACGAAAGCCGTACCCTCGGCAACGCCGAAGCTCTCCGCGAAGTCAGCAGTCAGCTCGCCTTCAAGGTTGTAGGAGTTGTCTTCGAGAAGCTGAGTGGAGACATCCGTGTAGGTCGCCAGCTCGAAAGGAGTGAGCGTCACCTGATCGAACACCGGCTCGCTGGCGGTGCGGTCGGCGATCTCGCTAACCCAAGTTGCCGTTGTGCCGCTGACGCGACGCGCGAGCTTGATCTCAGCAGCGCCGATGGTGACCACGCGGGCATATTGACGGATCGGGCTATATTCGACCGTCTTCTTCAGAATTTCGCTGGCGAACTGCTCAGGTGCGAGGAAGCCGCCCGATGCGTCATTAGCGACGGTCAGCGACTTGGTTTCTTCCTGCGGCATCCGCTCAAGACCGGATCGGGCAAACGAAACGAACGCCTTCCGAGAGAGCGTGAGTTCAGCCGGCTCATCATTGGCGATGATCGACGGGCGGTTGAGCCTGGCTTCCATCTTGTCGAGGCGATCGCCAATCTTGGCGAGGCTCTTCGTCTCGGTTTCCAGCTTGGTCATCTTGGCTTCAAGCGCCGACAGGTCGGGCGCGGTGTTCTCTTCTTCCATGGCCGAACGGCCCTCCTTGTTGGCCGATTTGGCCGTGATGATCCGCGCGCCGGGGTGGCACGGGACAGAAACAATGCTGATTTCGTGGAGATCGAGGGCGCTGATCGTGCGCCCGCCGCCGCGACGGGACGCGGCTTTCTTGCTGACAAAGCCGATCGAGAGGCTGCTAACGGCACCCTCCAGAACAAGCGCTCG
The DNA here is from genome assembly GCF_033898525.1 of Terrihabitans rhizophilus. Classification (NCBI taxonomy): domain Bacteria; kingdom Pseudomonadati; phylum Pseudomonadota; class Alphaproteobacteria; order Hyphomicrobiales; genus Terrihabitans; species Terrihabitans rhizophilus. The sequence continues at coordinate 126,670 of NZ_JAXAFJ010000005.1, read as the reverse complement.
CACTTCGCGAGCACGCGCCACGTCATTGACCAGCAGACGGCCTTTGACGATCAGGCCCTTGTCAGTTTCCGTGATCTCTTCCCAGACGCCGATCACCTGCGCCTGATCGTGAGCGAACAGCATCGGCAGGCGGGTTGTCGTGGTGGCGAAAGCACCCTTTTCGATCAGGTCGCCAACGCGATCAGGCGAGCCAAAAGGCCACGCCATTCCGGTGATGGTGCCTTCAACCGAGACGGTGAAGGCGGCTTTGATCTCTAGGCGATCCATCACTCGGCCCCGCTTTCGAAGGCTTCAGCGATGTCGGCGCGGAGCTTATCGACGTCGAACTTCTCCGCAGGCGTGCCGCTGTAGAGCGCGTCCAGGATCTCGACCGCGAGCGGGTAGACTTCACCGATGGGACGTTCCGTGGCGTAGGTCGCTGTCAGAGACGCGGCGTCTTTGGGCGTGGCACCGCCGCCGATCAAAGCAAGGCGGATGGTCTGCACCATGTCGCCATGGTGAAACTCGCCAGCCAGCATGCGGCGGAAGAGAGAGCCGATCCCCGCACCCGTCTGCTTCTCCAGCTCCAAGATCATTGGAGGTGTGAGGCATAAGGTGCGCTGAGCATCGCCAAAGAAGCGGCTGACAGAGGTGTCGGCCATCACACGGCCTCCTGCTTTGGAGCCGGTGCGGCTGTCATGGTGTTGGGGTTTTCGAAGGTGTCGCCGCCTTCGTAAGGCGGGCGGTTCTCGGCAGCGCGGGCTTCGTTCGGGCAGAGGATGCGTGCCGCAATGGCCTTGCTATAGGCCTCCATGCGAACGGCAATATCGCCCTTCACGAGCGCGTCGAGGATGAACTCAGCGAAGAAAGTGTCGCGATCTTCAGGAGCGATCAGCTTCAGGCGAACCTCGCCTTCCCAGGCTGCGAGCCAGCGGGCAAGCGCGTAGGTCACGAACTGCTGACCGCCAACTTCCGCGTTGGTCCAGGTCTGGCGGCTGTAATCCATGATCAGGACGGGCGGCACGCGGAACACGCGAGCGATGTCGAGAACGGTGCGGTTCCAGAGGTCGAGGAACTGAGCGTCGGTGCTCGTCATCGTGAGCGCTTGGAAGGAAGCGCCGCTGTCGAGCACTGCCGTGCCACCGGATTTCCTGCCACCGTGAGCCGCCTGCCAAGCAGCTTTCTGACGGGCAGCGGCTTCAGGTGTCAGGGTGTTGGCAAAGGTGATCAGGCCGGATGGGCGTGCGCCGTTGCCGAAGAGTCGTGCCGCATGCTGCTCCATCACAAGAGCAAGGCCGATCGTCTCGCGAGCCTGTTGGACCGGACTTGTGCCGCTTAGGCCGTCGAATCCTGGAGCGCGAATGTGGAGGATCTCAGAGCGCGGGATGATGCGCTGAACGTTGCCGTCTTTGCGGCTGTAGACGGGTTCGCCGGTGACCGGATGGGCGGTGACGCTGATGCTCTCGGGATCGAGCCGAAGCAGCTCGACGGGTCGGCCCTCCACGCGATTGATGAAGGCATAGCCGTTGCCGTGGAGCAGAGCATCGCGGGTGAGCTGTTCGCGGAACTCAGGGCCAGCGGTCCAGTCGTTCGGATCGATCAGAACACGTTGGGCGGGATGATCCGCCGCGCGCTCTTTCGAGCCATCCTCATCACGCTCATAGACGTGAAGCGGGAGCTGACCGATCGCTTCTGCAATGGCCTGAACGGCGCAACGCACGGGTGCGCAGGTCATCGCCGTGCGCGGCGTGACAGCCACGCCAGACGCAACCGGAGAACCGCCGAACATGTCGGACAGCCACGGTTCTGGAGACGTTAGACCGGACTTGGTGTCGAGCCCGATCCAGCTCCGAACTGTTCCGATTGTTGCTGATAGACGCACTTCGATCCCAAGGTGATTTCAACTTGGGATAAGTATACCGGTTGCAGGTCTATGTTCCTAGAGGTAGGAATGTTCAACCTGTACGTTCCCTCACAGGCTGCACAAGTTTGTTCGTGAGAGCAGATGGTGTCACCTTCCACTTGAAGGTGAGGGAATCAAAACGTGAGTCTGATTGTCGATTACCGTCGCCAGCAAGCCGCGCAAGCACAGCTCGATCAGATTCTCAAAAATCCTAATTCGGCGCTGCTCGTCCATTACTCCTGCGAAAGCTTCTACAAGACCGATGGACGCTCACCCAGGATCACATCCATAGCAGCTCGGAGATATGGCTCAGGGCAGACGATATCGTTCTCAATCCACAAAATGGCAGAGATCGACTGCGTTCCTATGGACCGGATAAGAGATCATTATGACGCCCTAGAGCGAAAGATGCTCGACGAGTTTTACGAGTTCATTGCTGAGAATGCGCATGTGAAGTGGGTCCACTGGAACATGCGCGATGAAAACTACGGCTTTGAGGCGATCAAGAGACGCTACCAAGTCCTAGGTGGTTCGCCTCGCGCGAGCGTGCCGGAACAGAACCGCATCGATCTTGCCCGGCTGTTAGTGGACCGATACGGGCGCGACTACACTGGCCATCCTCGGCTTGAATCGCTCGTGATGAGCAACGCGATGACAACGACAGGCTTCCTCAATGGGCAGGAAGAATCTGATGCTTGGGATCAGGGCCGGTTCTTGGACCTACATCGCTCCACGCTGAGGAAGGTGGATCTTTTCGGTGCGATCATCAGCAGGGTGGAAGATGGTTCCCTGAAAACACAATCAGGTTGGCTTGCCCGCGTGCTTGGAGCAGTGCAAGCGCATCCGGTAATTTCGGGGCTTGTGCTTTTCGGAAGCCTCGCAGGAGCTTTAGCCGCGCTGGTCAATGGGGCGCAATGGCTGCTCAGCTGAACATATCCACAGACATTCCAATGTTACAAAAAGGATCTTAGTCCTATATAAAAGAAAGCAGTATCAGCCACTTAGCTTTCTCGCATTGAGTTCAATCCTCCCCTGCGGCACCAGTCCCCTGCCGTTTCCCTGACATACCTGTTCAGCGGCCCGCCTTCACGACGGAGGTCGCACCTGCCGCTCACCGCTCCAACTGTTGATGCAGATGCAGGTAGGCCGGGTCGAACTCCGCCTCTTCGCGAAGAGCCTGCAAGTCGCTGATCACGATCGTTCTTCCCGACGACCTGATGAGGCCGTCGGCACGCAGTTCCTGAAGCGTCCGGTTCACATGCACGGTGGTGAGGCCCTGCGCATCGCCAAGCTCTTCCTGTGTGACGGGCAGTTCGAAGCTTTCGTCGCGGGCCATGCCGATGGCCTCCATGCGGCAGTGCATCTCGCAGAGAAAGTGCGCCAGCCGCTGCCGGGCCGATTTTCGGCCGAGGCCGGTCAGCCATTGACGGGTAGTCGCCGCATCGACCAGCGTCAGGAGCCAGAATGCACGTGTGAGGAAAGGATATCGCCGCGTCACTTCCAGGAGGTCGCTGTGCGCCACCAGCGCCACCTTGCACGGCGTCAGCGCGGCGACGCCATGGTCCATCTTCTTGAGCAGGAAGCTGATCAGGTCGACGAAATCGCCGGGAATGTGCAAGGCGCTGATATGCCGGTCGCCGTCCTCCAGATGGACGTGGCGGATCGCGAAGCCTTCGATGAGGAGCTTGCTCTCCGACTGCAGGGTGCCCTCGGACGCGATCTCGGACTTCGGCGCGAAACTCACTACGCGGGAGGATATCTGACGGAGAACGTCCTTTTCCTCGTCGGTCAGTGGCCCATGCTTCTCAAGGGCTGCGATGAGCGGGTGCGACATGGGCTAGTCTCCCTGCTGCTCAGGAGCCGCGCCGTGCCTCTGGGCCCTTACTTCGATCTCGATGATCCTGCCGCCACTCGCGTCGAAGACCTCGAACAACCATCCTGTCGGCGATGGCAGGTTGCCGTCAACATCGCGCAGCATCTCACCGCAAAGGGTGACCGCCTCCGACCACGCCGCATCATCGTGCGGCAGTTCCACAGGCTCGGGATCGACCCCCGTGGGGACATGGAAGCGGTAGATCGGCATCGCTTGAGATACGGCTGGCGCGGCGGGGCGGTTCCGGTGCACTACCGCACCGGTGGCTGGCGTTGATGCACGTTAATGACCAGCGCCTGCATGCGCCCTTACTTGCAACATGAGTGCGGCACGGAATCGGCAGCCCGGTGGTGATCGGTTCGATCCTGAGTGGTTCGAGATCGAGGCAGAACGCTGCAGACGCCTCGCCGTGAACATCGACTACACGGCCGAGAGCCGGCGGACCTTCGAAGGCCTGAGCCGGTTCTACGAGGCCATGGCAGCGGGCGAGGATGAAAGCTGCCCCCGCCCCCCAGCCAAGGACAGCGACGCCTGAGAACGCAAAACAGCCGCGGACACGCCGCGGCTGGTTCTCACAGTCTGGAAGCTGGGCTTACTGCGGAACGACGGTCGCGCATTCCTTTGTCGTCTTGCTCTCGGAACCGATGAGCTTGTCCTCGGTTTTGGTTTCTGTCCGGCACTCGGTGATTGGCGGCGGCGGTGGCGCGGGCTCGGTAACGATCACGGTGGAGGACGGTGGCGGCGGAGGCGGTGCCGGCTCGACAATCACGGTCTGCGCCAGCACAGGCGCCGAAGTGAGGACCAGCAAGCCGGCCGCGATCAACATCTTGTTCATGCATGTTCTCCCGTCAGAACTGGAACAAAAACGCTACCTCTCCGGCTAAAGTTCCATCATCACGGATAGGTGCCGCGTAGATGAAAGGCGTCGCCTCCTAGCCCTACTCTTTATGCTGACATGAGAATCGCGCACGAATTCGCCATGATCCGCTCTGATGCGCATATTTTTTTTGGCATCCTGGAATAAACCTTCGCAACGACTCGTTCTTCACCCTGGGTTTCGCAGATTGCTGCGGGGCAGCAGCACATGGAGAACGACTTATGGATCTCAAGCATCTCAGGACGTCCGCTCTTGCCATTGCTTTCCTTGCCGGCGCATCCGGCCTCGCCATGGCCCAGACCAGCTCAACGGTCGGCACCGGCAGCAGCACCGCCGGCAGCGGCGAAAGCAACACCGTAATCGGCACCGGCGGGTCGTCGACCAGCGGCTCCGGCAGCGCGTCCACGCTTGGCACCGGCGCAGCTTCGGCCGGCGGCGGGCAGACCAGCACGTCCATCGGCACCGGCGGTTCGGCCGCGGGCAGCGGTTCAGGCTCCTCCTCCACAGTCGGCACGGGATCGTCTTCGGCCGGCGGCGGGGACAGCAGCAGCACCGTGGGCACGGGCGGGTCCACGGCTGGCTCCGGCAGCGGTTCATCCTCGTCGACCGTTGGCACGGGCGGCTCTTCCGCAGGCAGCGGATCGAGCAGCAGCTCCGTCGGCACCGGCGGCAGTTCGGCTGAGTCGGGCCGCGCTTCGGCGCCTGGCCAGACGAAGAAGGAACAGGCGCCCGGGCAGATGAAGAAGGCGGACTGATCAGCGGTCATCAGCAAACGGGGCGCGGTCGATCCGCGCCCCGAAGCCGAGGAGGTTGGCATGAAGATCAGAACAGCTTTCGCAGGCGCTCTCGTCACGGCACTCGCGGTCACGGCACACGCCATGGCCGGAAGCGAAAGCGTGATCGGCCGTACGTCCGATGGCCAGTCCTGCGAGATCATCATCGAACGGGCCACCGGCACCGGCGGGTCGCAGATGTCGACGCAGGTGACGGCCGGCAACGGCCAGGTGTCCGCCTCCACGACCATGCCCGGCGGAAAGACCACGAGTGCCGGCGGCGGAACTCAGATCCGCTTCGGCACCGAGGAGCCGGTTCAGGCGCAGTCCACCAGTTCGAGTTCCACCTCCGCCGGCGGCACCAACATGGTGGCCATGGCGGGCGGTCGTGCCTGCACGGCCACGAAGAACGACTAGGAGGAAATCATGAAAGCTTTTGCAGGAGCCTTCCTCGCCGCCGCTCTTATGAGCACCACGGCAATGGCACAGGCACCGTTGCCGACAAGCAGCGCGACGGCCGGGTCGGGCGGCAGCGCCGCCAGTGGCGGAACGTCTGCCTCCACGGTCGGCGTCGGCGCGACGTCCGCCGGTGAAGCCGGCACGTCCTCATCCAGCTCAACGGGCGGCAGTGCGGCCGCCGCCGAGGGGCGCACATCCACCAGTTCGCGCGTGAATGGCAACGACCAGAACCTCAACGGGATGGCCAAGGCGCGCGCGCAGGACGGCGGAACCTGGAGCGACTCCAAGACGAAGACCAAGGTCAAGGCGGGTGAGGTAGAATCCCGCACGAAGACCATGTCGCACGAGCCCGGCGAGAAGCCGGTGAAGAGCACGACGACCAGCAGCAGCGCCATACCGCAGTAAGCGATTGCTGCGTGAGGGAGGGTGGAGACGACGGGAAAGCGTCTCCACCCGCTTCTCTTTCTAGTGCCCGCCGCCGCCAGCCGGCGCGGCCTGCGGTTTCTTCAGGATGACCACGCAGCACGCGGTAAGTGCGAACAGGCAGGTCAGCAGGAAGAAGGTGTCGGCATAGGCCATCACCATGGCTTGCTGGCGCACCAGCATGCTCAGCCGCTTGAGCGCGGCGACGTCGGCCAGATCGCCCAGCGGAGCCAGCCCGCGCTGAAGGGTGTCGAGATATTCCAGCGTGTAGGACTTTGCCCAGTTCGCGCCGTCGTGCAGCCGCTGGAGATGCAGGTCGAGACGACTGTTATAAGCCTGGTTGATCAGCGCGAGCCCGACGGCGCCCCCCAGATTGCGGGTCAGGTTGAACAGGCCGGACGCGTTCTTCATCATCGGCGGGTCCAGCGTCCCCAGCGCCACATTGGTGATGGGGACCATGCACATCATCAGCCCCATCCCGCGCAGGATCTGGGGGATGAACAGCTCCCAGAAATCCCAGTCCGCCGTGAGATGGCTGGCGATCCAGGTGCCGGTGCCGAAGATGATCATGCCGACCACCAGAAGGATGCGCACATCCAGCTTGCGCGACAGAATGCCCGTGATCGGCGCCATGAAGAACATGGTCAGGCCGGTCACGAACATGGTCTCGCCGATCTGCAGCGAGTTGTAGCCCCGGATATGCGCCAGATATTGCGGGTAGACATAGGTCAGCCCGTAGAGACCGATGCCGAGAATGAACGAGAAGGCGGATCCCGTCGCGAAATTGCGGTTCCTGAACGCGGCGAGGCTGACGATAGGCTCCTCCGCCGTCAGCACGCGCCAGAAGAACAGCACGCCGGATACACCGCAGACCACCATGCAGATGGCCACCGCCTCATCCTGCAGCCAGTCATTGTTCGGCCCCTCCTCCAGCACATATTCGAGACAGCCGAGGAAGCCGGCCATGAAGGCGAGGCCGAACCAGTCGAAGCGCTCGAACAGCGAGAAATCGGGTTCGTCGAAGTCGATGAGGCTTCCCGTCGTGACGGTGACGATGATGCCCGGCACGATGTTGATCAGGAACAGCCAGTGCCATGACATGTATTCGGTGAGGTAGCCGCCGATGGTGGGGCCGACCGTGGGCGCCAGAGTGGCCACAAGGCCGATCATGGGCGAGACGAAGGCCTGCTTCGACTTCGGGAAAATGGTGAAGGCGGCCGAGAACACGCTCGGGATCATGCCGCCGCCGATGAAACCCTGCAGCGCGCGGTAGACGATCATCTGGTCCATGCTGGTCGCCGTGGCGCACAGGAAGCTCGTCAGCGTGAAACCGGCCGCCGCGCCCGCGAACAACCAGCGCGTGGACAGCAGGCGGGCCAGAAACCCCGACAGCGGGATCATGATGACTTCGGCGATGAGGTAGCTGGTCTGCACCCAGGAGATCTCGTCCGAGGATGCGGAGAGGCCGGCCTGGATCTCGGCCAGCGAGGCCGAGACCACCTGGATGTCCAGGATGGACATGAACATGCCGAAGACCATCGCCAGGAAGGCGATCATCTTTCGGGTATCCACCACGGGCTCCGCCGTGGGTGCGCCCGCTGCGGTGGTGGCCATGATCAGCCCTCGGCCGGGCGCGCGCCTGCGGGCGTGGTCCGGGTATCGACGTCCACGACCACGGACAGGCCCGGCCGCAGATGGGCGCGCAGCGCGTCGTCCGCCGAGATCGCGATCCGCACGGGAACACGCTGGACGATCTTGGTAAAATTGCCCGTGGCATTCTCGACCGGCAGCAGGCTGAACACCGAGCCCGAAGCCGGGGCGATGCTCTCCACCCTGCCCTTGATCTCGATCTTCTCCAGAGCATCCACGCTGAGGGAGACCTCCTGCCCCGGCACGAGCTCTGCCAGCTGCGTCTCCTTGAAGTTCGCGGAAACATAGACGGTGCCGGTGGGCACGAGTGCCATCAGGCGGCTGCCCGTGTTGACGAAGGAGCCGACATCCACGGCGCGGTTGCCCACGACGCCATCGGCGGGCGCCCGTATGGTGGTAAAGGACAGGTCGCGCTCGGCGGACTGCAGTTGCGTCTGGAGCCCGGCAAGTGCCGCCTCGGCTTCCGCGCGCTGCGCCTTCGTCACATCCACATTGGCGCGCGCCTGAGCAAGAGCGGCCTTCGCACTGGCAACGTTCGCGATGGCGTTGTCACGCGCCGCCCTCGCCTGATCGAGCGATTGCCGCGAGCCGAAATCGCGCGCCGCCAACTGCTGGGCACGGTCGAAGTCCGCTTGTGCACGCACCCGCGTCGCCTCTGCGGCATCGAGTTGCGCCTGTGCCTGCTGGACGGCGGCCTCCGATGCCGGGATCTGCGACTCGATGCGCGCGATCGTTGCCCGTTCTGCGGTGATCTTGTCACGCGCAGACGTTACGGCGAGCTGGTAGTCCACGGGATCGATCTCGGCGAGCACGTCGCCCGCTTTGACCCGTGCATTGTCCTGCACATTGATCTTCGAGACATAGCCGCTGGCCTTGGCGACGAGGGTCGTCACGTCTGCCTGCACATAGGCGTCGTCGGTCGAGACCATGAAGCGGCCCACCGTCCACCAGTTCCAGCCAAAATAACTGCCTGCCAGCAGTGCGACGAGACCGACGCACATCCCGATCAGCAGCTTCCGCGAGCGTTTGGGCTTGCCCTCCGCAGGCGCGGCTGCCGCATCCCCCTTCGGCTGGTCCGCGGGAACATCCACAGGGGGAACTGTCGGAGCAGGACCGGGCCGCAGCAGGGTGACGTCCGCGGGTGCGGCCTTGTTCTGGCGATTGTTGATGCTGGCCATGTTCGAAACCTTGACGAAACCGCCTCAAGAGGTCATTGACCGAACCGTTCAGTTCTGTAGCGGTTGAAGTAGGATCACCGTATAACTACGTCAAGCCGCGACGGGGCGGATCGTTCAAAAGGGGTCGAAAAAGGATGCCGATGTCATCCAGCACGCAGGCGCGGCCCGTTGAGGAAGGCTGGGACGGAGGCGAAAGCCTCAAGCGTCGCCAGATCCTCGCCGGCGCAAGCAGTGTTTTCATGTCGAAGGGCTTCAACGGGGCCAGCATGGGCGAAATAGCGCGCGTTGCGGAGGTCTCGAAAGGCACTCTCTACGTCTACTTCCAGAACAAGGAGCAGCTGTTCGAAGCCTGCATCGACGAGAAGCGCCGCAGTTTTCTCGCCCGCGTCCTGGACTTCCACGATGAGGCACCGGTCGAAGATGAACTGCGCCGCTTCGGCATGGCACTGGCGCGCTTCGTGGCTGAGCCCGAGGTCATCATGGCCATCAGGACGGTGACCGGGATCGCAGAGCAGATGCCGGAGCTTGGGGCGCGCTTCTACGACAATGGGCCGGGCCACAGCGCGCGCGTGTTCGCTGCCTATCTCGATCGGAAGGTGGCGGCAGGTGAACTGGCGATCCAGAACACCGCTCTTGCCGCCCTCCAGTTCGCGGATATGTGCCAGAGCAATCTGTCGCGCCCGCTGCTCTTCGGCGTGAACCTCTCGGCGCACGAGCGGGAACTGCGCGCCGAAGCCTCCGTCACCCAGGCAGTGCAGACCTTCCTTGCAACCTATCGCCATCGAGGCGCGGACGCTTGCTGAGGCGTTTTGTCCAAGACACATCCCAAATTTGTGGGTTTGGCCCGGCGACAGGGGCCGCCCGGCAGGTTAGACTGTTTCCATGGTTGAGCGATCGATATCCCCCTCTCCCGCATACGGCACGCATTTCCGCACTGCGATCGAGCGGCTCCACAGCGAGCGCCGATACCGTGTGTTCGCGGATCTGGAACGCCAGAACGGGCGCTTTCCGCGCGCGATCTGGCATCATCCGGAAGGCCCGCGCGAGGTCGTGGTCTGGTGCTCCAACGACTATCTGGGCATGGGCCAGCATCCCGACGTCGTATCAGCAATGGCCGAAACGGCGCTCAAGACGGGCGCCGGTGCCGGCGGCACGCGCAACATCTCGGGCAATCACCACCCTATCGTGGTGCTGGAACACGAGCTTGCGGACCTGCACGGCAAGGATGCCGCTTTGGTGTTCAGCTCGGGCTTCGTCGCCAATGAAGCCGCGATCTCCACCTTGGCGCGCGTGCTCCCCGACTGCCTGCTGATCTCGGACGAACTGAACCACGCTTCGATGATCGCGGGCGTCCGCAATTCAGGCGTGGAGAAGAAGATCTTCCGCCACAACGATCTCCGTCATCTCGAAGAGATCCTGAAGGCGGTTCCGCGCGAGCGGGCCAAGATCATCCTGTTCGAGAGCATCTATTCCATGGATGGCGACGTCGCCCCCATCGGCGACATCTGCGATCTCGCGGATCGCTATGGCGCCATGACCTATCTGGACGAAGTGCATGCGGTCGGCATGTACGGCGACCGGGGTGCCGGAGTGGCCGAGCGTGACGGCGTGATGCACCGCGTGGACGTGATCGAAGGCACCATGGCCAAGGGCTTCGGCGTCGTGGGCGGCTATATCGCGGCGTCTGCCGACATCGTGGACGTCGTGCGCTCCTATGCCAGCGGGTTCATCTTCACCAGCACCATGCCACCTGCCGTCGCGGCAGCCGCCACGGCGTCCGTGCGCCACCTGAAGAACTCAGGGGTGGAGCGCGAGATGCAGCAGCGGCAGGCGGCCGCCACGAAGCGCGCTCTCGCAGCCCGCGGGCTGCCGGTGATGCCCGGCGACACGCACATCGTGCCGCTTCTGGTCGGGGATCCCGCGCTTGCGAAAGCGGCGTCGGACCGACTGCTGGAGCGTCACGGCATCTACGTCCAGCCGATCAACTACCCCACCGTGCCGCGCGGAACGGAACGTCTGCGGTTCACGCCGACGCCGTTCCACACCGATGATCTGGTCCTCGAACTTGCCGACGCGCTGGACGAGACCTGGGCGGCCCTTCGCCTCGAAAAGATGGCAATAGCCGCCGAGTAGTCCCGGCCCCGGATGGTCAGACCATCGGCGGCGGCGGTGCGGAACGCGCTGCCAGCAGGTCGCGTATCTCCTCGAGCAGCTTCTGCTCGCGCGGCACTTCAGCCACCTGCGGGGGCTTGGCTTCCTCAGCACGGCGCAAGCGATTGATGCCGCGCACCGCGAGAAACAGGATCCACGCCACGATCATGAAGTTCAGCGCGACGGTGAGGAACTGGCCGTAGCCGATCGTGGCGCCTGCCGCCTTCGCCGCCGCGTAAGTAGGCGCAGGTTCTCCGGTCAGCTGGAAGAAGTAGTTGGAGAAGTCGAGTCCGCCGGTGATGAAGCCGATGATGGGCATCACCACGTCGGCCACCAGGGATGTGACGATCTGGCTGAAGGCCGCGCCGATGATCACGCCCACGGCGAGGTCAACGACATTGCCCTTCAATGCAAATTTCTTGAACTCATCAAGCATTAAGAGGCCCCCTGCGATGTGCGGGGCATTGTTGCGCCGGATCTGGCGGCGCGCAACCGCAAGCAGACCTAGCGGGTGGCGATCTGCAGTGAGCGCACCTCTTTCGGCAACCTCTTGTCTTCCGGATCCACAAAATCGCTATCCTTGAAAGGCGGCGATCCGCGTCCCACGAAAGTCTTGAAGCCGTCGGCGGTGGCTACGATGTCGCCGCGCCGAAGCGTGGCATCGTTTAGCAGCGGCACCATGAAATCGCTGGCCGCGCTTGCCGATGCGCACTGATCGGCAGCCTCTGCGGAGACCGCCGTGTCGGAGGCAGCGGCGCGTCCTTCCTTGACTGGCGCTGAAGCGACCAGAGGCGTGAAGCCTGCTCCGGGCGTGAAGTCCTGCACGACCAGTTCGGTCGCGAGACCGTGTCCGGCGGCCTGGCACATCGCTTCCTGGTCGCCATGGTTCTTGCTCTCCGGCAGAATGCCCAGCGCGATCTCCTTGCCGTCGCACACGCGGCGGCACACCACGCGCTCAAGATCGCCCCGGTAGCTCGCGGTCTCGACGGGGGCTGGCCGGGGCTGCGCGGGCCGCGATATGCGGGGCGCGCGCTGCACGCGCGGAGCCTCGAAGAAGCCTTCGAAAAAACCCCTGCGCGGTGGCGGCGCCGCCTGCGGCGGGGCTTCCTGGGCCGCGTTGGCCCGGCGATGCTGGTTGAAGAAGAAATCGAGCGGGCTTTCCGCACGCGAGACCGCAGGCATGGCCATTGCCGAAGCAGCCACCAGCAAGGTGGCGATCACAAGTTTCTGCGTGCGCTGGCCCATGTCGGCACCTCCGTGAGCACAACACGCGCGGACGCGTTTGGTTCGCTACCGTTCATCTGGCGGTGAAGATGGCCGACTGGTAGGGGTTAGTTCCCCGTGGAGTTCATGAAACAAAATGCTGCACAGCTGGGCTGTGGTCACGGCAACGCTCTTCTATTTCGGCCTCCTCTTCGCGGTCGCAACCTTCGGTGACCGCAAGAGGCCGTCGTGGATGACCGGCCGCGCGCGCCCGTTCATCTTCTCCTTCTCCATCGCGGTCTACTGCACGGCCATGACCTTCTTCGGGTCCATAGGGCTGGCGGTGCGGCACGGGCTGGAGTTCTCGGCTCTCTATGTCGGGCCCATCCTTGTCTTCGCGCTCGGCTCGCCGCTTCTCACCCGGCTGGCGAGGATCGCGCGGTCCCAGAACATCACCTCCGTGGCGGACTTCATCTCCGCGCGCTACGGCAAAAGCCAGAGCCTTGCCACCTTGGTCACCATTGGCGCGGTGATCGGGGTCGTGCCGTATATCTCGGTTCAGCTGCGAGCCATCTCGCAGGTGGTCGGAGCCATGCTCGAGAAGGAAGGCGTGCAGCCGGCGACCCTCAGCGCCGATCTTCCCCTCGTGGTCGCGCTTGTCCTCGCCGTCTTCGCAATCCTGTTCGGCACCCGGCGCGTGAACGCGTCCGAAAGCCAGCATGGCCTGATGCTCGCCGTCGCGATGGAGTCCGTGCTGAAGCTGCTCGCCTTTCTCACGGTGGGCATCTTCGTCACCTGGTTCATGTTCAACGGACCGGACGATCTCATCGAACGCGCCGCGTTCGTGAACTTGCTGGGTCCCTTCGAGCAGATGCCCCGTCCGTCCATCTGGGTGGCCGTAGCGCTGATCTCGGTTGCCGGCACCATATTGCTGCCGCGCCAGTTCCACGTGACCATCGTGGAGAACACGGGCGAGCGGGAGATGCGGTACGCGGCGTGGCTCGTGCCGATCTACATGATCGCCATCAACCTCTTCGTCGTGCCTTTGGCGATCGGAGGCATGTTGATGTTCGGGGATGGCTCCACCTCTCCCGATCTCTACGTCGTGACGCTGCCGCTGAGCGCTGGCGCAAACTCCATCGCCATGGTGGCCTTCGTCGGCGGCCTTTCAGCCGCAACGACGATGGTGATCGTTGAAGCAGTCGCGCTCGCGATCATGGTGTCGAACAACCTTGTCTTCCCGCTGATGGTGCGCCGCCAGAAGCGGGAGATCGATGATGTCCGTGGCTTCCTGCTGGTGATGCGGAGGCTGTCGATCCTGAGCATCCTGCTGCTGGCCTTCGCCTACCAGGGGTTTGCGACAACCCGGCCGCTGGTCCAGACCGGACTGATCTCCTTTGCGGCTATCGCGCAGTTCGCCCCGGCCTTCTTTGGCGGCATGATCTGGAGGCGGGCAACGGCACGTGGGGCGCTGCTGGCGATCGGTGGCGGGCTGGCGGTCTGGGCCTACACGCTTCTGCTCCCCAGCCTCGGGCCGAACCTCCTCGGCGATCATATGCTCTCCGAAGGTCCACTCGGGCTCGGTTGGCTGCGGCCGCAGGCGCTGTTCGGGCTAAACATCGATCCCCTGGTGAACGGGGTTTTCTGGAGCCTCGCCGTCAACCTGTTTGCCTATGTCGCGGGGTCGCTCAGCACCACTCCCTCCCCCCTGGAGCGGCTGCAGGCAAACGCCTTCATCGGCAACAGCGATGCCGACATGGCCCAGAGCTTCCGCGGCTGGCACGCGCCGGTAAGCGTCGGCCAATTGCGGCAGACGCTCGGCCGCTACCTCGGGGAAGGCGCCGTCGATGAAGCTCTTCGCGCTTTCGAGCAGAAGCGCAATACGGAACTGGCGGACAGCGACAAGGCAGACGTCCATCTGCTGCGCTATGCCGAGCATCTCCTCGCAGGCGCGATCGGCACCTCGTCGTCTCGCCTAGTGCTGTCTCTTCTTCTGCGCCACGGCGCCATGAGCAAGACAGGCGCCATCAAGCTGCTCGATGACGCGTCCATGGCCCTGCAATACTCCCGCGACCTGCTCCAGACGGCGATGGACCATGCCCATCACGGCATGGTCGTGCTCGATCAGGACATGACCCTCGTCTGCTGGAATCGCGAATACGCCCGCATCTTCAGCATTCCCCCTGAACTGCTGAAGGTTGGGACGCCGGTCGATGCCATCATGCGGTCCATCGCGGTGCGGGGCATCTACGGGCCCGGCAGCGTGGATGAGCACCTCGCCGAGCGGATGGAGCGGATCTCCGGACGTGCAGGCGTGTATCGCACGGTGGTTTTTCCGACGAACCGCGTCATCGAAACACGCATAGACGGCATGCCCGACGGTGGACTGGTCGGCACCTTCACAGACGTGACGGAAACCGTGGAGGCCGAGCGCGCGCTGGAAGAACGCGTCAATGAACGCACGCGCGAACTCGTGCACCTGAACCAGGAACTTTCCCGCGCGAAGGCTGCGGCCGACACCGCCAACTTCTCCAAGACACGCTTCCTGGCCGCTGCCAGCCACGACATCCTGCAGCCGTTGAACGCGGCGCGCCTCTACGTGTCCAGTCTTGCCGAGCGGGCAGACAACGGGCCGAACCAGGGCCTTGTCGGCAACATCGATGCCGCGCTCCAGTCCGTCGAAGAGATCTTCTCCACCCTTCTCGATATCTCGCGGCTCGATGCCGGTGCGCTGAAGCCCGACATCAGCACCTTCCAGTTGGGCGACGTGCTTCGTGCACTGGAACTGGAATTCACGCCTCTCGCTACCGCCAAGGACCTGAGGCTGACTATTAGCGGCGGAAGCTACTGGGTGACGACGGACCGCAGGCTGCTTCGCCGGGTCCTGCAGAACCTTGTCTCCAACGCCGTGAAGTACACGCCGCGCGGGCGGGTTCTCGTCGGGTGCAGGCGGCGCGGCAGCAAGCTCGTGGTCGAGGTCTGCGACACCGGGCTCGGCATCGCGCCCAGCAAGCAGAAGCTGATCTTCCGCGAATTCCAGCGGCTCGAATCGGGGGCCCGGGTGGCCACGGGGCTTGGGCTTGGCCTGTCCATCGTCGAACGCATCACCCGCGTGCTCGATCTGCCGCTGAAGATGCACTCGGTGCCGGAGCGAGGGTCATCTTTCCGTGTCGAGGTGCCGCGCGCCGAGCCGCCGGAGGAGAAAACGCTGCTGGTACCGGCAAGCGCCACGCCTCCCGGCCTGGCTCTCACGGGCATGCGCATCCTGTGCATCGACAATGAACCGGCGATCCTGGAGGGGATGCAGATCCTGCTGACCGGATGGGGGTGCGTGGTGCATGAGGCGCCCACCCTGCAGGCCGCGCTGCTCAAACTTCAGCAGTTCGGCGCACCCGACGTCGTCATCGCGGATTATCATCTCGATCATGGCGACGGCATAGAGGCCGTGGGCAAGATCCGGCGTGAGATCGAACGGGATATTCCAGCCATCCTCATCACGGCCGACCGCGGCGCGGCGGTCCGGGAGGCGGCGAACCGCGACGGCATCACCGTGCTTCACAAGCCGTTGCGGCCGGCATCGCTGCGCGCGCTGCTCGGCCAATACCGCCTTGCTCGCTCGGCCGCCGAATAGCTACTCGTCGGCGGCGCTACCCAGCCATTGTCCCGCCTCGATGCGCGAGGCCGCGATGACTGCCTGGGTACGGCTGTCCACGTTCAGCTTCTGGAGGATCGCAGAAACGTGCGCCTTCACGGTCGCTTCGGAGACCGACAACTCGTAGGCGATCTGCTTGTTCAGCAGGCCTTCCGACAGCATCATCAGCACCCGAACCTGCTGTGGCGTCAGCGTTGCCAGCCGCCGCACAAGCGCAGTCGTTTCGTCATCGGGGGAGGTGGACAGGTTCAGATCGGGCGGTGTCCATGTGCCGCCGACCAGGATGGTCTGAAGCGCCTTGCGCATGGTCTCGACATCGGTGGTCTTGGGGATGAAGCCCGAAGAACCGAACTCCAGGCAGCGGCGAACCACTTCCGGCTCTTCATGCGCTGACACCACGACCACGGGAATGCCGGGATATTGCGCCCGCAGCAGGAGAAGCCCTGAAAAACCACGCACGCCGGGCATGGAAAGGTCGAGCAGGATCAGATCGGTCTCGGGCCCCTTCTCCAGTTCGGCGACGAGAGCTTCGATCGAGCCCGCTTCCTCGATGTTGCAATCGCGGAAGGAGCCCGTGATCGCTGCCCGCAAGGCACCCCGGAACAGGGGGTGATCGTCTGCGATGATGAATCTGTGACCTTGGGGCATCGGGCCTGCCGTGTGGAGGTGAGCGTGGGACAAGGACCGGGAAACGGCGACAACCGCAGCTTGCCTAGCGGACAGCGGTTGCTGCCCCTGTTCGTAGAACCAGCCCCGAATGCATTCAAGTCCCGTGCGCCAGCGCACCCATGAACATCATGAATACCCGCCTGCGGTGCGGCTGCGCCCGATGCTCGATAAGATAAACCGCCTGCCAGGTGCCAAGCACCGCACGGCCGTCCGCGACAGGCACGGACAGGCTCGTCGTCGTCAGCATGGACCGGATATGGGCCGGCATGTCGTCGCGGCCCTCGAGATCGTGCCGGTAGCGCGCGGTTTCCGGAGCCAGACGCCTTAGCACGTCGACGAGATCCGCCTGCACATCGGGATCGGTGTTCTCCTGAACAGTCAGGGATGCCGATGTATGGCGCACGAAGAGGGTAAGCATCCCTACCCCAGCGCCGATCTTCGACAGCCAGTCGGCCACGGGCCGCGTGATGTCGGTGAACCCCTCTCCGGAGGTGGCGGCGTCGAGTTCCCGGTGCAGCGCTCTTAGTTCACCGCCGGTAGAGCCCATCAGGCATTGCCGTTGATCAGGGCCCGGACGGCGTCCACCGCTCGCTGGCCCCATTCGCGCAGGAAATCCAGCGCGCCGTTGATCTCCTGTTCCGACGGCAGCTTGAGGGTCACGGACTTGCCGTCGGACGCCTCCGCCTTGCCGGTCCCGCCCTTCAAGCGATCCACCTCGGCGGCGAGCCGGTCGATCTCCTCCTGCAGGGCAGCGCGTTCGTCCGCGCTCGCGCGGCAATCGAGCGAGCCGTTCCTCTCCGTGCACGTGGAGATTGTTCCGGTGCGGCGATCGAGCCGAATGATGTTGTCGCCGCGGCGCTCCAGCTGGAACCGGGCATCCGCCTGATCCTGTGCGCTCGCGGGAAAGGATACGGCCGTCAGCGCAAGCGCAGCGAAGAGGATGCGGGTGAGCATGGCGCTCTCCTTGTTGGGTCAAGCTTCAACGAAGACAGGCGGGCGCAGGTTCAACGCGCCTGGCCGATCTTTCAGGCAGGATTGCAACGCAGCATACACGGCATGGTTTCGAGATGCTTAACCTTAACCCGCTGTTTACCACGACGGCGGAAAACTGGCGCCTGGGTCGTGGTCATGACCGGCGCGGAGTGTCCGCACCTTCATTGCCGGACCTGTCGGCAATTTTGACCTGCATTCCTGAGGGCGGGGCGACGATGGCGGACGGCGCGCGAGGGCAGATGACGAAGAACACGGACGCAGCTTCGAACACGGGTACGGGCGGACGCGAGGCTCGGCGCCTGTCCGACTGGCTGCGCCACCAGGAAACGCCACCGGCGGCGCGGCGCATGGACCCGCCGGGCAACAGCCCTGTCCCGCAGGGCGGCTCTACGCCTGTCCTAAACCGCCTCACGGCGCAATTCGACCGCGTGAAGGCGGGCGAGCCTCCCCTTCAGTCGGTAGGGCTCGCGGAGATGCTGAACCGCCGTCTCGAAGCCCGCAAGGCTCGGGAAGGTGCCGCGGGCATCGCAGTTGAGCCGGGCTTGGAGAAGGACACCGAAGAGGCTCCGCGAGACTTCGTCGGGCCGGCTCTCCACCTTGCCCTCGCCGATATCATCGCACGCCAGAACAGCCTTTCTGCGCAGGCGGCGGCCACCGAGGTGGACGCCATCGACAGCTATTTCGGCGCCCCCAGCAGGAGCCCGGCTGCATCGGAAGCCGTGACCGCGGAAATTCCGGTCGAGCCGCTTGCTGCCGAAGTCGAGTTGCCCTTCGAGCAGATCGAGCCGGAAGCCTCCATTCTCCAACACGCCCACTTGCCCGAGCATGGGCACGAAACGGTCGAGCAGGCCGTTGGCCGCCTCGCCGCGCATTTCGAGCAGACCACCGCGCGGGGATTTGCGACACTCGAAGCCTGCCATTCCGAAATCATGCAGGCCATCCGCGAGTCCCATGCCGCCACCGCCCAGGCAGCGGAAGCGGGCGCCGCTCGCGCCATCGAAACAAGCCTCGAAACCCTTGGCGGAACACTCGCCGGCCGCATCGAGAATGTGGCTCATCTCGTCGCGGACCTGAAGGCGGGCAGCACGGCAAGCGAACGCCGCACCTGCGACATGCTCGATGCCGTGCGGGAGACGCTTGAACTTGTCGCGGAGCGTTTGCCCCGCCCTGCTCCCGGCGAGGCTTCCGCGACCGCGCCCCTCATAGCCGCGCAGGAGCGCGGATCCTTCATCGCCGCCGCACGACGCCAGGCCGCCACGTCACCTGCCCCGGATGTCCGCAGCGTCGATGCGCCGAGGCTTCTTGAAGATGCAGCCGTGGCACCAACCTCGCCAATCGCCACGAAGGTCAAGAAGGCTGCAAAGCCAAAGACCACTACGGCCAAGACCTCCCTGCGCCGGCGCCTGATGCTCGGCTGCGGCGCTATCGCGGTCCTGGCAGCGTCTTACGGCGGTGCGTGGGCGCTGCTGAACCGCAATCTGGCGCCGGAGCAGGTGGTCAGTTCTCCAATCGATGAGGGCTCCATGCTCCTCGATCCGCAGTCGGAGAAGGACTTCAACACGGCAGAGGCCGGCGCGCCCTCGAGTTACCGGCCAACTGAGCCGGCCGCGCTCGACGCTGTCCCGCCCCTTTCGACCGACCTGCAGCCGCCAGCCGGGCTTGCGGTTCCGGAGGAGGCGCTCCCGCCGATCTTGATGCCCGCCGAGCCCGCGCAGGCAGCGCCGGCACCGGCACCGGCACCGGCTGACTCTACCCTGACGCCGCTTCAGCGCAGGACAGCTGCCGGGGATCCGGCAGCCCTCTACGAGACGGCGCTTCGCCTTGTCGAAGGCCGGGGCGTTCCGCGCGATCCCACACGTGCCGCCGAACATCTGGGCCGCGCCGCCAGCGCAGGCCTTGCGCCGGCGCAGTACCTGCTCGGCAGCCTGAAGGAAAAAGGCACCGGCGTCCCCAAGGACATCCCAGGCGCCCGTCAGCTCTACGAGCAGGCCGCCGCCAGCGGCAACGTCCAGTCCATGCACAATCTCGGCGTGATGCACGCCGAAGGCGGGCTGGGCAAGCCGAACATGAAGGATGCCTATGGCTGGTTCAGCCGCGCCGCCGAGCTGGGCCTCAAGGACAGCCAGTACAATCTGGGCGTGGTCGAGGCGCGCGGCCTCGTCGGCAAGCCCGATCTCGCACAGGCTTATGTGTGGTTCGCGCTCGCAGCAAAACAGGGCGACGGCGATGCCGCTGCAAAGCGCGACCAGGTGGCCACCAAGCTTTCGAACAGCGATCTTGCCACCGCACAGTCGAAGGCCGCAGGGTGGAAGGCACAGCCCTTGTCGGCAAAAGCCAACACCGTGGCGGAACCGCCGGAAGGATGGGACCACCCGGTCAACGCCAACCGCGTCAGCACCAGCCAACTGGTGCGGCCGATCCGCTAGGCTCTAGAAGCGGCGCGCTGCCGGTGCGCCGCTGTCAGGCACCAGCTTCTCGGCGGGCATGCGGTAGACGCTGCTGTTGCCCAGCATCCAGGCGCACAGGGCGCCTGGTTGAAAGAGACCGCCAAAGGCGCGGTCGCGCACATTGAGACCTCCGGCATAGACGCCGAATGCGGGCAGGATCGCACGGCGGCCATCGGTTGCCACGCAGCGGCGCCGCACGCTGGCGCCGCGCACCCGGATCTTCGCGACCGGGTGAAGATGGCCCGCGATTTCACCGTCGGCGGGGCCTGCGCTCGGCTCATGCCGCAGCACCACGTCTCCCAGCCTAAACTCGTGCAGCCACTCACCGCGCGCGCAGGACGGCGGCTCGGGATCGTGATTGCCAGCGATCCAGAGCCAGTCGCGTCCCACCTGTAAACCGCACAGTGTCTCGACATCCTCGGGGCGGATGCGATCACCCGCCCGGCTGTCATGGAAGCTGTCGCCAAGCGCCAGCACCCGCTTCGGCTGCAGCCGGGCCATCAGCTTGCCGAGCAAACCAAGAGTAGCGGCGGTGTCATAGGGCGGCAGGAATCCCCTTCCGCGTGCCGCGAAGGCGGACCCCTTCTCCAGATGGAGGTCGGCGACGATCAGCATGCGCTCGGCATCGTGCCAGAGGCCACCTTCCGGCAGCACCGTGAAGGGCGTACCGGCGAGATCGAGTTCATCCGATGTCACGCTCAATGCCCCGGCCCCATGGCCTCGCGCACGAGTTCGTCAGCCGCTTCCTCGATCAGGGCGTCCTGCGCCTCGCCGTAGATCGGCTCGCGGCCGATCTCGAGGATGCCCGGCACGGCGAGCGGGGACACGCGGTCCAGCGCCATGTGGACGGTCTTCCCCTTCACGCGCGCCAGCATGTCGGAGAGGCGGTGGATGTCGAGCAGGCCGCGTGCGGCATCGGCCCGTGCGGCGCGAAGCAGTATGTGGTCCGGCTCATGCCGGCGCAGGACGTCATAGACAAGATCGGAGGACATGGTGACCTGACGGCCGGTCTTCTTCTGACCGGGAAAATTGCGCTCGATTAAGCCGGCAATGATGGCGCAATCACGAAATGTTCTCTTCATGAGGCTGGATTCGGCAAGCCATTCCTCAAGGTCGTCGCCCAGCATGTCCTGATCGAACAGGCTCGCCAGAGCGAGCTTTCCGCGCGCGACTTCCCCCGCCACGTCCTTTATTCCCCACACCGTCACGGCATAGTCCGTGGCCACGAAGCCGAGCGGCTTGAGACCCGCGCGTTCCATGCGCCGCGTCAGCAGCATGCCCAGCGTCTGGTGCGCCAGCCGGCCCTCGAATGGGTAGCAGGTAAGAAAAAAACGCCCCCCGCGCGGAAAGGTCTCGATGAGAAGCTGGTCGGGTCCGGGGATGATGGAGCGCTCGCGCTGGATCTCCAGCCAGTCGCGCACCTGCTCCGGGAACACGTGCCAGCTCTCGGGATCGGCGATCATCCGGCGCACGCGCGCGGCGACGCCCGTGGTGAACGGCATCTTGGAGCCGGCATAGGACGGCACGCGCGGATCGGTGGCGTTGGAGCGGGAGCAATAGGCGTTGTTCTCCTGCACCGCCTGGAAGGCCAGCACCTCGCCCCCGAACACGAAGGTGTCGCCGGGCGACAGCGTGTTGACGAAGCCCTCCTCCACCTCCCCCAGCACCCGCCCGCCGCGCCCTATGGGTCCCGTGAGCCCGCCGCCGCTGCCGCCGCGCACGAGCCGGATCTTCAGCATCTCGGCTTCCGTGATGGTGCCGACATTCATGCGGTATTGCTGGACCACGCGCGGATTGGAGACGCGCCAGAGCCCCTCTTTCGTCTGGCGGATCTTGGCGAAGCGCTCATAGCTCTTCAGCGCGTAGCCGCCGGTCGCCACGTAGTTCACGACGGCGTCGAAATCCGCACGCATCAGCCACGCATAGGGCGCCGCCGAAATGATCTCCGCGAACAGTTCGTCGGGATCGAACGGCGCCGTGCAGGCCATGCCGAGCACGTGCTGGGCCAGCACGTCGAGGGACCCGGCGCGCACCATCTCGGCGTCCTGCTCGCCATCCATGGCGGCAGCGCGCGTGGCCTCGCACTCCACGCGCTCGAAGCGGCTGCCGGGCACGATGATGGCCTTCGACGGCTCGTCCATGCGGTGGTTGGCGCGGCCGATGCGCTGCAGCAGTCGCGACGAGCCCTTTGGCGAGCCGAGATGAACGACCAGATCGATGTCGCCCCAGTCGATGCCGAGATCGAGCGTGGAGGTCGCCACCACCGCCCGCAGCTTGCCGGCCGCCATGGCCGCCTCCACCCGCCGCCGTTGCGCGACGTCCAGCGAGCCGTGGTGCAGCGCGATGGGCAGGTTCTCGGTGTTGAGCCGCCACAGTTCCTGGAACGCAAACTCCGCCACGAAGCGCGTGTTGACGAAGATCAGCGTCATCCTGTGACGACCGATTTCCTCATAGATCGCGGGCAGCGCATGGCGCGCGGCGTGGCCGGACCACGGCAGGCGCTCCTCGGTTTCGTGGATCGCGATGTCCGGCTCCGCGCCGCCTTCGACAACCACGAGATCCGCCAGCCCCTCCTGCACCTCGCCCTGCGCATCCGACTGAGCGACCAGCCAGCGGCGCAGGTCATCGGGGTCGGCGACTGTCGCGGAGAGGCCCGTAATGGTGGCGCCGGGCGCGAGCGTCCGCAGCCTTGCGAGGCCGAGCGACAGCAGGTCGCCGCGCTTGGTGGGAGCCAGCGCGTGAAGCTCGTCCACGATGATGCGGCGCAGGCCGCCGAACAGGCTCTCCGCCTCCTTGCCCGAGATCAGCAAGGCCACCTGTTCCGGCGTGGTCAGCATGATGTCCGGCGGGTCAGTGCGCTGGCGCTGCCGCTTCGACTGCGGCGTGTCGCCCGTGCGGCTCTCCACGCGGATCGGCAGATTCATGTCGGTGACCGGCGCCTCGACATTGCGCGCAACATCGACCGCGAGCGCCTTCAGGGGCGAGATGTAGAGCGTATGGATGCCCTGCCGCTGATTGCGTGTCAGCGCGCCGCGCTCCGCCAGTTCCACAAGGCTCGGCAGGAACCCCGCCAAAGTCTTGCCGGCGCCGGTTGGCGCGATCAGCAGCGTCGAGCGGCCTTCACGCGCATGCCGCAGCAGGTCCAGCTGATGCGCGCGGGGCGACCAGCCGCGCGCAGTGAACCAGTCGGTGAACTGCCGCGGGAGGTCTAGAGGCGCGAGGATGGCTGCGGCGGACAATCGGGTTCTGGGGTCTCTTCCCGCGCCAGCGCGCGTGTCATGAAGATGGCGTCGGCGCCGTAACTTGCCAGTTTTTCCGCGAGCGCCGGCGTCATGGCCGGCGCGAAGCCCTGCCGCTGCCAGAACACAGCCGAGTTGTTCACTGCGACGAGCGACAGGGAAGCGAAGCCCCGCTCCACCGCATGCCGGGCAATCAGGGCCGCCAGACGCCTTGCATGGCCTGCGCCATGTGCGGCCTGCGCCAGCGCGAGATCGTGCAGGTAGTAGGTGCCGGGTTGTTCGGGAAGCCGGTCCAGCCGGCTGTCGAGCGGCGGTGGCGAGGCGGCGTGCCACGGATGGCTGATCAGATAACCCTTCAGGCCCTGGGCATCCGACAAAGCGAGGCAACCCTCGGGGTAAAGCCCCAACCGGTTCTCGAACACGGCGCGCTCTTCCTGATGCCAGGGATAGGCCTGCTCCTGAAGCCGCATGACCGCGTCGAGGTCGCCAAAGGTGAGAGGCCGCCACTCCACGTCCGCCATCCCCTTCTTTCCCGCAGTTCGCGGACTATCTTCACACGTCCATGCGCGCCGAAGATCTTCTCTGCCAGACCAGCCACGGGCTTTGCTGCCGCCCTGCAGGCGTCCACATAGACCCCACGAAGCCCGTCGAGAAGGCGCTCATCACCCACGGCCATTCCGATCACGCGCGGGCTGGGCATGGCGCAGTGATGGCAACGCCCGAGACGCTGCGCATCATGGCGCTGCGCTACGGCGCCGATTTCACGAAGAGCCAGCAGCCGGTCGAATACGGCGAGGTGGTGGAGATCGGCGGCGGCGTTCAGGCCTCGCTCCACCCGGCCGGGCATGTGTTCGGCTCGGCGCAGATCCTGCTCGAGTGGAAGGGCTTCCGGGCCGTCATCTCCGGCGACTACAAGCGCGAGCGCGATCCCACCTGCGCACCCTTCCAGCCGGTGCCGTGCGACCTGTTCATCACGGAAGCGACGTTCGGCCTGCCGGTGTTCCGCCATCCTCCCGCGCGTGACGAGGTGGCGAAGCTGCTGGATTCGGTCGAGCTGTTCCCGGAACGCAGCCACCTCATCGGCGCCTACTCGCTCGGCAAGGCGCAGCGCGTCATGGCGCTGCTGCGCGAGGCTGGCTGGGAGCGGCCGATCTATCTGCATGGTGCGATGGTGAAGCTCACGGAGTTCTACCTATCCGAAGGTGCGCCGCTTGGAGAGGTCAGGCCGGTGATAGCCACAGAGCGCAAGAACCTCGACGGCGAAATCGTGCTGTGCCCGCCCTCCGCACTGCAGGACCTGTGGTCGCGCAAGTTCCCGGACCCGGTGGCGGCCATGGCGTCCGGCTGGATGCGGGTACGCGCCCGCGCCCGGCAGAACGGTGCCGAACTGCCGCTCGTGATCTCCGACCACGCCGACTGGGACGATCTCCAGCGCACGGTGCTGGAAACCGGGGCAGAGGAGATCTGGGTCACACACGGCGCCGAGGAGGCCCTTGTGCACTGGTGCCACCAGCAGGGCCTGATGGCGAAGCCGCTGCACCTCGTCGGCTATGGCGAGGAAGAGGGCGAGCCCGCGCCGGGGCTGGGTGAGGAGGCTGCGGCGCAATGAACCGCTTCGCCGCCCTCCTCGACCGCCTGTCCTACGAGCCCCGTCGCAATGCCAAGATCCGGCTGATGGCGGATTATTTCCGCGAGGTGCCGGACCCGGAGCGCGGCTATGCACTGGCGGCGCTGACCGGTTCCCTCAGCTTCCGCCACGCCAAGCCCAACATGATCCGCAGCCTCATCGCCGAGCGGACCGATCCCTATCTCTTTGCCCTGTCGCGCGACTTCGTGGGCGACACCGCCGAGACCGCGGCCCTGATGTGGCCCGTGGAGCATCGTGCCAACTACGTGCCGCCGCTTTCCGAGATCGTGGAGGGGCTGCACGAGACGACCAAGGCCGACCTGCCGAACCGCATTGCGGGCTGGCTCGACGCGCTGGACGAGACCGGCCGCTGGGCGCTGCTGAAGATCATCACCGGCTCCCTTCGCATCGGCGCGTCGGCGCGACTGGCGAAGACCGCTGTTGCCAGCCTCGGCGGCGTGGAGCCGGACGAGATAGAACTGGTCTGGGCCGGCGTGCGGCTTCCCTATGAGGACCTGTTCGCGTGGGTGGAGGGCCGAGGCCCGCGTCCGGAGAACACTGATCCTGCGCCGTTCCGTCCTCCGATGCTGGCAACGGCCATCGAGGACACGGCGAACTGGCGCGAGGCGTTGAAGCCGGAGGATTTCGCAGCCGAATGGAAGTGGGACGGCATTCGGGTGCAGGCGGTCGCCGGCCGCGATCCGGAGGGCCATCTTGTGCCCCGGCTTTATTCCCGCACAGGGGAGGATGTGTCGGAGGCGTTTCCGGACGTGCTCGGCGCCCTGAACTTCGAGGGTGCCATAGATGGCGAACTCCTTATCCTGCGTGAAGGACGCGTGCAGAGCTTCAACGTGCTGCAGCAGCGCCTGAACCGGAAGACGATCACGCCCAAGCTGACGACCGAGTATCCCGCGCATATCCGCGCCTACGATCTTCTCGTGGACGGCACCGAGGATATTCGTCCCCTGCCCCTCACGGAGCGCCGCGCACGGCTCGAGGCCCTCATCAGCCGCATCGCCAATCCGGTGATCGACCTCTCACCGCAGGTGCCCTTCGCGGACTGGCCGGAACTGGCGGCGAAACGTGGCGATCCGGCTTCCGGCGGCGCCGGCGTGGATTCCGACGCCGTCGAGGGGCTGATGCTGAAACGGCGCGACGCTCCTTACGTGCCCGGCCGCCCGAAGGGGCCGTGGTTCAAATGGAAGCGCGATCCGTTCAACGTGGATGCCGTGCTGATGTACGCGCAGCGCGGCTCCGGCAAGCGCTCCAGCTTCTACTCCGACTACACCTTCGGCGTCTGGCGCATGGTCGACGGAACGGAGGAATTGATCCCCGTGGGGAAGGCTTATTCCGGCATGACAGACGAGGAACTGGCCCGCATCGACCGCTTCGTGCGGAAGAACACCATCAACCGCTTCGGACCCGTCCGCGAGGTCACCCACGAGCCGGATGAAGGCCTGGTCCTGGAAGTCGCGTTCGAGGGCCTGAACCGCTCCACCCGGCACCGCTCGGGCGTTGCGATGCGCTTCCCCCGCATTTCCCGCATCCGCTGGGACAAGCCGCCGCGCGAGGCGGACCGGATCGAGCATCTTGAGGCGCTGCTCCGCGAAGCCACGGCCTGATGCCTGAGCGCATCAGATCGCCTGCAAGGCTTGCCCGATAGACGAAGGTTCTGCCCCGTCACAGGTGGACTTCACGAAGGAGCGCTACACTTCTGCTCTGGGATCCAGACCGTCATGGTCTCGGCAGGACCGGGCGTGGTGCCGGATCACCTGAGAAGAGGCGCATCATGGATGTGAGCCCACCGCGGACTTCGAGCGATGCCGCCGGCACGAAGCCGGCCCTTGTCTGGCTGATCATCGGCCTGTTCTTCATCTGGGGCGGCGCGACGAGCCTCAACGACATCCTCATCCCCAAGCTGAAGGGGCTCTTCGACCTCTCCTTCGCCGAAGCCATGCTGACGCAGTTCGCGTTCTTCATGGCTTATTTCTTCGTCTCCATCCCGGCCGGCACATTGGTCGCGCGCCTTGGGTACTTGCGCGGGCTGGTTGCCGGGCTGGTGGTGATGGCCGGCGGCGCGCTGCTGTTCTGGCCTGCCGCCAATTCCGGCGTGTACTGGCCCCTGCTCGTTGCGCTCTTCGTGCTTGCCGGCGGCATCACAATCCTGCAGGTGGCCGCCAACCCGCTCATCGCCGGGCTCGGCTCACCCGCCACCGCGAGCAGCCGCCTGACCTTCGCGCAGGCCTTCAATGCGCTGGGCACGACGGTGTGGCCCTTCATCGGCGCCCAACTCCTGCTTGGCACCGCCGCCAGCATCGACCCCGCCACGGTGCCGAGGGAACAGCTGCCGGCGCTCCGGGCCGAGGAAGGCGCCATCATCGGCAATATCTACGTCGCCATCGCCGTGGTGCTGCTCATCATCGCCGCCATCTTCTGGGCGCAGCGCCGCGCCGTCCGCACCGAGAGGCCGGACGAATACGGCTTCCGCGACAGCTTCCGGCTGCTGCGGCGCCCGCGCGTGCTGTTCGGCGTCATCGGCATCTTCACCTATGTCGGCGCCGAGGTGTCCATCGGCAGCGTACTCGTGAGCTACCTTGAACAGCCGACGGTGCTCGGGGTGGACGCACGCACCGCAGGCGAACTGATCGCCTTCTACTGGGGCGGCGCCATGATCGGGCGGTTCATCGGCTCCTGGCTGCTGCAAAAGGTGCAGGCGGGCGTGCTGCTCGCGGTCTTCGCAGGTGTCGCGGCGCTTCTGGTGCTGACCTCCATGGCAACCACCGGAACCATCTCCGGCTGGGCCCTGATCGCGGTCGGCCTGTTCAACTCCATCATGTTCCCGACGATCTTCTCGCTGGGCCTCGAGGGACTTGGAGCGAAGACACCGGAAGGCTCGGGCCTGCTCTGCATGGCCATTGTGGGCGGCGCCATCCTTCCCGTGCTGACCGGCACGGTGGCGGACGCCTCTACCATCGGCATGGCGCTGATCGTTCCCGTGATCTGCTACGGGATCATCGTGGCGTTCGGGCTCTCGGCACGCCGCGCGGTCGTCTATGAGGATGCACCCATGGCGGCGCCCGTCTCTCCAAAGTGACGGAACGGCATGCGGCGCGGGTAGCAAAGCCCTCGCCGCATGCTACATCATGCCCATGAGCAATCCTCCTCCCGACAGCCGCGCACCGATGGACCGACGTGACGTTCCGCATACGCGCTCATCCAATCCGGTGACGCGCTTCTTCGGCGGATCGCCTCTCTGGGTCCTCCTGAAGCTTGCCCTGCTCTCGGTGGTGATCGGGGTGGTGCTGGCGGCGTTCGGGCTGGATGTGCGTGGCCTGTTCTATGCCGTGCAGGACCTGTTCTACGCATTCTTCGACAACATCTACGATGCCCTTGCGACCCTCACGCGCTGGTTCCTGCTCGGTGCGGTCATCGTCTTCCCGCTCTGGCTTCTGAGCCGCCTCTTCGATCTTGGCTCGCGCCGCCGATGAGCTGATTCGTACACGGGAAAAAAAGGATTTGCCGGCAAGCTCCTGGCGTCTCCGGTGCTCCTCGCGCCGGTTCAACGTCGCCAAAGGGCATCATGGCGTTCCAGCGTTCATCGGGCCAAAGGCTTAGCCGGCAGATCACCGTCTACTCGGTGCTGTGCATCGTGGTGACCTTCCTCACGGTCATGCTCACGGCAGTGTGGCTGTCTCGCAGCCATGACCGGCAGGCGGCAGCGGTGTCGCGCAGTTCGGCCGAGGGCATTCTCCGCACTGCGGCAGACAGGTTGGCCGAGGCTGCCGGAAACGTGGCCAATCGGCGCGAGATCGACGAGGCCTATCGCACCGAGGACCGGGAGACGCTGGCTGAGCAGTTCGGGGCCGGCCTGTATGGCCGCCCTGTCGATGCATCCGCCCTTGTCACACCCACGGGGCGGGTTGTTCTCTCCTGGCGCGAGCAGGAACGGCAGGCCCCTCTCGGAGACGCAGTCACGACAGCACTCAACCTGCTTGCATCCGAGCATGAGACAGGCCGCGGCCGGACAGGCTTCGCCCGGTCAGGCGACCGTGTCATGCTGGTGGCCGCTGCACGGATCATCGGCGGCGCGAATGCGCCTTTCTCGCTCGATCGCCCATTCCTAATGGCCGTCCAGGATCTGGGCGACGAAATCTCATCCCTCGGTCGCTCGTTCTCCATGCCGAGCCTGAAGCTGGCGGACACTTCGACTCCCGGCAAAGAGAATCTTCCGGTCCGCGATCCGTCCGGACAGGTTCTGGGCTTCCTGTCATGGGAGGCCCCCCAGCCCGGGATGGCCATCCTGATGGAGGGCTACCAGTTCCTCCTGTTTGCTTTGGCCGCGTTCTGCGTCACCATGTTCGGCATCAGCTATCGCACCCGGATGCTTGGAGTGGCGCTTGCGGAAAGCGAGCAGGGTGCGCAGAAGGCTGCCCGCACCGACGGTCTTACGGGCCTGCTTAACCGCCGCGGCTTCCTGGAGTTCATCACCTCTGAGGAGGCTGAGAAGGCAGCGCGCAGCGGCAATCTTGCGGTCATCTTCCTGGACATTAACGGCTTCAAGCGCGTGAACGATGCCGTCGGCCACAGCGGAGGCGACGACATGATCCGTCTGATCTCGTCCCGCTTTGCAGCGGCACAGCCTGCAGGTGCTACGCTGGCCCGGCTGGGCAGCGACGAGTTCGCGATGGTCGTCAATCAGTCTGTTGCATCCCGCGTCTCCGAAGCGGCTCTCCGCCTGACTTCCTCGCTCAGCGACCCCCTGACGGTGGGTGGCCTGGAATTCCAGGTGTCCTGCGCAGTGGGCTTCGCGTTGGCATCTGCGGAGACGAACGAGCCGCAAACCCTGGTGCGCCAGGCCGACACGGCGATGTTCCAGGCCAAGCGCATCGCGCGGCAGGAGCCGCTCCAGTTCCGCCCCTCGATGGACACCGGCACGCAGGACAAGAAGAACCTGGAAGGCCGGCTGCGTCAGGCGCTGCGGAATGGCGAGCTGGAGGTTTATTACCAGCCCATCGCGCGCGCGTCCGACGGTGCCGTGGCGGGCCTTGAGGCGCTCATCCGCTGGCCTGGCGGCATGGGCAGCTCATCTCCGATCAAGATGATCTCGGTCGCCGAAGAGAGCGGGCTGATCCGCGAAATCGGCGATTTCGTGCTGGAACGGGTTTGCGAGGATCTGGTGCGCTGGCCGGACCTGCGGGTGTCGGTCAACGTCTCCCCGGTGCAACTGCGCGATCCGTCCTTCATCAGCAATTTCAGGGCCGTTCTGGCCCGCCATCGGGTCCCGCCCTCACGCCTCGAAGTGGAGCTGACGGAGGGCATCCTCATCTCCGATCCGGCGATGGCCTCCAAGAAGCTAGCCCAGTTGCGGCGCCTCGGCGTCACCATTGCACTGGACGACTTCGGGACGGGCTACTCTTCCATTGGCTATCTGCGCAGCTATTCCTTCGACCGGCTGAAGATCGACAGGTCCCTGACGAACGAACTCCTGCGTGATCCGCAGGGTGAGAACCTCGTGCTCTCCGTCCTGGCGGTCGCCGCAGCCATGAACCTTCCGGTGGTCGCAGAAGGCGTGGAGAACGCTCAGCAATTCGAACGCCTCGCGGGCGCCGGATGCGAGTTCGTTCAGGGCTACTTCATCCAGCGGCCGGGCAGCGCGGCGGCTATAGAAGCGTTTCTGCAAAGCCAGGCGGTTGCAGTTGCGCCGGTGTCCACCGACGGCAAGGTGGTGCGCCTCGGGCGCACACGGGCGGTATCCCGGCGCCTGGTGGGCGAGTAATGCGGGCCTCCCGTGAGGGAGGCCCTTTCGATCAGGCGGCTGCCACGGCCGCGCCGGGCTGCACCGCAGCCATGTAGTCGTTCATCAGCGTCTTGGTCATCTCACCGGGCTGGAAGGTCCAGTCGGCGATGGAGGCCACGGGCGTGACTTCGGCGGCCGTGCCGGTGATGAAGCATTCCTCCATGCCCGCCAGTTCCTCCGGCATGATCGCGCGTTCGTTCACCACGATGCCGCGCGCCCGCGCCAGGTCGATGACGGTGCGGCGGGTGATGCCATCGAGGAAGCAGTCCGGGTCCGGCGTATGGATCTCGCCGTCCTTGATGAAGAACACATTGGCGCCGGTGCACTCCGCAACTTGGCCGCGCCAGTCCAGCATCAGGGCATCCGCGCAGTTCTTGCGCTCGGCAGCATGCTTGGAGAGCGTGCAGATCATGTACAGGCCGGCGGCCTTGGCCTTGCACGGAATGGTGCGCGGATCGGGCCGGCGCCATTCCGCCAAATCGAGCTTCAGACCCTTCAGGCGCTGCTCCGGATCGAAATAGCTGGGCCATTCCCAGACCGCGATTGCGAGGTGGATCTTGCTGTGCTGCGCCGCCACCGCCATCATCTCCGAGCCGCGCCACGCAACCGGGCGGATGTAGGCGTCCCGGAAACCCTGTTTCGCCAAGGTCAGGCGGCAGGCCTCGTTGATCTCTTCCACGGAGTACGGGATCTCGAAGTCGAGAAGCCGGGCCGACTCTATCAGACGCTCCGTGTGCTCCTGCAGCTTGAAGATTTCACCGCCATAGGCGCGCTCGCCCTCGAAGACGCAGCTTGCATAATGCAGGCCGTGGGAGAGCACATGCATGGTGGCGTCCGACCACGGCACGAGCCCGCCATCGTACCAGATGTCGCCCGGGCGATTGTCGAAAGGTTGCACAAGCATGGACGTCTCCTCGAAGCGTGGGCATCGTGGCCCCGCGTGATGGCCGGATTCTGGCGGCTGGCGCGAGGGAATCCACCCACGCGGAACGTCGCGCTGATCATTGCGGTAGGATTTCTGTGCGCATGGGGCTAATATGTCAATATGACTGACGTACTTTCATCCCGGCCCGAGGACATGGATCCGCCCAGCGAGCGTCGCGGCCCTCCGGACGAGGCGACGCTTGAGCTGATCGAGCTGCTGTTCTTCGCCTACCGGGACTTCGTGGCTGATGCCGATGCCCTGCTGGTTCGCTACGGCTTCGGGCGCGCTCATCATCGCGTGCTGCACTTCGTCAGCCGCAATCCGGGCCTGAAGGTCGCGGACCTGCTGACCATCCTCAAAATCACCAAGCAAAGCCTCGGACGTGTGCTGCGCGATCTCGTGGAGCAGGAGTTCATCGAGGCACGGGAAGGACAGGAGGACCGCCGCCAGCGCCTTCTATGCCTGACGCCGAAGGGAACGGCGCTGACGCGCGACCTCACCCGCCTTCAGGCGCGGCGCATCTCGGGTGCCCTCGCCAGCATGGACACCGGCACGGGGCAAACGGTCGCGGCTTTCCTGACGGCGATGATAGATGCCGATGCGCGCGAGGACGTCATGCAGCTTGTCAGCGGCTCCGGCGGCCTCTGATGACCGAGGGCAATGGCGGCGGCCTGCCCGATGGCGCGGCGCACATTCTCGTCGTCGACGACGACGCCCGCATTCGCGACCTGCTGGCACGCTATCTGGCCGAAAACGGCTACCGCGTGAGCAAGGCCGCATCGGCGCAGGAGGCGCTGACCAAAGCGTCGGGTCTGGTCTTCGATCTCCTGATCGTGGACGTCATGATGCCCGGCCAGTCAGGTTTGGAACTTGCGACCGCCGTCCGCGCGGGTTCCGACGTACCAATCCTCATGCTCACGGCCCTGGGCGAACCGAACGACCGCATCAACGGCCTGGAGACAGGCGCGGACGACTACGTCACCAAGCCCTTCGTGCCTCGTGAACTCCTGCTTCGGGTCGCATCTCTGCTGCGCCGCAGCACGCAGCCCCAGCGACCGACCGGAGGAGAGACCGTCGTGTTCGGCGACTTCCGCTTCCATCTTTCGCGGGGCGAGTTGCGCCGGGGAGCCGACATCATCCACATCACGGAGCGCGAGCGCGACCTGCTGCGGCAACTGGCGGAACAGCGGGGCGGCGCCGTCTCCCGGGAGGCGCTCGGAGGCGGCGGCGCGGGAAGCGAGCGCGCCGTGGACGTCCAGATCAACCGCCTTCGCCGCAAGATAGAGGACGATCCCGCCCAACCCCTGCTTCTGCAGACGGTGCGCGGCAGCGGCTACCGACTGATGGTCGATCTGTGATGGAGCGCGAAACCGCCATCGTGGCCGCGGAGAAGGCCGGTAACGGCGGGCGCTTCGGCTTGAGTAATCTGCTTCCCAAGGGGCTCTACACCCGTTCCCTGCTCATCATCATCGTTCCAATGCTGCTGCTGCAGTCGGTGGTAGCGCTTGTCTTCATGGAGCGTCACTGGGAACTCGTAACCCGACGTCTTTCCGCGGCCGTTGCGCAGGACATCGCGGCACTGATCGACCTGACCCGGAACACCGAACTGGGCAGCGATCGCGAAGTCCTCCAACGCGTCGCCTCGGAGGACCTGAAGCTCCAGCTGGATTTCCTCCCGGACGGCAATCTGCCTGCCCAACTGCCGAAGCCGCTGTTCTCGATCCTCGACCGGGTGCTCTCCCAGGAACTCGCCCGCCGCATGGAGGAGCCGTTCTGGATCGACACCACGACCGATCTCAGAAACGTGGAGATCCGCATCAAGCTGCCGGGCGAACTGCTCAGCATAGGCGTGCCGCGCAACAGCGCCTACGCCTCCAACTCCCACATCTTCCTGCTCTGGATGGCGGGAACGGCAATCATCCTCATCACGATCTCGGTTCTGTTCCTGCGCAACCAGATCCGCCCCATCCTGCAACTTGCCAACGCGGCCGAGAACCTCGGCAAGGGCCGGGAAACACCGACCTTTCGGCTGCGCGGCGCACGTGAAGTGCGTAGGGCGGCGAGCGCGTTCTTCTCCATGCGCGACCGCATCGAGCGGCAGATCGAACAGCGCACGACCATGCTGGCCGGCGTTTCGCATGACCTGCGAACCGTCCTGACCCGCCTGAGGCTTCAGATCGCGCTGCTGCCGCCAAATGCCGGCATCGCGGATCTGGAGGACGACATCGCCGAAATGGACAGGATGCTCGAGGGCTACATGGCCTTTGCCCGGGGAGATGCAGGCGAGGCTCCCCGGCGGATCAATGCCGCAGCACTCATGCGCGAGATCGAGGCCGACCTGCATCCGGCGGGACAGCAGATCCACTTCAGCTATCGCGGCGGAGAAAGCGTGATCGCGCGGCCTGATGCGCTCAAGCGCGCCATCGGTAACCTGGTCTCCAACTCGCTTGGGTTCGGAAAGCGCGTCGAGGTTACCGCCGAGTGTGGAGACGGCTACTTCGTGGTGCTGGTGGATGACGATGGTCCCGGTATCCCGGAAGACAAGCGCGAGGACGTATTCCGCCCATTCCTCCGCCTGGATGACTCCCGGAACCTCAACCGTCCGGGCTCCGGACTTGGACTATCGATTGCGCGCGACGTTGCCCGCGGCCATGGCGGAGATGTCAGCCTTTCGACAAGCAAGCTCGGCGGTCTGCGCGCCCGCCTGCACATTCCCCTTTAACGGCGAGCCTAGAACATACGCCCGCCATTCGGCACTTCACCCTCGGGCAGGATCAGCACCACCTCGCCATGGCTGCCCGGCAGGCCAAGAGTCAGCACTTCGGACATGAAGGGGCCGATCTGGCGAGGAGGAAAGTTGACCACGGCAAGCACCTGCTGCCCAAGCAGCCGGCCGCTGTCGTAGTGCGCGATCTGTGCCGATGATTTCTTCACCCCAAGCTCGGGCCCGAAGTCGATGCGCAGCTTCCACGCAGGCTTCCGCGCCTCGGGGAACGGCTCAACACCCACGATGGTGCCGACCCTGATGTCCACTTTCTCAAAGTCGCTGTACGAGATCTCCGGCTCAGGCGCGGGGTGCATGCGGACCTGCTATAGCGAGGGGGAAACGATGTCGTCCGCCGCATCCGGTGCCGGACGCCTGCCACGATGCAGCACGCCTTCCACCAGGGAAAAGAGCGGCCTCATCGTGTTCTTCACGATGTCGACGGTTTCCAGCGCCCGCTCCGCCTGACGCAATTGCCCATCGAGCTCGCGCATCGTGCGGGGCATGTCCACATCATCCTCGTCGAGCCAGGTGCCGAGCACACGCGCGTGGATCAGGGCAAGAGCCTGTGCCTTGATGGCAGCTTCCGGCCCGCTGTCCTCGATGCCCGCGGCGGCCAGCATCCACTGCGCCGAGGTAACCTCCACCCGGTTCCATGCAGACAGCGACAGGGGATCGGCCAGCAGGCCACGCCGGGCGCTGCGGATGGCCTGCTTATAGGGCTGGAGAAGATCGAACCGCCGCAGCATCACATCGAACAGGCGTTCGCGCGCAGGCTGGTCCAGCATCTCGGTGGACGCGGCGTCGAGCTTCAGCACGCGCTGATCGATCATCCGCGAAAAGCCGGACAGGATGGCGCCCTTAGAGGGGAAAAGCCCGCGCAGCTCGGCGAGCGAAAGGCCCGCTCGCGCGGCAATCTGCGGGAGTGTGATCGACTGCCAGTCCTGCTCGGCCAGGAGGGTCATGAGCGCATCGACGGCCCGCTCATGGGGCGATCCCGCAGGCTTCGTCTCGGTATCCAACATCTACCTCCAGGCAAGAGACCGAGCATCAATGTAGACCGCATGTTCCTTGCGGCCAAGGCGGCGGTCAGGCACCGAGTTCCCGGGACTTCGCGACCGCACGCTCGACGGCTTCCTTGAGCAAGGGCTCGAAACCTGACGGCCCCATCAGCACATCGAGAGCTGCCGCCGTCACGCCGCCCGGAGAGGTGACATTCCGGCGCAGCACATCGGGTTCGAGGTCGGAACGATGAAGAAGCTCGCCCGCTCCGGTGACTGTGGCTCGCGCCAGATGCGCCGCCATGCCCTGCGGGAGCCCAGCCTCCATGCCGGCCTTGGCAAGGCATTCCGCGAGCAGGAACACATAGGCCGGACCGCAGCCCGAAATGGCGGTGAGCGCGTCGATCGATGACTCGTCTTCGAGCCAGACCACGTCGCCGACAGCCCGCAGCAATGCATCGGCCAGCGCTTTCTGCTCGCCGGTGGCTGCGTTGTTGGCGATCAGCGCCGTCACGCCCCGCCCGACAGCAGCAGGCGTGTTGGGCATGGTGCGGATAACCGCCACCCCGGCCGGCAAGCCGGCCTCCAATGTAGCGATCGATTTCCCGGCCAGCACGGAGATGAGGAGCGCGCCCGGCCCCACATGCGCCTCGAGAGTAGCGCGAGCAGCCTCGAGCATCTGAGGCTTCACGGCCAACAGAACCACCGAAGGTGCGGGTATGGACGCCGCGTTGAGCTGCACGCCCGCCTTCTCGAGAGCCGCGGCGACTTCAGGCGCAGGCGACGGATCAACGGCGAACACCGCCGAGGGATCCACGCCGAGAGCCAGCCAGCCCTCAAGCAGGGCAGAGGCCATCTTGCCCGCTCCGATGACGAGCAGCGGACCCGGCGGGTTCACGGAAACAGAGGGTTCCCCTGCCCCGCTCACGCGCGGCCCGCGGTGTCGAAGATCACGGCGTCGAACGACTCACGCGCGGTCTTTCCGGCCCACACCACGAACTGGAACGCCTGGTAGTAGCGCTCGCAAGCCTCGGTCGCGGTGGCCAGCATGGCCTCGATCTGGCGATCGGTGGCCTCGGCGCCGCCGGAGAGCAGCAGAGCGTGGCGGTAGAGAACCAGCCCCTCGCCGCTCCAGAGGTCGAAATGCCCGACCCAGATCTGCTCGTTCACGAGATTGAGCAGGCGCAGCACTTCCGCCCTGCGCGGCTCCGGCACCTTTAGGTCGAAGGCGCAAGCGATGTGCAGGGCCTCGATGTCGTGCATCCAGGTGATGGACACGTGATAATCGGTCCAGCTGCCGCCGACATTGATGGTGATCTCGTCCTCGGTCGACCGGTCGAACATCCAGTCGTTGGTGGAAGCGAGGTGCTCCACGACATCCACCGGGTTCGCGAGGCGTTCGAAATCAACGCCAATCATGAAGCCTCCTTCTGGTGGCTCTACGCGCGAACACGACACGCCTGGCACCACAAACAACAATTACACCACGTCGAATCGACGTTTTATGAACATAGCGGCTACCCGGTAGCCCTGCACCGGGAGCCCGTGACTGTCCCAAGGGAAAGTGGATGCCGCTAGATCGCAGCGGCAGGGCTCGTCGTATCGTTGCCCGGAATGGTCGAAGACTGCTCCGGGGCTTCCGTGTAGGTGGAGCCACCGGATGCTCCCTCAAGCGCCGCGATGCGGGCTGCCAGCTTCTCGTTCTCGGCGCGCGCATTCGCCGCCATCTCGCGCACGGCCTCGAACTCCTCGCGACGGACAAGGTCCAGATCGCCAAGGATGCGCTCGGCCTGACTGCGAACGATCGTCTCGATCTCGCGCTTCACGCTATCGGCGGCGCCCACGGCATCCGTCATCAGGCGTCCGATTCCGTCGAACAGGCGGCCGCTTGTCTGTGTCATTGAAGTGATCTCCGCCTCTGCTGGACAATGTCCACATGGAGATTGCATATCCCACGCGCAAGGAGAAGCGTTCGCTTCCTCCATGGACAACAGGCGGGTGCATGCCCTTGCTGGCAATCCCCTTTCCCATGCTCGACCCGGTCGCCTTCGCGGTCGGCCCTCTTGTCGTCCGCTGGTATGCGCTCGCCTATATCGCGGGCCTGCTCGGCGGCTGGTGGCTTGCAACCCGCCTCGTGCGCAACACGGCGCTTTGGAACGGCAAGCCGCCTCTCGACGCGGCGGGCGTCGACGACATGCTGGTCTATGCCGCAGCGGGTGTCATCCTCGGCGGACGGCTCGGCTACGTCCTGTTCTACAATCCCACCTATTACGCGCAGAACCCGCTGGAAGCGCTGATGCCGTGGCATGGCGGCATGTCCTTCCATGGCGGCCTTGCGGGAGCAGGCCTCGCCCTCTGGCTGCTGTCGCGCCGGCATGCGGCAAGCGTGCGGTCGATGTTCGATCTTGCCGCGGCGGTTGTCCCGATCGGGTTGTTCTTCGGGCGCATTGCCAATTTCGTAAACGGCGAGCTGTGGGGCCGGGTCAGCGACGTGCCTTGGGCTGTCGTCTTCCCGGATGCCGGTCCCGAGCCGCGCCATCCGAGCCAGCTCTACCAGGCAGGGCTGGAAGGCTTGGTGCTGTTCGTCCTGATGATGGCGCTGGTCCGTTCGGGAGCGTTGCGGCGTCCCGGTCTCCTCGCCGGGGCCTTCCTTTCCGGTTACGGCGTCGTGCGGATTTTCGGTGAGTTGTTCCGTCAGCCCGACGTGCAGATCGGCTTCCTCGCCGGCGGACTGACGATGGGCATGCTGCTCTCGGTGCCGCTGATCGTGATCGGTCTTACGCTGGCCCTCACGGCGCCTCGCCACCAGACGTCATGACGCCCGTCGAGCAAGCGATCCGCCGCCGCATTAAGGTGGACGGGCCTCAATCCATTGCTGCCGTGATGGCCACCGCCAACGAGCATTATTATGGCACTCGCGACCCGCTAGGTGCGGCCGGCGACTTCATCACGTCCCCCGAGATCAGCCAGATCTTCGGTGAACTTGTCGGTCTCTGGGCTGCGATGGTCTGGATGTCGCTGGGAGAGCCCGAGCGAGTGCTGCTCGTGGAACTTGGCCCCGGGCGCGGCACCCTGATGGCCGACGCTTTGCGCGCGCTGAAGTCCGTGCCCGGAGCACGAGAAGCGGTCGACGTGCATCTGGTGGAGACGAGCCCGATCCTGCGCGCTTCGCAGAAGCGGCTTCTGGAGACGGGCGGTGCCACGGCGACATGGCACGACAACCTCGCTAGCTTGCCCGCCGGCCCGATGATCGTCATCGCCAACGAGTTCTTCGACGCGCTGCCGGTGCATCATTATGTGCGCGTCCCGGAGGGCTGGCGCGAGCGTTGCGTGGGCCTTTCGTCCGAGGGTGAACTTGCCCTGGGCCTCGCCCCTTATGCCGTTCCTGCGGAGCTCGTACCCGACGCCCTCCGTGCCTGTCCGCCGGGCTGCGTGGCCGAGACCTCCCCAGCCTCCCATCGCGCCATGGCCGATCTCGCAGCCCGCATCGTCCAGCATGGAGGGGCGGGCCTCGTCATCGACTATGGCTACACACGGACCGCACCCGGCGAGACGCTGCAGGCCCTGAAGGCGCATCGTCGGCAGGAAGTACTTGCCGAGCTGGGAGAGGCGGACCTGACGGCCCATGTCGATTTCGCCGCTCTGGCAGGCGCCGCCAGCGCCTCGGGCGCCGTCGCGCACGGCCCGGTAATGCAGCGCGACTTCCTGCTCGCCATGGGGATCATGCCCCGGCTCGCCACCCTTCAGCGAAACTCCGCTACCACTGTCTCGGCAGCGCTTCAGGTCGCCGTGGAGCGGCTGCTGGACCCGGCGCCTACGGGTATGGGTTCCTTGTTCAAGGCTTTATCCATAACGTCCCCCCGCCTGCCCCATCCTCCCGGCTTCGAGCATCCCCTTCCATGACAAACCCCTCTCCGGTGACCGCACCCGCTCTCGCGGCCCTGTCCGGCATTTCGCATGCGTTCTTCACCCGGGAGGGAGGTGTTTCGCAGGGCATCTACGCGTCGCTTAACGGAGGGCGCGGCTCGGCGGACGAACCCATGGCCGTGGCGGAGAATCGTCGGCGCATGGCCTGCTGGCTTGGCGTCGCGGAAGGCCAACTGGCAACGCCCCACCAGATCCATTCCAACCAGGTGATGGTGGCGCTCGAGCCCTGGCCGCTGGGCGAGGCGCCGCACGCCGATGCGGTGGTGACCAACATTCCCGGTCTCGCGGTGGGCGTCGCCACGGCCGATTGCGGGCCGATCCTGTTTGCCGATGAGGGTGCAGGCGTGGTCGCGGCCGCACATGCCGGCTGGAAGGGCGCGATCGGCGGCGTTCTCGAAGCGACCGTCGATGCCATGGAGAAACTCGGCGCCCGCCGGGGATCCATGGTCGCCGCGCTCGGGCCTTGCATCCGCCAGCGCAGCTACGAGGTGGGGCCGGAATTCGTGGCCCGGTTCCGCGCGGCCGATCTGCTCAACGAGCGCTTCTTCGTTGCGTCGACCAATGGCGGCCATGCCATGTTCGATCTGGCCGGCTACATCGTGCAGCAGCTGAAGCAGAGCGACGTCGCCATCGTGGAAGACACCGGGCACGACACCTATGCGGATGAGGAGCGATTCTTCTCCTATCGCCGCTCGACCCACAGGGGCGAGCCGGACTATGGGCGACTGGTCGCGGCTATCGCGATTCCGGTCGCGGACGTCACACCTCTGCAACATTCGGCGTAAGCCCTGCGGAATCCGCTGCCGGAAAGTTGAGGCAGCCGCCTTTCGCTGATAAGAGCCGCTCCAGATTGGGATGCGCCGGACGGGGCCGGAAACCGGCGCGCATGGGGGTACTATGAAGCTCGTCGCGGGCAATTCGAACCGTCCGCTGGCGGAGGCGATTGCCGCCTACCTCCAGACCCCCCTCACCCGCTGCAATGTGCGGCGCTTCGCCGACATGGAGATCTTCGTCGAGATCCTCGAAAACGTGCGCGGCGAGGATGTCTTCATCCTTCAGTCCACCTCGTTCCCCACGAACGACCACCTGATGGAACTGCTGATCCTGGTCGATGCGCTGCGCCGCGCCTCGGCCCGCCGGATCACGGCCGTCCTGCCCTATTTCGGCTATGCACGGCAGGACCGGAAGGCCGGCCCACGTACGCCGATCTCGGCCAAGCTCGTGGCAAACCTCATCACCCGCGCGGGCACCGACCGCGTGCTGACGCTGGACCTGCACGCCGGACAGATCCAGGGCTTCTTCGACATCCCGACCGACAATCTGTTCTCCGCGCCGGCCCTGGTCCGCGACATCCAGGAGAACATCAAGGCCGAGAACATCGCCGTCATCTCGCCCGACGTCGGCGGCGTGGTGCGCGCCCGTGCCGTGGCTAAGCGCCTCGACGCGTCGCTCGCCATCGTCGACAAGCGCCGCGAGCGCCCGGGCGAGAGCGAAGTGATGAACGTGATCGGCGATGTCAGGGGCCGCACCTGCATCCTCGTCGACGACATCGTGGATTCCGGCGGCACGCTGGTGAACGCGGCCGATGCGCTGATCGAACAGGGCGCGACAGATGTCTATGCCTACATCACGCACGGTGTCCTGTCGGGCGGCGCCGTGGCCCGGATCACGGCCTCGCAGCTCAAGGAACTGGTGGTGACCGACAGCATCATGCCCACCGAAGCGGTGCGCGTGTCGCGCAACATCCGCACCATTTCCATCGCCAGCCTGATCGGCGAGGCCATCAACCGCACCTCGGAAGAAAAGTCGGTTTCCAGCCTGTTCGACTAGCTGGGGCAGCCCGCGCGGCGCAATTGCGCGGAATGGGCTTTGCCGCTATAGAACCCGCCGTCCGGCGTCCACACCCTGGAGGTGCGCCGGCATGCTTGCGAAGGCCGCCATGCGGCCTTCTTTTCTTTTGGAGATCATCATGACCGCGACCAAGACCATCAAGGCCGAAGCGCGCGACCGGGCCGGCAAGGGAGCCGCCCGCGCACTGCGCCGTGAGCACAAAATTCCTGCCGTCATCTACGGCGCCAAGCAGTCTCCTGTCGGCATTGCGCTGAACGGCAACGACATGTTCATCCTGCTGAATGCAGGCGGCTTCCTGACCACGATCTTCGAGATCGACGTCAACGGCAAGACCGAGCGCGCCATCCCGCGAGACTACCAGCTGGATCCTGTGAAGGGCCACCTGGTCCACATCGATTTCCTGCGCGTGTCCAAGGATTCGGTCGTCACCGTTACGGTGCCGGTCCACACCATCAACGAGGACAAGGCACCGGGGCTCAAGGACGGCGGCGTGCTGAACCTTGCGCACACTGTCGAGCTGTCCGTGTCGGCGGAGAACATCCCCGAGGCGATCGAGGTCGACCTGTCCGGCCTCGCCATCGGCGACTCCGTGCACATCTCGCAGATCAAGCTGCCGAACGGCGCCAAGCCCACGCATCACGAGGACTTCACGGTCGCCAGCGTGTCCGCGCCGGCTGCTGAAGAGGTCGAGGATGAGGCGGAAGCCGAGGCTCCGGCTGCCGAAGCCGCAGCGCCCGACGCCGAGTAATATACGGAGGGAGCCATGCGGCTCTTTGTCGGCCTCGGCAATCCGGGTTCCGGCTATTCCGGCAACCGCCACAATATCGGGTTCATGGCGGTGGACAAGATCGCCGCGCGCTGGGGCCGTTCGCCCCTGCGCGCGCGTTTCCAGGGCGAGGCCCTGGAGGCCGATATTGGCGGCGAGAAGGTGCTGCTGCTGAAGCCGCGCACCTATATGAACGAGAGCGGCCGCGCGGTGGGCGAGGCCGCCCGTTTCTACAAGATCGCACTGTCAGACATCATCGTCTTCCATGACGAGCTTGATCTCGCGCCGGCAAAGCTGCGCGTGAAGACCGGCGGCGGCAATGCGGGGCACAACGGCTTGCGCTCCATCAGCGCGCTGCTGGGCAACGACTATGTGCGCGTGCGGCTCGGCATCGGCCATCCCGGCATGAAGGAACTCGTGCACGGCCATGTGCTGGGCGATTTCGCGAAGTCCGAAAGGCCGTGGGTGGATGCGCTGACGGACGCGATCGCCACTAACGCAGATCTTCTTGCCCGGGGCGACGCGCCGGGCTTCCAGAACAAGGTGCATCTTGCGCTCGAGGCAGCGGGGCTTGGAAGCCCTGCACTGCCCGGGGCGCGTGCAGGGGGATAATCATGGGTTTCAAATGCGGCATCGTCGGGCTGCCCAATGTCGGCAAGTCCACCCTGTTCAACGCCCTGACGCAGACCGCGTCCGCGCAGGCGGCGAACTACCCCTTCTGCACCATCGAGCCCAATGTGGGTGAAGTCGCCGTGCCCGATGCTCGGCTGGACGCATTGGCGGCCATCGCCAGTTCCGCGCAGATCATCCCGACCCGCCTCACCTTCGTTGACATCGCCGGCCTTGTGCGCGGCGCGAGCCAGGGCGAGGGCCTCGGCAACCAGTTCCTCGCTCATATCCGCGAAGTCGATGCCGTTGCCTATGTGCTGCGCTGCTTCGAGGACGACGACATCACCCATGTCGAAGGCCGCATCGACCCGCTCGCCGATGCCGAGACGGTCGAAACGGAACTGATGCTGGCCGATCTGGACAGCCTCGAGAAGCGGCTCCCGGCGCTCGAGAAGCGCGCCCGCACCGACAAGGAAGCCAAGGAGAGCATCGAGCTCATCAACCGGGTGCTTCCGCTTCTGCGCGAGGGCAAGCCGGCTCGCCTCGCCTCCATCAAGGAAGACGAACAGCCGGCGTTCCAGGCGCTCAACCTGCTGACCTCGAAGCCCGTGCTCTACGTGGCGAATGTGGAGGAAGAGTCCGCCGCCACCGGCAACAAATTCTCCGCCGAGGTCGAGCGTCGGGCGAAGGAGGAAGGCGCCGTCGCCGTGACCATCTCCGCGCGCATCGAGAGCGAAATCGCGGTGCTGCCGAACGAGGAGCGCGCCGAGTATATGGAAGCGCTCGAATTGACCGAACCCGGCCTCGACCGGCTGATCCGTGCTGGCTATGGGCTGCTGGGCCTCGTCACCTATTTCACGGTCGGCCCAAAGGAAGCGCGCGCCTGGACCATCGAAAAAGGCACGAAGGCTCCGGCCGCGGCCGGCGTCATCCACTCGGATTTCGAGAAGGGCTTCATCCGCGCAGAGACCATCGCCTACACCGACTATGTGTCGCTGAAGGGTGAGGCCGGCGCGCGCGATGCCGGCAAGCTGCGCCTTGAGGGCAAGGAATACGTGGTCGCGGATGGCGACGTGCTGCACTTCCGCTTCGCGAACTGATGAAGCTCAACGCGGTCAACCGCTGGGACATCTCGCCGAAGGAAGCCGTGGCCGAACAGAACCGGCTGCGGGGCGAGGTGATCACGGATCGGCCGCTCGATCTTGCCGGCATCGGCCTCGTGGCCGGTGTCGATGTCAGCGTGAAGAACGACGTCTCGCGCGCAGCCGTGGTCGTCACAACCTTCCCGGACTTCGAGCCGGTGGAGACCGCCGTCGCGCAGATGCCGACGCCGTTCCCCTATGTTCCCGGCCTGCTGTCGTTCCGTGAAGGTCCGGTTCTGGAAGAGGCGTTCAGCCGGCTCCGTCATGTGCCGGATGTCTTCATCTTCGACGGCTCGGGCTACCTGCACCCGCGCCGGATCGGCATCGCCTGCCATATGGGGCTCTGGCTGGGCGTGCCCACGGTCGCCAACGCCAAGAACCGTCTGTGCGGCTCGCATGAGGAGGTGGGGCCGGAACGCGGCGCCTGTCAGCTGGTGA
The DNA here is from genome assembly GCF_033898525.1 of Terrihabitans rhizophilus. Lineage (NCBI taxonomy): Bacteria > Pseudomonadati > Pseudomonadota > Alphaproteobacteria > Hyphomicrobiales > Terrihabitans > Terrihabitans rhizophilus. Next base: position 82,354 of record NZ_JAXAFJ010000005.1, on the reverse strand, counting down.
CGGACCGGGGCGAGATCATAGGCGCGGCCCTGCGCACGCGAGCAGGCTGCAAGCCGGTTTACGTGTCAGCGGGACACCTCGCCGACCTCGACAGCACAATCTCGCTGATCCTGGCTTGCGCCCCGAAGTTCCGGCTGCCGGAACCGATCCGGAGTGCGCACAATGCGGCCGGGGCGTTCTGACGACCGGACGGTGGTTGCCTGTACTCAGCTAATGGCCGCCGAACCGCATCAGGCATTCCACGCGGGCGCCAAGGCCCTCAAGGCGACGGGCGCCGCCGAGTTCCGGCAGGTCGATCACGAACCCGGCCCCAACCACGCTGCCGCCGAGGCGGCGAATAAGCTGCATGCCGGCCTCTGCGGTGCCACCGGTGGCGATGAGGTCGTCGATGAGCAGGACGCGCTGGCCGGGCTTCACGGCGTCGGCGTGGATCTCGACATGGTCGACGCCGTACTCCAGCGCATATTGCTGGCTCAGCGTCACGTGCGGCAGCTTGCCCTTCTTGCGGATGGTCACGAAACCGCGGTTCTGGGCATAGGCCAAGGCCCCGCCAAGGATGAAGCCGCGCGCTTCGATGCCGGCCACCAGATCATAGTCGATGTCGGAGAACGCCTCAGCCAGTCCGTCCACGGCCTTGCGGATGCCGGTCGGGTTCTGCAGCAGGGTGGTGACATCACGGAACATGATGCCGGGCTTGGGATAATCCGGGATGGTCCGGATCAGGCCTTCAAGCTCATTCGCAAGGGACATCGGAAGCCTGGGAAGGAGGGCTGGGATGGCGGCTTATAGCCGCCATCGACCTGCTTTGCACAGCCCTGAAGGCACGTGGCCGTCAGTGCGGGATGGTGCTCCAGATCTTGCGCTTCACGTAGTAGAGCAGCGCCGCGAAGATGGCCAGGAACACCATGACCTGGAAGCCGATGCGCTTGCGGGCCTCGAGGTGCGGCTCCGCCGCCCACATCATGAATGCAGACACGTCGCGCGAATACTGATCGACCGTCGTCGGCGTGCCGTCGGTGTATTCCACCTGCCCGTCATTGATGGGCTTCGGCATCGCGATCCAGCCACCCGGGAAGTACGGGTTGTGATGCAGGCCGGGCTTTGTCTCGCCATGTGGAGCCGGATGATCGTACCCCGTCATCAGGGCATGGATGTAATCCACGCCGTGCTCCTGGTACTGCATGACCAGATCGAGCAGCGCGAGCGAGACGCCCCGCTCATAGCCGCGCGCCTTTGCCAGCACCGAGAAGTCGGGCGGCAGCGCTCCGCCATTGGCCGCACGCGCCGCCGCATCGTTCGGGAACGGCGAAGGGAAGCGGTCGGACAGACGGCCGGGACGCTCGAACATCTCGCCCGAGTCGTTCGGCCCGTCCATCACCTTGTACTCGGCGGCCAGGGTGCGGACCTGACCTTCCGAGAATTCCGGGCCGCCCGGTTCCATGAGGTTGCGGAAGGAGACCAGGGACATCGCGTGGCACGACGAGCAGACCTCGCGGTACACCTTGAAGCCGCGCTGCACCTGAGCGCGGTCGAAGGTGCCGAACGGACCGGCGAAGCTCCACGATTCCTTGGTCGGCTTCAGGCTTCCATGACCGCCGGGAGCGTTGTCTTCTCCCTTGATCTCGCCCGTTCCGCCCTCTTCGGCAGCCATGGCCGGCACGGCCACGACGACCGCGAGTGCCAGGCTGGCTGCCTTCAGCAGGGAGAGGAAGCCATTGCTCATGGGACGGCCCTTCTGGGTCATACGGTTCTGGTTCACCCCTGGCGCTCCGGCTGGGCGACCCCGTGCGCCGGCACCACCGGCGCCCCATGGGTCTTGGCAAGCACGGCCTCCGTGATCGACGCCGGCAGCGGCTTGGTCTTCTCGAAGAAGCCGAGCAGCGGAAGGATGATCAGGAAGTGAGCGAAGTAATAGACCGTCAAGATGCGGCCGATCAGGATGTACGGAGGCTCAGCCGGCTTGCCGCCGACATAGCCGAGCAACAGGCACACCACCACCAGAACCCAGAAGAACTGGCGGTACAGGGGCCGGTAGGACGTGGAGCGGACCTTCGAGGTGTCGAGCCACGGCAGGAAGAACAGCACGACGATCGCCGCGAACATCGCAATAACGCCGCCAAGCTTGTCCGGTACGGCGCGAAGGATCGCGTAGAACGGCAGGAAGTACCATTCCGGCACGATGTGCGCGGGCGTCTGCAGCGGGTTGCCGCGGATGTAGTTGTCCGCGTGGCCGAGGAAGTTCGGCACATAGAAGATGAACCAGGCGAAGAACATGAAGAACAGCACGATCGCGAAGCCATCCTTCACCGTGTAGTACGGATTGAAGGGAATGGTGTCGGAGCTGGACTTCACCGCGACGCCGGTCGGGTTGTTGTTGCCCGGGATGTGCAGCGCCCAGATGTGCAGCACGACCACGCCGGCGATCATGAACGGCAGCAGGTAGTGCAGCGAGAAGAAGCGGTTGAGCGTCGGGTTGTCGACGGCGAAGCCGCCCCACAGCCAGGTGGTCACAGCCTCTCCCACGAACGGTATGGCCGAGAACAGATTAGTTATGACGGTGGCGCCCCACAGGCTCATCTGGCCCCACGGCAGCACGTAACCCATGAATGCGGTGGCCATCATCAGCAGGAAGATGATGACGCCCAGGATCCACAGAACCTCACGCGGCGCCTTGTACGAGCCGTAGTAGAGGTTGCGGAAGATGTGGATGTAGACCGCCACGAAGAACATGGACGCGCCATTGGCGTGCATGTAGCGGATCATCCAGCCAAGATTCACGTCGCGCATGATGTGCTCGACGGAGTTGAACGCCATGTCCACATGCGGCGTGTAGTGCATCACGAGGATGACGCCCGTGACGATCTGCACCATCAGCATGATCGCGAGGATGCCGCCGAAGGTCCACCAGTAGTTGAGGTTACGCGGCGTCGGGTAAGCGACGAAAGACGAATGCACCAAGCCGATGATCGGCAGGCGGCTTTCGAACCACTTGAGAACCGGGTTCTGCGGGGAATAGGTCGAATGTCCGCTCATCGCTGTCCTGCCTTGGCGGCTTCTGTTGGCCGGTTAACCGATCCGCACAGTGGTGTCGTTGGTGAAGGCGAAAGGGGGGATATGGAGGTTCTCCGGAGCCGGCCCCTTACGAATGCGCCCCGCCGTGTCGTAGTGCGAACCGTGGCACGGGCAGAACCAGCCGTTGTAGTCCCCCGACTGGCCGAGCGGCACGCAGCCAAGATGCGTGCAGGTGCCGATCATGACCAGCCACTGCTCTTTGCCAACGGCTGCGCGGTTCTGGTCCGTCGCCTCGGCAGCGGCGTCCGCGATGTTCGGGTTGCGCGCGCTCTGGTCGATGAGGTCTGCCATCGGGACGGCCTTGCCGTCCTCGATCTCCTTGGGCGTGCGGTGCCGGATGAAGACCGGCTTGCCGCGCCACTTGATCGTGATGCTCTGGCCTTCGGCGATGGGGCCGAGATCGACATCGGTGGAGGCAAGCGCCAGCGTCGAGGCATCGGGGTTCATCGTGTTGATGAACGCCACGGCCGTCGCCAGACCGCCAACGGCGGCTACAGCGCCTGTCGCGATGTACAGGAAATCCCGGCGGGTCGGTTCAACCGCGTCTGCTGTCGACACCTGGGCTACCTCATCCAATGGTCGTACATGGCCTGCGTCCCGCGAGAGGAATCGTCTCGTCTGCGGCATCATTGTGGCGCACGCTGGCTGCGTTTTGGCACCCCACCTTGGCATTTGTCCAGAGTAAGGCTCGGCGCACGACACCATGTCGCACGGACATCCCGTTCCGGACCACCCTTACGCGGCTAATAGGTGGGACCGCAAAGAGGAGCATGAAGATGAGCGATCATCCCGCAACGGTGTGGTTCGAGGCCCTGCGCAACCGAATCTGCGCTGCGCTGGAAGCACTGGAAGACGAGGCGGGGGAAGCTCCGGGCAATGACGGCCTGCCGGCCGGCCGCTTTGTGCGCACGCCGTGGACGCGCACGGGCCATGACGGCAGCCCCGGCGGCGGCGGCGTCATGTCGATGATGCACGGACGCGTGTTCGAGAAATGCGGCGTGCACGTCTCGACCGTGCATGGCGAATTCTCACCTGAGTTCCGCGCGCAGATTCCCGGTGCACAGGAGGACCCCCGATTCTGGGCGTCCGGCATCTCGCTGATCGCCCATCCGCGCAACCCGCATGTGCCGACCGTCCATATGAACACCCGCCATGTGCGCACCACGAAAGCATGGTTCGGCGGCGGAGGCGATCTGACGCCTATGCTCGACCGCCGGCGAACGCAGGAAGACCCCGATAGCGTCCACTTTCATGCAGCTTATCGCACGGCCTGCGAGGCCCATCCCGGCGTGGGCGATTACCCGCGCATGAAGGAGTGGTGCGACGAGTACTTTTTCCTGAAGCACCGCAACGAGCCGCGTGGCATCGGCGGCATCTTCTACGACTGGCTGGACACGGGCGACTTCGAGGCGGATTTCGCCTTCACGCGCGATGTCGGGGATGCGTTCCTGGCCGCCTACCCGGAGATCGTGCGCCGCAATGTCGGCACGCTTTGGACCGATGCCGACCGCGAAGAGCAACTCATCCGGCGCGGGCGCTATGTCGAGTTCAACCTGCTCTACGACCGCGGCACGATCTTTGGCCTGAAGACCGGCGGCAATGTCGATTCGATCCTGTCGTCCATGCCGCCGCTCGTCCGCTGGCCGTGAGAATCAACCGGGGCGGCGTGCCGGCCGGCGCTTGACGATGCGGTCTTCGAACCAGTCCCGCAGCAGGGCCTTTTCATAGCCCAGGCGACCGCTGGCATGGCTTCGCCATTGGAAGTTGATGTCTGCCAGCCGTTCGCGACCCGAGGCCACGCGCCGCCCGCGTTCATGGAGCTCATAGGAGAGCGTAATGCGGGGCGGCTCCAGCCCGTCCACGATCCTGACCTGGTCCAGCGCGCCTGCGGACGGGCGAAAGCCGCCCGCCAGATCGACGTCCGAGATGCGGATGTCGAGGCGCTGCGTCGGGCCGAGATTCCGTTCGCCGAGGCGCTGGAGATAGCGCTCCAGTTCGCGAAGCACTCCAGCGCCGGGTTCAACCCCGCCGCGCCGGAACGATGAAGCGTCGGTGTAACCGCGCGGATTTTCGAACACGACCCGCACATCGGCACGGGCAAGGCTGCCTGCCGCGAGCGATACCGCGATAATCGCTGCCGGCATTCTCCATCTGCTCATGGGCATCATCCGTGGTTTCTCGCCGAACCATATGGAGATTGCTCAATCCGCAATCCAAGATGGGACTGTCAGCCGGCATGGCTGAACGCCTGTTGCCGGATGGACTGAAGGCTGCCTGCATCATCCGGAAAATCGGCATCTCGCCAGAACCGTTCGGCGAGACGAAGCGCGTGCCCAAGTCTCGGCCCGTGCGGAAGGCCCAGCCGGATGAAGTCCTCTGCCCGGAACGGTGGCTGCGGAGGGGTCCAGCTTTGGGGGAAAGCCAGCAGGTCATGCCAGGCTTCTGCATCCGCGTGCGCCCCGGAACCGGCCCAGCCAAGAAGGACACCATCCACGAAAGCTGCGGGTCGGAGCTGATAAAGGATCTGCCGCCTCTTCTTCGCGTCCGCGGCTGGGTCCAGGCCGCAGTGCGTGCCGGCCATCGCAGACAATCGTTCGGTTTCGGCACGCGACAGACGAAGGCGCTCCTGCAGGCGATCCACATCTTCCTGCGTGAACACCGCCAGGGCGCCGAGCCTGAGCACGTTGTCCGGAAGGCGCCCTGTGCCGGCTTCGATCTCCGCTAGCCTCTGCAAGCGCGCGAGCCGCGCAACGCCGCCCGTCAGCACGTTCAGCAGCCCGGCCTCCTCCATCAACGTCATTGTTTCGGAGGCACGCCGCGTCACCAGCAGCTTCAGCAGTTCGGACCTGACGCGTTCCCGCGAAAGCGTGCGAAGGCCATGTCGCTCCCGAATGGCGGCGCTCATCGCCTCCGCATCGGGCGGCCCATCCGCGAACCGGGAGAAGAAGCGGAAAAAGCGCAGCACGCGCAGATAGTCCTCGCGGATCCGCATGCCGGCATTGCCGATGAAGCGCACGCGGCTGTGCTGCAGGTCATCAATGCCGCCCACATGATCGTGGACGAGTCCGTGGCGGTCGAGGAAGAGGCCGTTGATCGTCAAGTCGCGCCGACGGGCGTCCTCGGCCCAGTCGCGTCCAAAGGCGACGACCGCCCGCCGACCATCGGTCTCCACGTCGCGCCGAAGCGTTGTGACCTCGTAGGTGCGGCCCTCGAGCAGGAAGGTGATCGTGCCGTGATCCCGACCGGTGGGGACCGTGCGGATGCCTGCGTCCTTCGCAAGCCGTTCGGTGGTCGCCGGCTCCGCCGTCGTCGCGAAATCCACGTCCTCGGGGATCTTCCCGAGCAGGGCATCGCGCACGGCACCGCCTGCGATGCGCGCTTCCTCCTCCTCCTGGTTCAGAACAGACAGGACACGCGCCACGCCCGGGCTGCGCAGCAGCTCGGCGATGGCAGGGTTCAAGGCTGACCTTTCGGATGCGGCGCGAAATGCCCCGGCACCACCTGCCCGTTCTCATAGCGCGGCGGGATGTAGATGCCGCGCGGCTCGTCGGCGGTGGGATCGAGGAAGAACAGCAGCCCGCCAAGAGCCAGAACCAGGCCGACGATGGAGAGCTTCAGATACGGGACCGCGCGCGACCGGCCGGGGCGGCGCTGGAACGCGTTCCATGCGAAGAACAGAAGGAACGGGAGCAGGAAGAGAAGGACGCTCGGACCAATGGCGCGGATCATGATGCTGCATTTCCCCGTGTCTTCTCGAAAGACAACGGTCTGGCCTCTACCCCGGTCCTATCAATCGCCGCAAAGTGTGTGGTCACGCTCTCGCCCTTTTGTGTCCGACACCATAACCTGATGGGACAAGGCCGGCGCAAGCTGCGAGCGGTGGCCCCAGCCGAAAGACAAGCAAGCGATGAGCGTCACCGAAGCCGAATCCCTGGACGCCATGATCCTGCGCAATGCGGAGAGCACCATCGCGCAGGTGGCCGCCGCACGGCAGGCGCTTGGCGAGGTCATCTTTGGGCAGGAACAGGTGGTTGAGCGTGCCCTGCTCACGATCCTGTGCGGAAGCCACGCTCTGCTGGTCGGCGTGCCGGGCCTCGCCAAGACAAAGCTTGTGGAGGCCATGGGAACGGTGCTGGGCCTCGATGCCCGTCGCGTGCAGTTCACGCCCGATCTGATGCCGTCGGACATCCTTGGTTCGGAAGTGCTCGAAGAGGGCGCCGGCGGCGTGCGGGCGTTCCGCTTCATCCGCGGCCCGGTTTTCGCGCAGCTGCTGATGGCCGACGAGATCAACCGCGCAAGCCCGCGCACGCAGTCGGCCCTGCTGCAGGCCATGCAGGAGCATCACGTCACGGTGGCCGGCGAGCGCCATGACCTGCCGCATCCCTTTCACGTGCTTGCCACGCAGAACCCGCTGGAGCAGGAGGGCACCTATCCCCTGCCCGAGGCACAGCTCGACCGCTTCCTGATGCAGATCGACGTCACTTATCCGGGCCGCGAGGACGAGCGCCGCATCCTTCTGGAGACGACCGGGGCCGAGGAAACAACCGCTCGTCGCGCCATGAGCGCGGAGGATCTTCTTGTGGCGCAGCGGCTTATCCGGCGCCTGCCGGTCGGGGAAAGCGTGGTCGATGCGATCCTCGATCTTGTGCGCTCGGCTCGCCCGGAGACGGCGGATCCGCAAATTGGCCGGTTCATCGGCTGGGGCCCCGGCCCCCGTGCCAGCCAGGCTCTCATGCTCGCGGTGCGCGCACGCGCTTTGCTCGATGGCCGCTTCGCGCCCTCGGTCGAGGATGTGATGGCACTGGCCGAACCCGTCCTGAAGCACCGCATGGCGCTGACGTTTGCAGCACGTGCGGAAGGACGCACCGTTTCGGACGTCATCGTGCGCCTCGCGGAGAGGCTCGGCTGACGGCGGATGGTGCAGGTCCGGACGTTCCAGCCCGACGAGATCGCTCCCGGAGCACGCCACAATGCTGCCGCGCAAGGTTTGGCGGCGGCAATGCCGCGGCTTGTGGTCTCCGCACGCCGCATCGCGGCCAGCGTCGTGCATGGGTTGCATGGGCGGCGGCGTTCCGGCACCGGCGAGAACTTCTGGCAGTTCCGTCGCTTCAACTCGGGCGAACCGGGTAGCCGCATCGACTGGCGGCGCTCCGCACGCGGCGACAATCTGTTCGTGCGGGAGCATGAATGGGAAGCCGCGCACACCGTGTGGTTGTGGATCGACACCTCATCCTCGATGGCTTACCGCTCCAGTCTCGCCGAGGATTCCAAGGCCGAACGCGCCGTGATCATCGGGCTCGCGCTTGCGGATCTGCTGGTACGGGGCGGTGAGCGCGTCGGCATCCTCGGACTGGGCGCGCCGACCGCGAGCCGCAGGGCCATCGAGGTGCTGGCCCAGCGTCTGGCCTCCGCGCCCGCAGGGTCCGGCCTTCCAATGGCCCATGCCCTCGCTCCCCTGGAGGAAGGCGTGCTGATTGGCGACTTTCTCGCGCCGGAGGATGAGATCGCCGAGACGGTGCGCACGCTGTCCAATCGCGGCGCCCGAGGGCACCTGCTCTCCATCTCCGATCCGGTCGAGGAGACTTTTCCCTTTTCCGGGCGCACGGAATTCCTCGACCCCGAAGGTGCCCAGCGCATCACGCTCGGCCGCCCGCAGGATCTGCGCGCCGGCTATGCCGCCCGCCTGCAGGCCCATCGTGAAGCGGTCGATGCCGCCGCTGCCGCCAGTCTGTGGTCCAGCGGACGTCATCGCACCGACAATCCGGCGACCGGGGCACTTCTCGCGCTCCACGCGCAACTTGGCGCACCCGTCGAGGGAGCCCGGCTGTGAGCGCCCTGCCCTTCGCCTTTCTCAGCCCCTGGCTTCTTGCCGGCCTGATCGTGCTTCCGGCGCTGTACTTCCTGCTGCGCATGGTCCCGCCCCGGCCGCGCAGCGTACATTTCCCGCCGCTTCGCCTCCTGCTGGACATCCGCAGCGAAGAGAGCGCGGCGCGCACGCCGTGGTGGCTGATCCTGCTGCGGCTCGGAATGGCCGCCCTGATCATCCTTGCGCTGGCCGCACCGATCCTCAACCCGGCACCGCCGGTCGCCCCCGGTAGCGGACCGGTGGCGCTGCTGGTCGAAACCGGCTGGGCGAGCGCGCCGGACTGGCCGCAGCGTGTCGAGGCCATCGAGAGCGAGATCATCCGCGCGGAAACGGCTGGCCGCCCTGTGGCCCTGCTCGATCTCGGCGGCGGCCCTTCGGACCTGTCCATTACGACGCCTGCGGGAGCTCGCGAAGTACTGCGGACCCTCGCACCCCGGCCGGACACCTCCCGTCCAGCCGACCATCTCGATCGCATCACGGCCTTTGTGCGGGAGCATGCCGCGACGGAGATCGTGTGGTTCACGTCAGGCCTTGAAGCGCGAGGCGGGCGCGCCTTCGCCGAAGGGCTGGCCGGTATAGGCAATGACAGCCGTGTGGCGGTGCGTGTCCCGGCCCGCACCACGCGGGCGTTGGCAGGTGCGGACAACACGCCTGACGCACTGACGGTGCGGGTGCTGCGCGGCGAGTCGGCTGCCGGCGAGAGCGGAAGCGTTCGTGCTTTCGACCTGCGGGGAAGACCGCTGGGCGACACCGTCTTCACCTTCCCCGACGGTGACCTCCAGACAACGGCCCGCTTCGAACTGCCTCTGGAACTCAGAAACGACATCGCGCGCCTGGAACTTGCCGATGGCCGTTCCGCCGGAGGCGTGCAGATGCTCGACGAGAGATGGCGCCGCCGTGCAGTGGGCCTGATTTCGGGCGCGACCGCAGACACCGCGCAGCCGCTGCTCTCGCCGGTCTACTACCTGTCCCGCGCACTGGAGCCGTTCGCGGATGTGCGCAACGCTGCGGGCGGTTCGGCTTCCGAATCGGTCTCCACCTTCGTCGAGGATGGCGTTTCCGTCATTGCGATGGCCGATGTCGGCACGCTGACGCCGGACGCCCATGATCGGCTTCTGGCCTGGGTGGACAATGGCGGCATGCTGATCCGCTTCGCCGGCTCGCGCCTGGCCGCTGCGGAGGAGGACGATCTGGTTCCGGTCCGGCTCAGGCGCGGCGGCCGCGTGCTCGGCGGCGCCTTGGCGTGGTCGACACCGCAGGGGCTCGGCGCTTTCCCGCCAGGCAGCCCTTTCGCAGGCTTGCCGGTGGCCGAAGAGATAAAGGTGAACCGTCAGGTGCTGGCCGAGCCCTCCCCCGACCTTGCCGAGCGCACCTGGGCCGTGTTGTCCGACGGCACGCCTCTCGTCACCCATCGGCGTCAGGGCACCGGCACTCTCGTGCTGTTCCACGTCACAGCGGACACCGTCTGGTCGAACCTTCCGATCTCAGGCGTGTTCGTCGATATGCTGCGCCGCACCGTGGCATTGTCCGGAGACGCCGGAACAGCCGATGCAACCGCCGAAGCTGGCGAAACAGCCCCCGCAACACTGGCCCCGACGCGCACCCTCGATGGAACGGGCGCCTTCCGGGCGCCGCCGCCTTACGCGAAGCCGGTGCCCGCGACCGGCCTGCCGGTCGCTGATCGCGACCACCCGCCCGGCATCTATGGGCCGCCCGACGGCTTCGTCGCAGTCAACGCGCTCGAAGCCGACGCAGCGCTGGCGCGGCTCGATCTGGATGGATTGGGCGTTGAGGTGCGCAGCTACGTCGCCGCGGAACCGGAACCGCTGGCGCCATGGCTGATGACGGCCGCCTTCCTGGCGTTGCTGGCCGACACAATCCTCGTTCTCCTGCTGTCGGGACGCATGCCCCGCCTGCGGCGTGCCGGCGCGACAGCCGCCCTGCTGGCAGGCGCTTTCCTTTTCCACCCTGTGCCGGGCCACGCACAGGAAGATAAGGAGATGGGCGCCGCGCTGACGACGCGCCTCGCCTATGTGGTCACCGGCGACGCCGAGATCGACCGCATCAGCAAGGCAGGTCTCGAAGGCCTCACATTCGAACTGGCCGCCCGCACCGCCTTCGAACCCGGAGAGCCGGTCGGCATCGATCCCGCCCGTGACGAACTGGCCTTCTTCCCCGTTATCTACTGGCCCGTTTCAGAGAGCGCCACGACACCGCCGGCGGAAACCCTGGCCCGCGTGGACGCCTATATGAAGAGAGGCGGCAGTATCATTTTCGACACCCGCGACGCGCCATTCGCGTCAACCGCGGGAGCCGCCAACGGCGCGCTGCGTCGTATCCTGGCCGGACTCGACGTGCCGGAACTGCAGCAGATCACGCCGGAGCACGTCCTGACGAAGAGCTTCTACCTGATGTCCGGCTTTCCCGGGCGCTTCAACGAGGGGCCGCTCTGGGTGGAGGCGCAGCCCACGGCTGAGGAACAGGAGAGCGGCGAAGCCGATCTTGTCAGTTCCGGCGACGGCGTGTCGCCCATCCTCATCACGTCGAACGATCTGGCCGGCGCCTGGGCGGCGGACGATCAGGGCCGGCCTCTGCTGCCGACCGTGCCCTCGGATCCGAGACAACGCGAACTTGCCTACCGCGCCGGCATCAACATCGTGATGTATGCCCTCACCGGCAACTACAAGGCAGATCAGGTGCACCTGCCCGCCCTTCTCGAACGGCTGGGCCAGTAGGAGCGCCGCGTGGATCTCGACCTCTCCTTCGCTCCGCTGCTGCCGCTGCCGGCGCTGATCGTCGCCGCGGTGCTCGCCGCAGCAGCTATCGCAGCGCTGATTTTCGTGCGGCCACGGGGCGCCATGCTGCGTGGCATCGCGCTGGCGCTGCTGCTGCTGGCGATCGCCAATCCTGCGATCAACTGGACCGAGCGCGACACGGTGCCCAACGTGCTGGCGGTCGTCGTCGACCGCAGTGCCAGCCAGAACCTCGATGGCCGCGACGAGCGCACCGCCGAAGCCCGGCGGCTGGTGGAGGAACGCGCCCGCGCGCTGCCGAACATGGAGGTACGCATCGTCGAAGGCGGTGCGCCCGGACAGGGCTCGGACGGCACGGAGCTCTTCAAAGCCTTGCAGGCGGCCCTCTCGGACGTGCCGCCTGACCGCGTGGCCGGGGCGGTCTTCATCTCGGACGGCATCGTGCATGATGTTCCCCCGGACCTGCAGGCCCTCGGCTTCAAGGCCCCCATGCACGCGCTGTTGTCCGGCCGCGAGAACGAGCGCGACCGTCGCGTGGTCCTGACTGCTGCACCGCGCTTCGGCATTGTCGAGCGCACCCAACGCGTCGGCTTCCGCGTCGATGATGTGGGCATCTCGGGCGAGGAGCCTGTGACCGTCATCGCGCGGCGTGACGGCGAGGAGATTGCGCGGTCCGTCGTGATCCCCGGCCGCAATGCCAGCGTCGAGGTGCCGATCGCCCATGCGGGGCCGAATGTGGTGGAGATCGAGGCCTCGGCGGTCGACGGCGAGCTCACGCTCGCGAACAATCGCACCGCCTTGCAGATCGAGGGCGTCCGCGAGAAGCTGCGCGTGCTGCTGGTCTCCGGCGAGCCGCATTCCGGAGAGCGCACCTGGCGCAATCTTCTGAAGGCGGATGCCGGCGTCGACCTCGTTCACTTCACCATTCTGCGCCCGCCGGAGAAGCAGGACGGCACCCCCATCAACGAATTGTCGCTGATCGCCTTCCCGACGCGCGAACTCTTCGTCACGCGCATCCAGGACTTCGACCTCATCATCTTCGACCGCTATGCGCGGCAGGGCATCCTTCCGATGCTCTACTTCGACAACATCGCCGAATATGTCCGCAATGGCGGCGCCGTGCTGGTGGCGGCGGGACCGGACTATGCGGGGCCGGGCAGCCTGTCCGAGACGCCGCTCGCCTCCGTCCTGCCTGCGGAGCCTATCGGAGGGGTGATCGAGCAGCGCTTCAAGCCTCTGGTGACGGATGCGGGCAAACGGCACCCGGTGACGCGCAAGCTTCCGGGTGACGGCACCGTGCCCGACTGGAGCGACTGGTTCCGCGTGGTGGAAACCGAAACGCGCGAAGGCCAGACCCTGATGTCCGGCGCGCAGGATCGTCCGCTTCTGGTGCTTTCGCGCGAGGAGGAGGGCCGGGTTGCCGTGCTTCTCTCGGATCAGGCATGGCTGTGGGCGCGCGGCTTCGAAGGCGGCGGTCCGCATCTCGACCTGCTGCGCCGCACCGCGCATTGGCTGATGAAGGAGCCCGACCTTGAAGAAGAGGCGTTGCGGCTTCGTGCCAGTGGCGGCCTGCTCACGGTGGAACGGCAGACCATGGAGGACACCCCTCCGCAGGTCACACTGACACTTCCCTCCGGGGCCACTCGGCCCATTACCCTTCAGCAGACTGAGCCCGGCCTGTTCACGGCGAGCCTCGAAACCGGCGAAGTGGGCCTTCACCGCGCAGAGGACGGCACCTTCACCGCTCTGGTCAATGTCGGAACGCCAAATCCCCGCGAGTTCCAGGAGGTCGTCTCGACGGCGGATCGGCTGCAGCCTGTCACGGATGCGTCGGGTGGATCCGTGCGACGCCTGCTGCAAGGCAGCGGCAGCCTTGATGTTCCGCGTATCGTGGCCGTGCGCGATGGTACGCGGGCATATGGGGCGGACTGGATCGGCGTCCGGCAGGCGCAGGCCAGCACCGTGCGCGGCCTCGACATCTTCCCGCTCTTCGCCGGCTTCGCGGGCTTCATCCTGCTGATCGGCGCGCTGGCCGCAGCCTGGGCGCGCGAAGGCCGCTGATCCGCTCCCTTGAAGGGGAACCTTCGCCGCAACCCTCCCGTTTCCCCCGGAACGCAGTGGAGGAAAGCCGATGGCCATCGCCGTTTACGAGATCATGCCCCGCGAAGAGAAATGGTTCGTCCTGCACGACGGCAACGAGGCCGGGCCATATCTTTCGAGCGAGGCCGCTCTCGTGGCCACCACCTCTGCCGCCAGCGCAAGCCTGATGGACGGACTTGGCGTGGAGATCCGCGTGCAGCCGGGCATCAAGGCGCCTGCGAGCCCGCGCGAAGGCGGTCTATAGCCCGCCGGGGTTTGCCGGCCCGCTGACATCCACGAAGGCCCCCGGCTGGAGCTCGCAGATCAGCACGCGGGCGGGATCGACGGGACCCGGCATGGCAATGCGGCCCGGCGGGACACGCCGGAAGCCGAAGCGGCCATAATAGGGCTCGTCGCCGACCAGCAGTATCAACGCATGCTGGCCCTCGCGCGCCGCGGCAATGGAGCGTTCCATCAGCGTGCTGCCGATGCCGCGGCCCATAAAGGCTGGTTCCACCGTCAGGGGACCCAGCAGCAGCGCAGGTGCGGTGCCGATCCGGATGGGCGTCAGCCGCACGGATCCGACGAGCAGGGTCGCGACTTTCGCGACGAAGGACAGTTCAGGCAGGGGCGCCACACCCTCGCGCAGCCTGAAGGCGCTGCGCGCGAAGCGGCCGGGGCCGAACGCCCGCTCGTGCAGCTTGTCGATGGCAGGGGCGAGGTCCGGGCTCTCCGGCCCGATGTCGAGAGAAAGAAGCGTCATGTGAAGGCTCGCGGCACGTGGTGCGGAGGCCGCGAACAGGGTTCAGCGGCGGAAAATTTCCGGTGCGCAGCTACGCACCTCAAGACCGCATCGTCGGACCACAGGAACCCCCGGAAGAACGGGCGCGACTAACATCACAGTGCATTCCCCGGCACAAGTAGGAAGAACGGGCGTTCTTCTGGAGCCGCTCCTCCAATCCAACGAACAGGCGAGGTGTCACCATGGGTCAGCTGGTTCACGGCAAGTGGGAGACCACCTGGTACGACACCAAGAAGTCGGGTGGCAGGTTTGTCCGCGAGAGCTCCAGGTTCCGGAACTGGGTGACGGCTACGGGCGAACCCGGACCGAGCGGCGACGGGGGCTTCAAGGCTGAAGCGGGCCGCTATCACCTCTACGTCTCGCTTGCCTGTCCCTGGGCGCACCGTGCGCTGATCTTCCGAAAGCTGAAGTGCCTTGAGGATGCGATCAGCGTCTCCGTCGTCGATCCTCGCATGGCCGATGAAGGCTGGGTGTTTGGCGACTTTCCCGGCGCAACACCCGACCATCTGTTCGGGCACAGGCGGCTCTATGAAGTCTATCTGGAGGCGGACCGCGCCTATACCGGCCGCGTCACCGTGCCGGTGCTGTGGGACCGCGAACGCGGCACCATCGTCTCGAACGAATCCGCGGACATCATCCGCATGATGAACAGTGCCTTCGATGCCCTGACCGATGCGCGGGAGGATTACTGGCCCGCCCCACTGCGCGAAGAGATCGAGGAGGTGAACGCGCTGGTCTATGAGCGCGTGAACAACGGCGTCTATCGCGCGGGCTTCGCCACGACGCAGGAGGCCTATGAGGAAGCCGCAACCGCGCTGTTCGAAGCTCTGGACATGCTGGAAGGCCGCCTCGGGCGAACACCTTTCCTGATCGGAAACCAGTCCACCGAAGCGGATTGGCGGCTGTTCACTACCCTCGTGCGCTTCGATGCGGTCTATCACGGCCACTTCAAGTGCAACCGGCGCCGCATTGCCGACTACTCAAACCTGTCGGCCCTGCTGCACCGGCTCTACCACACGCCGGGCGTGGCCGAGACCGTAGACCTCAACCACATCAAGACGCACTACTACTGGAGCCACACCGGCATAAACCCGACGCGGATCGTTCCCATCGGGCCGGACCTCAAATTTTAGATCGTTCGTCCGCGGGAACGGACCTCATCCTCGGCTTGTCGAGGAATGCTTGCGCTCCCTGCCCGACCATCCTTCGACAGGCTCAAGATGAGGCAGAATCTGGTGCACGGCTGGCGCGGACGAGACCACCTGCCGCCAGCGGCTGTTCACCTTGTTGGCAAGTCTTCGATTCGCGCGGGGATGGCCGCCTCCGCCACACTTCCGCTCACCTATTTTGAAGGGTAGTTTGTCAGGCTCGTAAACCAAGGGTTAACCAATGGAAATGCCACGCGAAGCAGGTGTGCCAAGCCTCCGCGAGGCATTGCGCCGGGCGCGCACGGCATCGGCTGAGCGGACCGGCGTCCTGGTCGAACTCCGCACGGCGGAAATGGCGCGGCTCGACCTGCTGAAGGAAAAGCTGGAGCCGGTGTTTGCGCAGGTTCCGCAGGACGTCGAGCTGTTCGATTCCGCCATCATGCCCGGAGATCCCGCGCGCCTGTTCATCGACGTGCTCGGCTTCGTCGAACTCGACCGTGACAAGCGAACCTATAGGTTCTTCCAGGACACGCGGCATGGCCGCAGGCTGCTGGCCGAAACGGAGAGCCTGGACGGGATCACGCAGGCCATCACCGACTACGTGGCCCACCGTATCGTGGAGCGCGAGAAGGCCCTTGCCTCGGATGTTCCGGGCAGCTTTGTAACCCGCGCCATGGAAACGGCCGCGCCTGCGGTGCCCACAGGACCGGCAGCACCCGCCGTACCGGCAGAAACGCGCCGGGAGAGGAGCAGTTCTCTCCCCCTTATCGTGTTGGTGGGCATTCTCATTGCCATCGGCGCCTTCTGGGCCTCCGGCTTCGTCTGGGACGCCGGACGCTAGCCCGGCCCCTCGGCTGCAATGGCGTCACGGTCGCGGCCGATGAAATCGGTGATGGACGGGGCTGCTTCCCGCTCCATGGCGGCTAACAGGCCGGTCTTGATCTCGCCGATCAGGCCAGGGCCGTTATAGGTCATGGCGGTGTAGAGCTGGACGAGGCTTGCACCCGCACGGAGCTTTGCCAGCGCGGTCTCGGCGGAGTCCACGCCGCCGACGCCGACCAGCGGCACCCGGCCCTCGGTCCGCCGTGCGGTTTGGGCAAGCATCCATGTAGCCCGGCGAAACAGCGGCGCGCCAGAGAGACCGCCGGCTTCGGCCATCGCCGCATCGGTCAGGCCCGGCGGCCGGGTGATGGTGGTGTTGGAGACGATGAGACCATCGACGCCCCGCGCCAGCGCCACTTCGACCGCATCATCCAGATCGTCCAGTGCCAGATCGGGTGCCAGCTTCAGCAGCACGGGCCGGCGGATGCGTGCCTCCTCGCGAGCCTCCATGACGCGGGCCAGAAGATCGTCCAGCGCATCGCGTGCCTGAAGATCCCTCAATCCCGGAGTGTTGGGCGAGGAGATGTTGATGGTCAGGTAGCTGGCGAAGGTGGAGAAGGCGCGCACGCCCGCCGCATAGTCAGCCGCGCGGTCCAGCGCGTCCTTGTTGGCTCCCACATTGACGCCGACAATGCCCGGACGCCCGGCACGCTGGGACAGCCGTGTGAGCGCGGCCTGATGGCCGGCATTGTTGAAGCCCAGCCGGTTGATAACGCCCTTTGCCTCGGGAAGACGGAAGATGCGAGGCTTCGGATTGCCGGGCTGCGCCTTGGGCGTGATCGAGCCCACTTCCACGAAGCCGAACCCCATCCGCAACAACGGGTCGGGCACCCGCCCGTCCTTGTCGAAGCCCGCCGCAAGGCCCACCGGATTCGGAAAGCGCAGCCCGAACGCCTCCACCGCCAGCCTCGGATCATCGGGCGGCGCGGCGCGCATCGGCACGCTTTCCAGTGCCGAGATCGTCATGTCGTGCGCGCGCTCGGGGTCCACGCCGCCCAGGACGCTGCGGAGAAGAGGCCAGCCGGCAGTGATCATGATGCAGTATCCGGAAAGATGTGTTGGCCGCCGACGAACGGAAGCGGCTTGGCCCAGAGGACGGAGGTCAGCGGCAGGTCGCCGTAAAGGTGCGGGAACAGGTCGCCTCCCCGCGAGGGCTCCCATCTCAGGGCGTGGGCATCGAGCTTTGCCGTGTCGATCGCGAGCAGGACGAGATCGTCGCGGCCGGCGAAATGACGCCGCGCGGTTTCTGCCACCTGTTCGGACGTCGAGAAGTGGATGTAGCCGTCGGCATGATCGACCGGCGCACCACGGAAGACCCCCGCCCTCTGCGCCTCCTGCCACAAGGCATCGTCCAAGATTTTAAAGATGAGGCCGCTGGAAACCATGGTGCGGAGTGTTAGGCGCGCTGTCAGCGGCGATCAAGCGCCGGAAGGTCGGCATCTACTGGACAACGCAAGTAGAAGGAGCTAATTCCTACTATCCGCATAAAAGCCGGAAGGCGCACATGCTTACCCACAACCGCATCTGGGCAGCGATCGACCAGCTCGCCGAGAGCAACGGATTGTCGGCCTCGGCGCTCGCCAAGCGGGCCGGGCTGGACCCCACCACCTTCAATCGTTCGAAGCGGGTCGCCGCCGACGGGCGTCCGCGCTGGCCGTCCACCGAATCCGTGGCGAAGATCCTGCACGCCACCGGCTCTTCTCTGGAAGCTTTCCTCGACCTTGTCTCGGCATCTCCGAAGGCCAATCGGGCCGTGCCACTGATCGGCCTCGCACAGGCCGGCGCGGGCGGGTTCTTCACCGATGCCGGATTTCCGGCGGGAGAAGGCTGGGAGGAGGTCAATCTCCCGGCCGTTGCCGACGAACACGCCTACGCGCTGGAAATATCAGGCGATTCAATGCTGCCGCTTTACCGGAACGGCGACGTCATCGTTGTTTCACCCGCAGCCGAGGTGCGGCGCGGCGACCGCGTGGTGGTGAAAACCAATGAAGGCGAGGTTCTGGCAAAGGAGCTGAAGCGCCGCACCACCAAGCTGGTGGAGCTGCGCTCCTTCAATGCGGAGCATCCGGATCGGACAATCCCGCTCGATCAGGTGGCGTTTATCGCCCGCATCCTCTGGTCGAGCCAATAGGGCGTCAGCCTCAGCGCTTCAGGTCGCCCGTCAGGACATAGGCGAGAATTTCGACCACCTGCCCGGCCGTTTCCGCCACGGCGAGTGCGGCGCCGTCGACTTCCTTCAGCGGATGCGTCAGCGACAGATCGTGCAGCACGATCAGCGACTTGCCGAGCGCATAGGCGATGCCGGCATCGAACGCGGCATTCCACTGCTTGTACTTGTCGCCGAAGCGCACCACCACGATGTCGGCCTTGCCGATCAGGGTGCGGGTGCGGATCGCGTTGATCTTGGCGCCCTTGTGGTCCCGCCAGAACGTCCGCTCTTCCTCGCCGAGGATGACCGCGCCGCAATCGTCGCTGTTTTCGTGCACGGTCACCGGCGCGGTGAACACGATGTCGAGCCCGGCCGCCTTTGCGCCCTGCTCGATCTGCTCGCGCCAGTCGGTGTGGATTTCGCCCGACAGATATACGTTCAGCCCGCTCATTATCACGCCGCCGCAAATTCGTTGTTGAGGGCCCGTGCGATGAGCGCCCGTGTGTCCTCGATGCCGAACACCGCAACGAAGGAGCCGAAGCGCGGCCCCTTCTCCTGCCCGATCAGCGTCTTGTAGAGCGTGCCGAACCAGGCATGCGACACGCCGGGGCGTCCGTCCGGAGACTTCGCCTTGCCGGAGGTGTCGGGATAAAAGGTGCGGCCGATCTCATAGACCTGCGCTTGTATGGCGTCGGAGGTCGCATCGGCCGGCAGCGCCGCCAGCGCCACGTCGAGGGCTTGGAGTGCTGCACGCGCGGTCTCGTCGGGCGCGGCGAACACCTTCTTGGGCTTTACGAAGTCGTGGTAGTAGCGCACGGCGTAGCCGACCAGCGCGCCAAGGCGCGGATGGGTCTGCGGCCCGACACCCGGCGCATATTGCCGGATGAAGCCCCAGAGCTGCTCCTCCGTTTCCGCATTCGACACCGAGGCGATGTTGAGCAGCATCGAGAACGACAGCTGCACCTCCTCCGAGCCGATCCGCTCAACCGCCGGCGGCTCGCCGGAATGGATGTGGAAGACGGGGTTCAGCAGCCGGTCCTTCGGCTCCTGCTGCGGGTACTTCTCCAGGAAGTTCAGGTAATCGTCGACATTGCGCGGGATCACGTCGAAGTGGAGCCGCTTCGCAGACCGGGGGCTCTGGTACATGTAGAGCGACAGGCTCTCCGGCGATGCATAAGCCAGCCAGTCCTCGATGGTCAGGCCATTGCCCTTGGACTTCGATATCTTCTGGCCGTTCTCGTCGAGGAACAGCTCGTAGTTGAAGCCTTCCGGCGGCTCGGCGCCCAGCACGCGGGCGATCTGGCCGGACAGCTTCACGGAATCGATCAGGTCCTTGCCGGCCATTTCGTAATCGACGCCAAGCGCTACCCAGCGCATCGCCCAGTCCGCCTTCCACTGGCACTTCACGCACCCGCCGGTGACCGGCGTTTCCATCCGCTCGCCCGTCTGGGGATCGAGGTAGGTGATGGTGCCCGCGGCGACGTCGCGGTCCACCATCGGCACCTGCAGCACCACGCCGGTGCGCGGGCAGATAGGGAGAAAGGGCGAATAGGTAGCGCGACGGTCCGGTCCCAGCGTCGGCAGGATGATGTCCATCACCTCGTCATACTTGGCGAGCATCCGCAGCAGCGTCTCGTCCATGCGGCCGGACGTGTACTGCTCCGTCGCGCTCAGGAACTCGTATTCGAAGCCGAACCTGTCGAGGAACGCGCGCAGCCGGGCATTGTTCGCCGCGCCGAAGGAACCCTCCGGGCTGCCGAACGGGTCGGGCACCCTCGTCAGCGGCTGGCCAAGATAGGCAGCTATGGCATCGCGGTTCGGCACATTGTCCGGCACCTTGCGCAGGCCGTCGAGATCGTCGGAGAAACAGACGAGACGCGTGGGGATGCGGTCTTCGGTCAGCACCCGGAAGGCATGCCGCACCATGCTGGTGCGCGCCACCTCGCCGAAGGTTCCGATATGTGGAAGGCCCGAGGGGCCATAGCCTGTCTCGAACAGCACCGTCTTGCCGGCATCGCCGCCACGGCGCTCCAGCCTGTCCACGATCTTGCGCGCTTCTTCGAACGGCCATGCCGTCGAAACCTTCGCCAATGCCGCGATGTCCGCGGCCGTGCCGGTACCGGCAACGCTCATCTAATCTTGTCTCCAGAAATCGGCCGGAACCTAGGTGGCGGCCGGGGTAGCCGTCAAATCTCGCGTTAGAAGATACCGATGGGGAACCAGCGCAGGTAGAGATCGGCCATCGCGCCGCTGGTCTCAATCTCGTCCAGCGCGCGATCCAGCTGCTGGCGCAGGCGAACCTCGCCCTTCTTCACCGCGATGACCATCCCCTCGCCAAAGAAGCGGCTCTCTGGATAGGGGCCACCCACGAAGCTGCAGCACTCCGCCGATTCTGTTCCGCCAATCCACAGCGACAGGGACACGCCGTCACCGAACAGCAGATCGGCCCGCTTTTCCCGCAGCGCCGCGCGGGCGGCGTTCGCATCGGCCTCTGCCATCAATTGCGCCTGTGGGAAGAAGGCCTTCAGGAAAGCCTCGTGCGCGGTGCCTTGAACCACCGCGACCTTCTTGCCGGCCAAGGCATCTGGCGAGATCTCGGACGGCTGGCTGTCCCGCAGCGCCACGAAGCGGGCGGGCAGCCTGAAATAGGGACGCGTGAGATCCAGCCTCTCGCGCAGCGCGGCCGTCGGCTTCATGCCCGCGATGAGAGCGTCCGCGCGTCCACTCTCCACCGCAGCCGGCAGTTCGTCCCATGGCAGGGCCTGGATCGTGCAGGGAAAGTTCAGGCGCGCGCAGATCGCCCTCGCCAGATCGACATTGAGCCCCGCCGGGTTTCCATCGCCGCCGACGAACTGGAAGGGCGGGAACTCGGAGGCTGTCAGGAAGCGCACGACACGGCTCGGCCCGGGAGGGGCCGGTGTCGGCTCCAGCGGCGCGACCCGGAAGCGGGGAAGCGGGGAAGCTTCCTGCGCAGAGGATGCGGCAGGCGCCAGAGCAAGGAGCAGCCCGGCAAGGCCGAGCGCGAGCGCGATGCGCATTTTGTCGTTTTACCAGCGTCAGTTGATCCGGATTAGCTTATAACGCCGACGGGAGCGGGGGAAAGCATGCTGCCGGGCGGGGCAAAGCATCGCGTGTCGGCGCACGGAGGGGATCTGCCGCCGGCCCAGGGCGGCACGATCCCTCACGGCCGCGATCTTTCGCTCGATGAAGACGTACCTTCCACGGACACGATCATGCGCGCTCTCCTCGGCGCCATGACGAACGACGGCGAAGCCCGGCAGGCCTCACAGCAGGCAGGCGGCTGGAATCCGAGCGCGATGGACTGGCTCCTCGCTCTCTCTTCAGTACCGGCCAGCGATCTGGTGGGCCGCCTTGCCCGCCGGCTCGAACTCCGCGCCGCGCGTCTGGAAGACGTTCCCGCCGCCTTCCTCGATGTCGCCAAGACGCGCGCTGCAGCGAGAGCCGGCGTGTTGCGGCTTCCGGACAGCCGCTTGGTCGTGGCTGTGCGCGGAACCTGCATGGAGGCGCTTGCCCGCCAATTGCTGATCCTGCCCGGCATGCGCCACCAGATCCTGCTGGCGGAACCCGATCTGTTCGCGAACCTCCTGATCCGGGCAGCGGCGCCGGCACTGGTGGTCACCGCGTCCGAAGGACCCGCGCGCGAGCAATCCGGCCAGAGCGCGAGAGCGGCCTGGCTGGCGCCCTGCTGCTTTCTCGTGCTGAGCATTGCCGTGGCGCTGGCGCTCTGCGCCACCGTGGCGAATTCGCTGATCGCGGCCATACCGCTTTCGCTTGTCTTCATCGCCCTCACGGCGCTGCGGTTGCTGGCCGTGCGGGCCGAGCTTTCGGTCGAGAGCCGACCTCGCGTTCCGGATGCTCGCCTGCCCGTCTACACCGTGCTTGTGCCGCTCTACCGGGAAAGCCGCTGCCTGCCCGAACTGATCCAGGCGCTCGACGGCTTCGACTATCCGGCCGTCAAGCTGGACGTGAAGCTGCTGGTGGAGGAAGCCGACCAGGAAACCCGCTCGGCGCTCGAGCATGTGCATCTCCCCGGCCATTTCGAGGTTCTGGTGCTTCCTGATGGGCAGCCCCGCACCAAGCCCCGCGCGTT
Organism: Terrihabitans rhizophilus; assembly: GCF_033898525.1. Classification (NCBI taxonomy): domain Bacteria; kingdom Pseudomonadati; phylum Pseudomonadota; class Alphaproteobacteria; order Hyphomicrobiales; genus Terrihabitans; species Terrihabitans rhizophilus. The sequence goes on along the minus strand of NZ_JAXAFJ010000005.1, from coordinate 59,492 downwards.
GAACATGGGCCTCGTCCTTGCCCGAGGCAGCTTCGTTGCCGTGTTCGACGCCGAGGACCGGCCCGATCCGGGTCAACTCCGTGAGGCGCTGCACGCCTTTGCGCGAACCGGGCCACATCTCGGCTGCGTGCAGGCGCGACTCGCGATCGACAACATCCGGGACCATCCGCTGACGCGCCTGTTCGCGCTGGAATATGCCGGCCTGTTCGACGCTCTCCTGCCGGCGCTGTCGCGTTCGGGCCTGTTCTTCCCGCTGGGCGGAACGTCCAACCATTTCCGCACCGAGGTGCTGGACCGGCTGGGCGGCTGGGATGCGTGGAACGTTACGGAGGACGCCGATCTCGGTGTCCGGCTGGCGCGCGCGGGCTATGCGTCCACCACCATCACATCCACCACCTACGAGGAGGCGCCCAACACCTTCCACGCGTGGCTGAAGCAGCGCACGCGGTGGCTGAAAGGCTATGCCCTGACCTGGATGGTGCACATGCGCAGTCCGCGCCGGCTGCTGCGCGATCTTGGCTGGCGCAACTTCCTTGTCTTCCAGGCCTTCATCGGCGGTGTGCCGCTTAGCGCCATCATGCTTCCCATCTTCCTGACCAGCGTGTTCGCCCACACGGCGGCTGGGCTATGGCTGACGGGCGAAGGTGGCTGGGCCCATTCGGCGACGGAGGGGCTGGAGCTGCTGAACCTCGTGCTCGGCTTCGGCACGGCCATTGCGCTGGGCGCCATCGGAGCGGATCGGCGCAACCTGTCCTGGCTGAACCGCTGGCTGCCGCTGATGCCGCTGTACTGGCTGCTGGGATCCGCCGCCATGTGGCGCGCCACCTTCCAGATGCTGCATGCGCCGCATCTCTGGGAAAAAACCGAACACGGCCTTGCCCGCACGTCGCGGATGCAGCGGCTAAAGAACCGTACGCAGCTCGTCGACGATCTCGGCGGTGGGACGCTGCATGTTCAGCGGCCGGACGAAGCCGCCATTGCGGTCCATGATGTAGACAAGCGCCGTGTGGTCCATCGTGTAGGAGCCATCGTCCAGCGCCACCTTCTTCGCGTAGGCACGGTAGGTCTTGACCATCGCCTCGACCGAGGCCGTGTCACCCGTGATGCCCCGGATCCTCGGGTTGAAGCTTGAGAGATAACGCTGGAGGACCTCCGGCGTGTCCCGCTCCGGGTCCACGGTCACGAACAGCGCGTTGATCCCTTCGGCCCGGGGGCCAAGGCCGTTGAGGGCCTGCGACAGTTCGAACAAGGTGGTCGGGCACACATCGGGGCAATGGGTGAAGCCGAAGAAGACGAGGAAGGGCTTGCCCTTCATCTCGGCTTCGGTGACCGCCTTGCCGTCCTGATCGACCCCCCGGAACGATCCGCCCACCAGCGAGGCGGTGTTGGTGACGGCCTGCCGGGACGGCATCATCCACAGCATCGCGACGGCAATCACCACGAGGCCAGCGATGAAGAAGGACAGGCCGAGGACTGGTCCACGAAGCCTCATGTGTGGTCGCTCCCTTTCGCGCAGACCTAGTCCGGCCGGAACTGCGGCGTCAAACGCGCTGACGCCGCAGCCGGATCAAGCCTGGGTGAAGGCGAAATCCACCGGCGGATTATTGCCGGAGATGATGTCGGCGATTGCACGGCCGGAGCCGCAGGCATGGGTCCAGCCAAGGGTGCCGTGCCCGGTGTCGAGGTACAGGTTCCGCACCCGCGTGCGTCCGATATACGGCACGTTGGAAGGCGTCAGCGGCCGCAGCCCGGTCCAGAAGCTGGCCTGCGAGGTGTCGCCCGCGCCGGGGAACAGTTCTTCCACTCGGCGCACGATGGCCTCGCAACGCACCGGGTTGAGGTCGAGATTGTAGCCGTTCAGCTCAGCCGTGCCCGCGATCCGGAGCCGGTTGCCGAGGCGGGAGAAGACCAGCTTGTACTCATCGTCCGTCAGGCTCACGTGATAAGCCTTGTCCGGATCCGCCACCGGCATGCTGACCGAGTAGCCCTTGGCCGGATAGATGTTCAGGTCGATGCCATGCGGCCGCACCATCATGGGACTGTAGCTGCCGAGGCAGACCACATAGGCATCGGCCTGCAAAGTCGCGTAGGAGCCATCCTCCGAGCGGACGCGGACGCCGGTGATCTCGCCGCCCTCCTCGTTCATCCCGAAAACGGTGGTGTTGTAGAGGAATGAGACCCCCGCTGCCTCGCAGAGCTTCGCGAGTTCCCGCGTGAACATGCCGGCGTCGCCGGACTCGTCGGCGACCGTCATGCTGCCTCCGACGATCTTGTCGCGGGCGCCGGCAAGCGCGGGTTCGATGGCCACCACCTGATCCGGCGTCAGCATGTCCAGATCGGCGCCGTGGCGGCGCATCACTTCGGCCGGCTCCTGCGCCGCGTCCCACTCGCTCTGGCTGGTGTAGAAGTGGAGGATGCCCCGTTCCAGATGATCGTACTGGATGCCGGTTTCGGCGCGGAGTTCCTGGAGCGACTGACGCGAATACAGTCCGAGATTGACGATCTGCGCGATGTTCCGGCTGGTTCGCGCCGCCGTGCATTCGCGCAGGAAGCTGAGCCCCCAGCGCCACTGCCGCCAGTCCGCGCGAAGACGGAACAGGAGCGGCGCATCTTCCCGCCCCAGCCACTTCATCAGCTTCAGTGGAGCCGACGGATTGGCCCAGGGCTCGGCGTGGGAGACCGAAATCTGCCCGCCATTGGCGAAGGAGGTTTCGCGACCGGCGCCGCCCTGCCGCTCAAGGACGGTGACCTGATGGCCGGCTTTCTGAAGGTACCAGGCGGCGGACGTGCCGATGACGCCGGCACCAAGAACGAGGACATGCATAAGAGCTCTCCGCAAAGGATTTCGGGTCCATGTCCCCGACCTGTCCTTTTGCCTGAGAGATTCACGAGGCCAATGACGGCTCCGCTTGCCCCTTCGGCGGCCCTGAACCTGGGTTCAGCGCGCTCTCCAGATCTCCTCTCCAGCCGTTCCAGTACCTGACCTGAGCGTTTTCGGGAATTGCGCCTTCGGTAGCCTTGCGGCTTCTCCTGGATCGACCGGGCCGCGAAGCTGCGCGGCCTCATCAATATAGCCTAATTTACCTGCTCTTTGAAGGGCATGCGCGCATCTTCGTAGGGCTGCGGATTGATCGCCATGGCTTAGGTCACTAAAGAAAGCTCGGACGTTTCTGTCGGAACAGCAGATGAGGATGCACAACGTGACTCCGGATCGGCGTGAATTTATCTGCGGGCTTCTCGGTTCCCTTGCATCGGCGGGCATCGCCGATCAGGCCTTCGCCCAGAACTCACACCCGATGGGCCCGTCCCAGCCGTTTTCGTTCGAGGGATTGATCGAACGCGCGAAGCAGCGCTCCGCTGAGCCGTACAAGCAGCCCTACCGCCCCGCCCCTGAAATCGTCTCGAAGATCGACTATGCCACCCATGGCAAGATCGTCTTCAAGGCCGATCAGGCGCTGAACGCGAACGGGCCCGGCGCCTATCCTATCGAGTTCTTCCACCTCGGGATGTATTTCCCGAAAAAGGTCAGCATCAACCTCATCGAGAGCGAGACCTCGCAAGAGATCCTGTTCTCGGCCGACTACTTCGACATGCCGAAGGACAGCGTGGCGCGGGGCCTGCCCTCGGACGCAGGCTTCGCTGGCTTCCGCCTCCACGAGTCGCGTCGCCGGAAGGACTGGAAGCACCAGGACTGGATGGTCTTCCTCGGCGCATCCTATTTCCGCTCTATCGGATCGCTGAACCAGTACGGGCTTTCGGCGCGCGGAATCGCGGTCGATGTCAGTGTGCCCACACCCGAGGAATTCCCGGACTTCGTGGAGTTCTACATCGATCCGGCGCGGAAGGAGGGCGACCCCACCTTCGTATACGCGCTGCTCGACGGTCCCAGCATCTCAGGCGCCTACAAGTTCGCGGTCATCCGCACCGACGGCGCCGTGATGGACGTGGACGCCCGCCTGTTCGCCCGCAGGCCTATCCAGCAGCTCGGCATCGCGCCGCTGACCTCCATGTTCTGGTACGGCGAGTACAACCGCATGCGCCTCATCGACTGGCGTCCGGAGGTGCACGATTCGGACGGCATTGCGCTCTGGACCGGCAAGGGCGAGCGCATCTGGCGTCCGCTGAACAATCCGCGGCGAGTGGTCACCTCCAGCTTCCAGGACACGAACCCCCTCGGCTTTGGCCTGCTGCAGCGGGATCGCAACATCGAGAACTATCTCGACGGCGTGAACTATGACCGCCGCCCATCGCTGTGGGTGCAGCCGCTGCACGATTGGGGAAAGGGATCGGTGCAACTCGTCGAAATCCCGACGCAGGACGAAATCCACGATAACATCGTCGCATTCTGGGTTCCGGAACAGGCGATCGAGGCCGGCACATCGCTCAACTTCCGCTACCGCCTGCACTGGCGCGCCGAGGAGCCCTTCCCCGCGGAGCAACTGGCGGATGTGTTCGCCACCCGCATCGGGCGCGGCGGCGAACCGGGGCAGGACCACACCGCGACACCGGATGCGGTCAAATTCGTGGTCGAATTCGAGGGTGGCGCCCTGGCTGGTCTGACGACCGAAGCACCTCCCCAGGGCACGGCCTCGACCTCGCGTGGCATGCTTACCGACGTTATCGTAGAGCCTATTCCGCGGACCGAGCGCTGGCGCGCCCGGTTCGACCTCAAGGGCGCCGATGGCGTCGATCCTGTGGAGCTGCGCCTGTTCCTGCACATAGGCGAGCAGGCATTCAGCGAAACCTGGGCCTTCCAGTTCTGGCCGGATCAACCCGCAGGCTGATGTAAAAGGCGGGCCGCCCGGCCCGCCTTTTTCGTGATCAGTGGCAGCTAGTGAACGTGGCCAAGCTGCTTCAGCAGGGCATGCGCCACATCGTCGGTCACCCGCCTGCGGTACTTGCGATGGACCAACTGGCCGTTGTGGTAGATGTCCTGCTCGATATAGACGACATCGCCGTCCCAGCGGAGGATCTGATCGCTCTCGGTGGTTTCGATAACCCCGAGTTCCTCGATCAACTGTCCGTCTTCGCGCCTTCCCGGCATCTCCATCCTCCCTTGTAACGCTCACAATACAACGGAGGTTAGACCCGATCTTCCTGGTGGTCGAGAACGCTGATGCGGACGGCAAAACGCGCGGTTCCGTCCTCGGGCACATTGACGATGCCGGGCTTGTCGCGCAGTTCACCGTCGAAGTCTTCGGGGCTGGCATGCCCGTGCCAGGGTTCCAGGCAGACAAAGCCCGCTCCGGGCTTCGACCAGATGCCGAGATGCGGCATGTCCGGAAACTCGACGCTGATTTGAGGCCCGCCCCTGCCGCCATAGACCAGCCGCCGGCTCCTGGGCTGATCGAAGACCAAGGCATCTTTGCTGAACAGCTCATCCGTCAGCGCCAGGCGGCGTTTCCTAACCGGGTTTGGCACGGTACCCGGCTTCAACAGGCCGTCGTTCAACTGCCGTATTCCCGCAGGCTCATCGGCGTCGAACCGCACCACATGATCTTCACGCGCTCCGCCTTCCGGAAGCGGCCACACGAAAGCCGGGTGGAACCCGAAGGAAGCGGGCAAGTCACCGCTGCCGGTATTGGTGACCGATGCGGTGATCGCGAGTTCGTTGCCCTTGAGCTCGTACAGTACGTCCAGCCTGAATTCGAACGGGTAGGCTTCACGGGTGGAGGCGTCGGGCGACAGCCTGAACAGGCAATGGCCGGCATCCGCCTCGATGGAGCGGAACTGCGATTTCCTCGCAATGCCATGCTGCTTCATCGGAAAAGACCGACCGGCAACCTTAACCTGATCGTTCCTGACGCGGCCGACGATGGGGAACAGCAGCGGCGCGTGCCAGCCCCAGACTTCCTCATCCCCGCTCCAGAGCAGATCGCGCCCCTGCGCATCCTGCAGGCGCACCAGTTCGGCGCCCTTGGCTGCCACTGTAGCCGTAAGCGCCTCGCTGCGGAGAACCGCCTCGTCACCTGCCGTCACCTGTCCGTCTCCCGTCGCCATCTATCCTCCCGCGCCCCACCGGGCATTGTCATGGACGATGAACACCACCGCGTGTAACCAACCCGTGTGACCGCACGTTGTTTCGGCGTCGCCTGGGCAGGCATCACATAAGCGGGTCGTTCATGCGTTTCTTGATCACGGGAACAGCGGGCTTCGTGGGGTTCCATCTCGCGCGACGCCTGCTGGCCGATGGGCACCAGGTCACCGGCTTCGATGGCATGACGCCCTATTACGACGTGCAGCTGAAGCGGGACCGGCACGCGGTGCTCGAGGCCAATGACGGCTTCCACGCCCATGTCGCGATGCTGGAGGACATGGACGCCCTCACCCGTGCCGCGGAACAGGCGCAGCCCGACGTGATCGTCCACCTCGCAGCACAGGCCGGTGTCCGCTACAGCCTCGAGAACCCCCGCGCCTATGTCGACTCCAACCTCGTCGGCTCCTTCAACGTCCTGGAGATCGCGCGGCTGACGCAGCCTGCCCACCTGCTCCTGGCATCGACCAGTTCAGTCTACGGCGCGAACACGCAGATGCCGTTCTCGGAGACGGATCCCACCGATCATCCAATGACGCTCTATGCGGCGACGAAGAAGGCCATGGAGGCGATGTCGCACTCCTACGCCCATCTCTGGAACCTGCCGACCACCTGCTTCCGCTTCTTCACCGTCTACGGACCTTGGGGACGGCCGGACATGGCGCTCTTCAAGTTCGTCGCGCAGATCGAGGCAGGACAGCCCATACCCGTCTTCGGCAACGGCCAGATGCAGCGCGATTTCACCTATATCGATGACCTGGTGGAGGCTGTCGCCCGACTTGTCGACGTCGTCCCCGTTAGAGGAGAGCCGGTGCAAGGGGAAGGTGTCACGGACACCCTCTCCCCGGCTGCTCCGTGGCGGATCGTCAATCTGGGCGGCGGCGCTCCAGCCGGACTGATGCAGTTGATCACGTCCACAGAGGCTGCATTGGGCCGGACCGCCATCAAGGACATGCTGCCCATGCAGCCCGGCGACGTGCCCGTGACGCATGCGGACTACAGACTTCTGGAGGCCCTGACCGGCTACAGGCCACGCACATCGCTGGAGGAAGGGATAGCCCGGTTCGTCGAGTGGTATAGGGATTACCGCAAAACCGGGTGAGCGCTTGCCGAGGGCGCCAGCCCCCTTTAGTGTCCGGCCTGCGCGGGCGTAGTTCAGAGGTAGAACNGTCGAGTGGTATAGGGATTACCGCAAAACCGGGTGAGCGCTTGCCGAGGGCGCCAGCCCCCTTTAGTGTCCGGCCTGCGCGGGCGTAGTTCAGAGGTAGAACGTCAGCTTCCCAAGCTGAATGTCGTGGGTTCGATTCCCATCGCCCGCTCCAAGTTTCCTTAGATAGAGCAAGGGGTTAACACCCTACCGCTGAACTGGACGTGCCCCGCGTGCCTCGCGCGTGCCTCGGGGTTGTTCACCCGCCGTTCTGACCCCGCTCGACATGAGCGTTCCGCAGGTTGGCGACCTTACGGGTTTTCTCGATGGTGCCGCGCACGTACCGCGCCGTGGTGGCGCGAAGGGTCTGGCCCGACTGATGCCCGATGGCGTCCAGATCCGCGCCGGCTTCGTCGCCTTCGCTGATGCCGCCTGCCCTCGCGTGCATGTTCCAGACCGTCTTCGGAATGCCCGCCTCGGTTGCGATCACCCGCCACTCGCGAGCATATGCGAACTCTGCATATGGCCGGCCTTCGACTTCATCCATGATCAGCGGCCCGATGCGGGAAGCTTCCGGCACTTCCATCAGGAGCGCCAAGGTCATCGGGTAGAGCTTCAGGTCGTGCCCGACGAACTGGCCGTTCTTCGAGGTCAGCTTTTCCAGCGTCCAGTCGGGCCGGATGTCGCCCCACGTGATGCCGAGCGTCCACCGGCGCTTGTTTAGGACGATGCCGCTGGGCGTCGTGCCGGCCGGGATGGGCTCCCATTCCCCGATCACGTCACGCTGGCGGAAGGTGCTTTCGAACTGAAGGGCGGTGCCTATCGCGAGGCTGAGCCGTCCGGCTGCTCGTGCCCTCGGTATGAAAGCCTCGACCTGCTGGCGCGTCAGCTTCTCACGGGATGGTGCCGGCTGCTTGAAGCGAGCCCGCGCCAGGATGGCGTCGAGGCGATTGCATTGCGGCACCTCGGCGGTGACCCCGAACGCAAAGATCCTGCGCAGCATGTTGATGATGCCGTGAGCCTTGCGGACGTGCTCGACCCCTCCGGGCTTCGCCGGTGTCTTGGCCTCGGCGTACCAGCGCCGGAAGTCGTCGATCTTGAGCGCCGCCAACTGCCGCTTGCCGAAGGCCGTGCTGATCAGCTTGAGCTCGTGGTCATAGGTCCGACGGGTGTTCCACTTCAGCTCGTGGTATGGGCTGGCGTCGTGGTTCTGGTATAGCCGCACAAGGGCACCCAGGGAGCCATCATATCGAACGCTCCCTGTTCGTTGCTGATCCAGCCAAGCCGCGGCATCGGATGACAGCCGGCCTGCTTCCTGAGCGATCAGCGCGCGGCCGACAACGTCGCCGTCATCGCCCGCGATCCGCACGATTTTGCTTTCGTAGCCGAGGGCCACCGCCTCTTTCGGGGCGTACCAGTAGTATCTTCGACTGCCGTCAGAATTCGCTCGGGGCTTCAGCCCGGGCGCTCTGACAGGCTCATCTGCCTCTAAGCGCATCAAGGTTCTCCTCCCCGTCCTCGTGGACGGATGGCCGGAGAGTAGCGAGCCCGTAGCGGTTATCCCAGAAAGCTTTCACCGCAGGCCAATAACGGTTACCGACCAGTGGATCGCGTGTGGGAAACCCTGCCCGTTCCAGCGCAGGGGCGAGGCGCCGGAACTTGTCGGCGCCCATGGAGAGACGCCGGGCCACCTCCGCATCGCACGGGAAGAGGCCCTGCTGCTGAAGGTCTACCTCCGTCTGGCTCATCCCGCGCCGCCCTCGTCTACCCGGAAGCTGACCTTCACCCGCACCGTGCAGATGGCGGTGATGACCCACCAGCCGCAGACAACCCACCACAGCCAGATCATGCCAGGTGCGAAGAGAAACTGCGGTCGACCGCCGCAAGCAATTTTGGCGCATTCGTACGCGACCAAGAGGCAGGCTGTGCACCATGCGAACTTCACGACCGCACCTGCGAAAGGTTGGCATTCACAGAACGGACGATCAGATCCGCGCACCCGCGCTGCTCGGCGTTCATCGCCTCAGAGAAGCCGATCTCCACATAAGCGATGGGCACGAGATTTTTGCTCAGCCGCTCGCGCGTTGTGATCTGGATTTTGTCGAAGTCGAAGGCGCTGCCTTCGTCATGGACAGTGATCCATTCCTCCTCTGCGGTGGGAGCGCCGTCGAACGCTCCATCGCCAGCCAGTGATTTCAGGAACGCGACGAGCGGCCCAGCCGGATCGTTCACGTCGCTGCCTTCAGGCCCGGTCAGATCGTCCAGCACCGGCTTGCGCTCGCCGATTGTGCCGTGCAGCAGATAATCCGCCTTGGCCCGGACATCCTCGAGCGTAAGGCACGGCGCGGCCATCAGGTTGTTGAACGATGCGAGGCAGGCGCGCTCACTGGCTTCAACCTCGGCCGGGCACGCGATCATGTCGTCGTCGTCGTTGAACAGCGTCTCGTCGTGCTCGATCAGCGCAAGGTGCGCGGCGATGGCGTCGCGGACGGCGCTCATGCTGCGGACCTCGGCGGCTGACCATCCCATTCGCCGATAGCGAGGACATCAGGGCGGAAGAACATATCCGCCTCAGTTGCGAGCCGCCTCATTTCGATGTGGGCGGTCGCTTCCGTCAGAAAGAACTCGCTCCACCAGTGCCACCTGCCGTCAGCCTCAACGCAGATCACGCCGTAGCGGTCACCGCTGGTGCCATCGGAAGCGCGGAGTCGTCCGACCTGAAGGTACAGCTTCGATTCCGAGAAAAGCGGAACGACGTTGCTCATGCTTCACCCCCAGTCCAGAGGTCAGGGTTCTTGGCCCGGGCGCGGTCGAAACACCGGCGCACGGCTGCCTCGCCGAATTCAGCATTGATCTCCACGAGGGCCGCCTGCAGCTTCGCTGTCATGCCACCCGCACCCGGAAGGGATCGCTTAATCTGAGCCATGCGGGTTTGGACGGCCTGCAGAGCCACCTTCTTGATACGCTGGGCCCGTTGAGCCGAGCGGAGCCAGCGCAGATCCTCGTGGCGCCCGGCATTCTCCTGTCGGCGATCCTCGGCCAGGCCGATCTGGCTCCCGATGTCGGAAATGGCGGCCATAAGCGTGAGCTGCGCGCCCTCGCATTCTTCAATGGTCTGAAGCTCTGCGACACGCCGGCCGCCGGGCTCGATCTCGACCATCATGGGATCATCCGGGATCGTGACGAGGCCGGGCTTGCGGTAGAGAGAGGTCATACCTCGGCTCCTTCATATGCGCAGTCGGCGCAGGTCGTGGCTGTGGGGTGCCCGTGGAAGCGGCTGTCGCACTTTGAGCACCGGCGGATATGGACGCCCGAGCGCCAGCCGGCAGCCGGCAGTTCCTCGCGCATGTCCTTCTTGATGTCGTCAGGGATGGTCACGGGCCGCGTCGTAGGGCGCGTGGGTGATGGTGAAGGAAGGGCCGTGATGGCCTCCCCTTTCGGCGGCTCCACGTTGCCCTTCGGCCACCGCTTGTTGCGGTCGCGGAACCACACGCTCGCCAGCGCCCGCCATACCGGCACCTTGTGCGTGGCCGCGAAGGTCTTCGCCTCCTGATCCGCAGCTTCCACGCCCATGCCGCGGATCACCTCCGTCAGCTTGTCCTCGGCAATCTCAGGCGCGAACTGCTCGTCGGTCAGCAGGAGGTCGACCGCCTTCACCTGATCGCCCCGGATCGGCGCGACGAGGGCATTGGCAAGCACCACCAGCACGCGGACGGCGATCTCCTCCGAGCGGGCTTTCACCAGCGCGGTGATCGCAGACACCGCAATCGTCTGGCGTGGCCGGAAGGTCTTCGGCTGCGTGCGCAAGACCTCGATGCCGATGGCCCGACAGATGCGGTCCACCGCGACGGCGTGGTTCTCGCCGGCTGTCACCGCAGCGACGTGCATCTGCGGTGCCGTGACGTTCAGCCGGTCCCGATTATGGCCGAGGAACGCCGCCGCACGGTCGGCACGGTCGGCAGCCTCGACGATCATCACCGGGATCTGGTGCACGTCGGGATGCGTGGCTGCCGCGATGGACGTGTGCTGCCCGTCGATCAGTTCCAGGCCGTTGTCTGTGATGACGGCGACCGGCGGCTTGAACCGGTTCCAATCCCACCCGGCGACAATGCGCCGAATGAGCCGGATCGACTTCTCGGACAGGTTCCGCTGGTAGGTTTCATCCACCAGAAGACTCGCGGGCTCCACCCACTCGAAGATGGGCTTAGCCCCGCCGATCACGCCGGGTTCGATGGTAGCTGCGGACACAGCCGCGATGGGGCGAAGGGCGCTCATTCGCGACCGCCCTTCACAACCTTGGCGCGGGGGATCGCCGCGAGGTCCGACTTGAAGTTCGCCTCGACCACGGCGTTGTAGACATCGCTCTCGAACAGGTCATTGAGCTTTCTCACGGCGCGATTGGCGCCCGAGAGCAGCCAGTCGAAGCCATGAATGTCATCGGACGTGAGGTGGTGACCCTCACTTTCGTCCGCCAGATCCGAAACCCGGTCGAAGATCGCGGACATGGCACGAAGGCGGTGATGTAGTTCGCCGATCAGTTGATCGAGCTCCGACACCTGCTTCGTGGTGATGGCAAGGCGCGGGTCGCTTAAGCCGGTAGAGAGCGGCGGGGGCGTGGTCGCGGCGGTCATGCGGCAACGCCTTTCCCGATCCGGCGAGCAATCGCTTCCAGATCGCGGAGCGCGCCGGTTAGGATCTCCTCCACGCCGAGCAGGATATGCCGCTCTTGATCTCCCCCCACTTGTGGAAGAGACGCAGCCGCAACTGCGATGCGGCACCGGACCATGAACAGCTCGTCGATAGGATGCATCGGCGCTTTGGCCGCGCTGTCAGGGATCGCGGTCATTGTGCCGCTCCTTCCACGTGGATTTCGCCGGCAAGTGCCCCCAAGGTCGTGATTGCAGCCTCAAGCACGGCGTCAGCCGCGTCGCTGGCGCGGCCATGAGCGCTACTGTCCGCGATGGCGGGAAGCGCAGCTTGTACCAGAGCAATGCTATCCATCACGTCGTGGATGCGGTCCGCGATATCGACTGTTTTGAGACCGACGGAGCGCTCACGCATTTGCGACACCTCCCTGGAACCCGAGGAACGTGCCCGAGATCTTCTGGTAGGTGGCGTCGTCATCGACGGTGATGTCGGTGATCGTCTTGGCGACCGCGATAGCCTGATCCGGCCACCGCCTCATGCTCAGGTGGCGGTTAACTGCCGTCTGCGTGAAGTCGATGCCGTGAGCCTCAACGAAATATCGCGTCGCATCGGCCAAGAACGAGGCTGCGATGAACCTCTGCTCCCGGACGAACCGCTCGTTCTCATCCTCGTCTGGCAGGTCTTCGTAGATCGTGGCGGCGATCATGAGCTTAGACACCGCGCCTTCAAGAGAACGGGCCGGTAGATAGGCCATCGCGAGCGGCGCGCTCAGGACCCGTTCCATCAGAACTACCTGAGCATTCTCGCGCCAGCACTCGTTCAATGCTGTCGCGCCAGCCTTTCCGAGGCAGTCAAGGCGGTCATGCTCCTCGGACCATTCGTTAACCAGCCGAAGCAGTGATGTCACAGGGCAGTTTGCGCCCTCTTCTTTCGCGGTGGCCTTTGCTGTAGTAGTCTGCACGTCGTTCATCTTGGCTGCTCCTTAGCCATGGTGCGCATGAGGTGCTGTCGTCACTGACGGCACCGGTGGGGACGACGACGGGGATCGAGCTTGCCGGCAGACCCCGCCGTCGCCTTTCCTTCAGGCCTGATTGGCCTCTGGGGCTTCAAAGTTCGTGGCGACCGCCCCGAAGACGATCTGAGCAACGCTGAGCGGCCATAGAAGCTGCTGGGCGTTGCCCTCGGTGTTGGCGCGGGGCACGTCGACCATCCGCCCGCCAAAGTGCTTGCCCTTCTCTGTGGGCTCCCAATTGGATGTGCCGCCCGGCGATAAGATCTGCAGGCCCATATTCATCAGGGCGAGGTTCACCTTCCTCGCTGACATGGGTGAGCCGGTGCGGTGGCCGATTTCCTGTCCGATGCGCGTGGGGGTGACGAGCGCCGACTGGTTCGGCGCTTCCAGATAGTTGACGCCCATTGCCCCGAGCATGGTCACGCCGGTTGCCGCCTTCGTGGCCCTATCGGCGCAGAGGGCTGCTTGATTTCGGTCGAGGCCAAGAAATCGGGTGGCCGCGTCGAAGTACGCACCGAAGGTCTCGGTCACGGCTCGCGCCGCCTCTGCGGGAGCCAGAGGCAGTGCTGGAACCAGGTGGCCGCGCCGGAAGGCCACGAAGACGCGGATCAGCATCTGCCGAACTTCAGCCGCGAGCGGAGCATCCGATTTCGTGGAGATCAGAAGCGCCTGCTCTTCATTCAGCCAATACACGCGCCCTACCGTACGGCGCGTGCCGCCGTGGGTCGCAGCTTCGGTTTCGACCAAATCGCCGAAGGCCTCGAGCTCGACCCGATGCCGCTTGATCAACTCGCGGATACCCCGCGGGCGAGGCATCCCCAGCTTGCGGCCAAGGTCTGTGTCTTTGGCGCGCGGCTCGCTCTGGAACTCGGCAAGCGCGATGTCGGAGATTGTAGGCCGGGGGATCACGGTCATTGCGGAAGGTTCTCCGCAGACCAGCGCGCCCAATGAGCCAGGCCGAAGAACGGGACGCCGAATGCGACCGCCATCAGCAGGGCTTGCGTGAGAACGTCCTGAACCCTGTTGCTGGGGTCGCGCTTAGGCTTGTTCGCCATGGCCCTGATCTCCGTCGCAGCAACGAAGCACTGCTACCGAAATCAGGATTACCGGATTAACGATATTTCGGTCAACCGTGTTTTCGGTGTACCGACTACTTTTTTCACACGACCAGCAATTCAGTCCACGGAATGATGCGGAGGATCTGCTTCACTTCGTCGGCGTCGAACTCGATCTCGGTCGCGGGATTGAACTGCTCGACCACGACTTTGGTGGGCGTCCGCTTCTTCAGCCGCTTGATGAACCCGCGCCCGGCTTCCCCATCATGTTCCGGGTGCAGCTCCACGATCACGTCATCGCCGATGGCCGGAGGACGGGCCGATGAGACGTAGACCAGCTGCCCCTCGTCGAAACGGGGATACATGCTGGCGCCAGTGACGTAGAGGGCAAACGTGCCCTTCAGCGTCGCGGCGCCTGGCGGGCGGCGCACGAAGTCGATGGTGTCCCCGTTCATGAGGAAGTCCCCGGACGTGCCGCCCGAAGCCGTTCCCAGCACGGGCACGTCTCTGGGCATGGCAGCGAAGTTGAACGGCGCCATCGTCTGCACCGCAGTCGCCGGGCCAAGGTCTGGAGCGGGTCGTGGCCGCGGGCGATGGCGGGCAATCAATTCGTCCCCATCCTTCTCGAGGACGAAATCGCTCGCGTGAGAGGCGCCGCTTGTCACTGCAGCCAAGTCTTCGGCCGGCATCTGCAGAGCCGCTGCCAGTTGGAACAGCCTACGAGGCCGCTGGCTCGCCCCGGCTTCGATGGAGACAATGCCCTGCTGGGACATGCCCGCCAACGCGCCGAGCTGCGCCTGGGAGAGGCCTAATTCTTCGCGGCGCTCGCGCACCAGATCTTTCAGCTTTTTCATGGGGATAACCGAATAAACAATTTTTCGGTTGCCGTCTAGGCGGTCGCGGCGCTCAACCGAGGTTGCGGTTAATAAAGGTTTCGGTGTACTGATCGGTGGTTTCGGTATGAGGCACTGATGACCCGGAAAGAAGCGCTCGAGACGGCAATCAAAGAGGCCACCAGCCAGTGCAAGCTCGCACGAGGGCTTGGGGTGAGCCAGTCGCAAGTCTGGTACTGGCTCTGGCACTCCAAGAAAGGAGTACCCGCGCAGCATGCCCCCAAGATCGAGGAGCTGACCGGCGGCAAGGTGAAGCGCCACGATCTGCGGCCCGACGTGTTCGCGGCGGACACCACGGCTTGAGCTCGACAGCGATCCTGTGGGCGCGGCGGCAGCGGATAGGCAAGCCGCACCTGAAATCCCTGCTCAATGCCCTCGCCACCCGCGCGAACAACGACGGGCTCACCTTCGTCGCACAGGCGACGCTCGCCGAAGATCTGGGGCTGTCCGAGCGGCAGATACGGAAGTCTCTGGCCCTGCTCGAAGCCTTGGGACTGATCGTGCGAATGCCGAGGAGCAGAGGCCGCAAGGGGCGGATGTCCGACAACATCATCCTGTCGATGCACCGCATGTTCGATGTGTCTGGGGCCGACATCAGGAAAGCCAAGCAGGCGCGAGATGCACCCGGGTCCACAGTTCCGGTTGAAAGGACCGTTACAAGCGGAACTCTACTACCGCCAGCATCCAATTCTCCAACCGGAACTGTGGGGTCGTTACAAGCGGAACCCGAGTTCCGGGGAATAAACAAGGAAGTAACAGATCTTCCTAGCCAAGGCGTGAACCTCAGTTGTTCCGGGGTTGCTGATAGCGCTCACACGCGAGCCGCCGAAGTCGTGCCGTTTCCCCGGAGGGCGTCGGCATGATCCGCGAACTCCGGCCGCATCAGGAACACGCCATCGCGCAGCTCCGCCAATCACTGGCCGGGGGCAAGCGCAGGCCGATGATCCAGGCACCAACAGGCTTTGGAAAGACGCTCCTTGCAGCCGCTATTGTCGACGGGGCCCTGCGCAAGAACAAGCGCGTCATCTTCTGCGTGCCGGCGCTGTCGCTGATCGACCAGACCGTCGGCGCATTCTGGAACGAGGGCATCCGCGATGTCGGCGTGATCCAGGCGCGCCATGAGATGACGAACAGCCGGCAGCCGGTGCAGGTCGCCAGCGTCCAATCGCTCGAGAAGCGGGAAATCCCCGAGGCCGACATCGTCGTGATCGACGAGGCGCACCGCTGGTTCCAGTTCTATGCGGAATGGATGGCGCGCCCGGAATGGCAGCGCATCCCGTTCGTCGGGCTGAGCGCCACGCCCTGGACCAAAGGGCTCGGCAAGCACTTCGACGATCTGATCACGCCGACCACCGCGCAGGATCTGATCGACAGCGGCTTCCTCGCCCCGTTCCGCACCTTCGCCCCGACGCATCCCGATCTGAGCGGGGTGCGCACCAAGGCCGGCGACTACCACGAGGGCGATCTATCCGAGGCGATGGACAAGCCCGCGCTCACCGCCGACGTGGTCGAGACATGGCGCCGCCTCGGCGAAAATCGGCCCACCTTCGTCTTCGCGGTCGACTGCGCTCACGCCCGGCACTTGCGGGACCGCTTCGTCGAGGCTGGCGTGAGCACCGCCTACATCGACGCCAACACGTCGAAGGACGACCGCGAGGTTATCGAGAGGGCTTTCCATGCCGGCGATGTCCGCGTGGTCTGCAACGTCGGAACCATGACGACGGGCGTGGACTGGGACGTGCGGTGCATCGTGCTTGCCCGTCCGACCCGCTCGGAAATGCTCTATGTGCAGATGATCGGCCGTGGCCTGCGCATCGCTGACGGCAAGTCCGATTGCCTGATCCTCGACCACAGCGACACAACCTTGAAGCTCGGTTTTGTAACCGACATCCATCATGCCGAGCTCGACGACGGCAAGCCGAGAAAGGCATCCGCCAGCGAAAGCCGGGCACGCGAGGAACGGCTTCCGAAGGAATGCCCATCGTGCTCCTTCCTCAAGCCGGTTGGGCTGTCGGAATGCCCCTCGTGCGGGTTCAAGCCGCAACTGCAATCCACGGTGAAATGCGAGGACGGCACGCTCGCCGAGGTGAAGGCTAGCAAGAAGCCAAAGGCCAAGCAGTGGACCGCTGCTGAGAAGTCGGAGCTCTACGGGCAGCTGAAGGGCTATCAGCGCCGGGTGCGGTGCAGCCAAGGCCGGACATCGAACATCTTCCGGGACATCACCGGGGTGTGGCCCAACGCCTACACGGGCGTGCCGGAGCTAGAGCCCAGCGCCGGGCTGCTGTCGAAGATCAAGTCCATGGCCATCGCCTACGCGAAGAGCCAGGAAGCCAAGCAGCGGCGTCAGGGGGCAGCCTATGACAGCGCCCGCGCGTGATCGCTGTCAGGGCCGATGGCGCGAGATCCTTCCGCGCTTCGGTGTCGATGCCCGTTACCTGACCGGGAAGCATGGCCCCTGCCCCATCTGCGTTGGTCGCGACCGCTTCCGGTTCGACGACAAGGAAGGCCGCGGCACTTGGATCTGCTCGCAGTGCGGCGCGGGGGACGGCTTCGCACTGGCGATGGGCGTCAAGAAACTGGACTTCAGGGAGGTCGCGGCCGAGATCGAGACCTTCGTCGAAAACATGCCCCGCACCGCTCCGAAGGTGGCGCGCTCCGACGTGGCGCTGCGCGAGGCCATGAACCGCCTCTGGTCGGGATCCAAGCCTCTCGTGCACGGCGATCCCGTGGCGGCGTACCTGGAACGCCGAGGCATCCGCTTGCAGGAGTTCCCGACCGTGCTGCGGCATGCGGAAAGCTGCCTCTTCGTGGAAGGCGGGAGCTCGACCTATCACCCGGCGATGCTGGCGAAGGTGACTGCCCCGGACGGCAAGCCAGCAACGATCCATCGCACATACCTGACGAATGACGGGCAGAAAGCGCCGGTCTCCGATCCGCGCCGCATCATGCCAGGCAAGATCGAAAAGGGCTCTGCAATCCGTCTCGCGCCAGCGGCGCCGATCATGGGGATAGCCGAGGGCATCGAGACCGCCCTGTCTGCGGCGATCATCTGGGGCATCCCGTGCTGGGCGGCAGTGAACAGCGCCATGCTGATGGGCTGGGAGCCGCCAGAGTGCGCAGCCGAAATCTACGTGTTCGGCGACAACGACGAGAAATTCGGCGGGCAGTCAGCGGCATACGCCCTTGCCCATCGCCTCGCAGCCGGACAGCGCGCGCTGAAGGCCCGCGTGGAATTGCCGATCGATCCCGGCCTCGACTGGAACGATGCCCTTCAAGCGGAGACGAAAGCAGCATGAATACCGCAGGCAAGGCGAACGTCGACGCGCACCCACACCTCGCACATGCACGTGCACGCGAGACGCGCGCGAAGGTAGGCCGCAAGCGGCCGGGCGAGCAAAACGAGCGCCCGTTCGAAAAGGGCTTCAAGGAAGTGCCTGATCCTTTCGAAGCCGGCGCCGTCTTGACCGTCATGTGCAACACCCGCGAAAGCCCCTTCGAGCACATGGTGGCGCGCAAGCATCTCTCGCCGTCGCAGGTCTTTGCAGGTGAGCGGTTCCGGAGGTTGTACGAGCAAGCCCAAGTCAGCCCGCTGCGGGCGACGAACCCTATGCTTGAGCCGGTAGACGGCGGCCAGATCGCCGCGCATCAGCCGTCAGATCGGACCAGGCAGGCTATGCGCACTCTAGAGGATGTAGGCCAGCAACTGGGCACGCGGAGCGCAGCCTTGCTGCGCGTCGTTATCGGAGAAGCGGTGAGCATTGACGATTTAGCCAGGCGCTGCCCTGCGCAAAGCCAGCGAGCGGCTCGCGCGTATGTTTCGGGGCGCTTCCGCGAGGCGCTTGACGATTTGATCGCGGTATGGGGCGTTGACGCCATTGGATCGCGGGCAAGGAAGCCGGCGGTTTCTCGTGAAGTTGGAGATCTGTCTGGCGCGCAGGAATGGAAGGTAGACCGCCGGGGCCATTGGCAGCCAGTTCCGCCGAGTACGGGCCGTTGACAGGTGGCAGCTGATGTGGGACAAAGGAGGAACGTCGGAAATAGCGACTTGGGCGCTCCCGACCATTCCACCATCATCATCTGAGCCGTTACGCCGTTGGCCCCTCGTACGAGGTGATGCCGAGCGCGAGCGCGGCGCAGGCAAGAGCAACGGTCTTTGGCACAGGCGCAGGGCGGCCGTCGCGGGTCTTGCCGGCTTCGTAGTGCTCGATGGAGCCTTTGGAGATCCCGAGCGCGTCTGCGGCCTTAGCCTGCGAAAGCTTCATGTGCGCGCGCCATGCCTTGAACTGTTCGGGTGCCATGCTAATCTCCTCGGCAAGGGGTGAAGTGCGAACCCTTCGGGTGGAGGCCGGAATTTCTCCCGGCCCCCTTGGTGTCCTACTTGAAGATCAGCAGCAGACTCGCGATCAGCAGCTTTATTTCAATTCGGACGATCCGAAGCTTCATGCACTTCACCCCCTTTCAGTTGCCGGTGCACTGCGCCCCGGTGAGATTGTTATAGCGTAGTGATTACGCTGCTTCAAGCATTATTATCGTAATGGGTACGATTATTTGGTCGTTCGTGGAGAAATCTGCGGGCGGCTTTTCTGGTTGTCAAAGGTTCAGCGCGTGGGGTCGCTCGTTCCTGCGGAGCGACCCGACCGTCTCGCCGCCCAAGAGCGAAGTTATGGTTCCTGCCTGAACCCGCGTGTCGTCGTTCACCTCTGCGACCAGCAGCAGGCCATGGATGCAGTCTTCACGGCGAACATAGGTTTCCGCTCCATCCGCAATGACCCGGCCGTTGCTGGCCTTGAGCCGCCAGTGCCACTGACTGTGCGCGTTCTGAAGCACTTCGAAATGCATGGGATCCTCCTGTGATCGGGCAACGCGCCACGATGCGACGCGCGCCGACCGAACGCTAGTGTTCAAGGTGCAAGCACATGGCGCTGAGGCTGACGATCCGGGGCAATGGACTTGAGCGGTTCGACGAGGCGGTCGAGATCCTGGGCGAGAACAAAGCCCGCAACGGCTACCGCCGCGCGCTGAACGAAGCAGGCCGAGACACCAAGACGGCAACCGGACGCGCGCTCGCAAAGCAGACCGGCCTGAAGGTGAAGACCACACGCAAGGCTTTGCGAGAGAGCAAGGCGTCTTCCGGTACACTGGAATACAAGCTGACCGGGAGCGGTGGCGACATCAGCCTCAAGCACTTCGGTGCGCGCGAGACGCGCGGCGGTGTTTCAGCAGCGCCGTTCGGCCGGCGTGAAGTGTACGACGGCACGTTCATGAAGGGCGGCAAGTTTCCGAACCGGAAGGACATCGGCAAAGGCGGCCACGTCTTCGAACGAACCAGCTTCGGGCGCCTCCCGATCCGGAAGGTGAAGTCCGGCGTCATCATCCCACGCGAGATGGTGAAGGGCACCACGGCTGAGACGTTCCAACGGATCGGCAGCACGAAGCTGGACGAGAAGATCGCCAAGCACCTGAAGCTGATCACCAAGGGCGTGCTGTCGTGATCGTTAGACTATTTGCTGTTCTTGCCCTTGCCGCCTGAGCCCTTTTCCGTTGACGTGTTAGGATTGGTTTTCTTGCCGGGACCGGTGCTCTCGTTAATGGGCTTGGCGGTCTCGGTGCTACTTTTGTGGATGATCGTCTTGTTCTTAGCCTGCGTGTAAATAGAGGGTTCCATGGCGATCACTCCGGAGCAGCTAAGCGGTGCCGACGATAAGGTTCTAGAAGAACTGAATCGAAGTGCCGAGTCCATGCTTCAAGCGCAACTCGCCTTGAGCACCGCGGCCGACGCAAGAGCTGTCGCCTTTTCGAGCGTGATCGCAGCAGCTGCTGCTGGGCTCGTTGCTGCGGGCGTAACTTTAATCCTAGCGAGTGACGATGGAATGCGACCGTTCGGCGTTGTCGCGCTGTCGGTGGCTGCAGGGCTTCTACTCTCCATGATCGTTGCGATGTGCGGCGCTCGCTCGATCCGTATGACTGCACCCGGCAATCAACCGGATGCCTTCGAAGAGGAACTGGCGAGGGGCACCACGGCAAGAGAGATCCAAAGCATCAACCTGTGTTTCTTCAATCAAGGCATCGAAGACAACTTCAAAGGAATGAAGCGGAACGGCCGGCTCATGAACGGTGCAATGCTCATTGCAGCTGTCTCTCTGATAGCGGGTTTCGTAACTTGCCTTTTTCTGCTCTTCCCCGTCCCGACTCCTTGCTGACCCCCGGTTCAGGGACCGTATGCGGGGAGCGCAAACCCTAGCGGGCGCGAGACCCCGAAATACAGCTAGGCCCAGCTTTATCAAAGTTGGGTTTGCTTTCCCGGTTCCGTGACCTAGCTAGCCTCTTGGCGACGTGCCTCTTCGTAGGGTTCGGTCTGTCCGTGGACCACGTCCTGATGCCGCTCACACCTATTAGAGAAGCGGCGCCCGAGGGGATGATCCCAGCTATCCTGATGAAGGACACCGCCACCGGTTTCGTCATCCGGATATTGATCTCCCGCGATGTGCAGGCGGTAATCGATCGCCTATCGCTCACCGCCCAAGATTTGCATAGGGTCGCGAGCGAAACCTTCGACGCCCATGGCAGCGTGCGCGGTAGGCTCGCACTGACAGTCGGGGACTTCGCGCAACTGGCTTAGCTGGGCGAAGGTCTCAAGGGGTCTCCATGTCAGTCGTCGGAACGGGTCGAAACGTCACTCAGGCGGATCTCGCCGCGCTGTTCGGCATCACGGTGGTGACCGTGCGCGCCTGGGAGCGAAAAGGCCTCCCAATCGTGGCCAAGGGCGGCAAGGGCAAGGCCTCCACCTACAACACCGCTGCCGTTGCGCGCTGGCGTGAGGAGCAGGTGGCGCTGGCTGCGACCGGCGACACGAACGCAATGGACATCGAGGAAGCCCGGCGCCGGAAGACGGCAGCAGAAGCGGCCCTCGCAGAAATGGATCTGGCCATCCGGCGCGGTGAATACGTCCTCGTCGAGGCGGTCGGCGCCGTCGTCGAGGCCGAGTACGCGACGATCCGGGCGAACTTCTCGTCGATGCCTGGCGACATAGCCGGCGACCTCGAGCACCTGCAGGCATCCGAGATCGAGGAGCTGCTTGCGACCAAGGTATCGGAAATCCTGAATGAGCTCTCAGCAGACAGCGAGTACGCGTCTGAGGACACGGCTCAGGAAGGCGAGAGCGGAGGCCTTGAGGCCGCCGCCGAAGCTTAATCTGATCGAATGGGCTGACGAGTACCGGTACGTCGCGAAGCAGAACAGCGCGAACCCGGGCAAGTGGAAAACCTCGCGAGTGCCCGTGGCTTTCGGGCCGATGCTGGCGGTGACCGAGCCCGATACCCAGACCGTCACGCTGATGGCCTGCACGCAGCTCGTGAAGTCCGAATGGCTGCTGACGACGGCGCTCTACTTCATCCATCAGGATCCATCCTCGATCCTGTTCGTGCAGCCGACGCAGAAGCTGGCGGAGTCGTTCTCCAAGGAGCGCTTTGCCCCGACCCGCGAAGTGACGCCGGCCATCGCCGCGCTTGTCCCGGATCCGAAGTCGCGGGACAGCGGCGTGACCATCACGCACAAGGAATACCCAGGTGGGATGCTGGACTTCGTCGGGGCGAACTCCGCGGTGGATCTGGCATCACGCCCGAAGCGCATCACAATCTGCGACGAGATCGACCTGTACCCGGCGGACGCGAGCGGCATGGGGCCGCCTCTGCAATTGGCGGAAGAGCGCTCGTCGACCTTCAAGAAGCGCCGGAAGAACCTTCGGGCCTGCTCGCCGTCCGACGAGACATCATCAATCATCTGGCAGGAGTACCTAGCCGGAGACCAGCGCAAGTGCTTCGTGATCTGCCCCCACTGCCAAGAGGAA
This sequence comes from Terrihabitans rhizophilus, assembly GCF_033898525.1. Lineage (NCBI taxonomy): Bacteria > Pseudomonadati > Pseudomonadota > Alphaproteobacteria > Hyphomicrobiales > Terrihabitans > Terrihabitans rhizophilus. The sequence continues at coordinate 36,858 of NZ_JAXAFJ010000005.1, read as the reverse complement.
CAGACGCTCGTCTGGTCACCTCAGACGGTGCTTTGGGACAAGGACGCCGACGGCAATCATCTGCCGGAAACGGTGCGGTATCACTGCCGCGGCTGCGGCATCGGATGGTCCGAGGCTGAACGCGTCCACGCGCTGCGCTCGCTTGGGGAGCAGCCGGATAAGGGCTGGCGCCAGACGAAGCAGTTCAAGTGCTGCGGTGTCGAGCAGTCACCTACGGCATGGAACGACAAGGGCCGTTCGCTTTGCACGGATTGCGGCAAGCCGTCGATGTACGGCGGCCATGCCAGCTTCCAGGTGTCGAAGCTCTATTCGACCAGGCACGACCTATCCGCCGTGGTACGCGAATGGCTCGGCGCTCACAGGAGCCGGGAGAAGCTGCGGAAGTTCACGAACACCGCACTGGCCGAAGTCTGGAAAGAGAAGGTCGAGAGGCTAGACCCCAAGGCGCTGGCCGAACGGATCGAGCCTTACAGCGCAGAGAGCGTGCCCGCTGCGGTCCAGCTGATCGTCTGGGGCGCTGACACGCAAGATGACCGCATCGAAGTGACGTTTCAGGGATGGGGCGCCGACGAAGAGTGCTGGGTCCTCAAGCACGAGGTGCTGCTCGGCGACACTGCGAAGAAGCAAGTTTGGGACACGCTCGACAAGCTGGTGAAGGAGCCTTTCCTGACCGAAGACGGCCGGCGTCTGGTTCCGCAAGCCGGATGCATCGACAGCGGAGGTCACCGCGGCGAGATGGTCCATGCGTTCTGCAGGGCCAGGAAAAGCCGACGGATCTACGCCATCGCGGGCCGAGGAAATGGCCCCGAAGGCTCCAAGCTGATCTGGCCCAAAACGCCGAGCCGGACGAAGAACTCCGGAGACCGCCTTTACATCGTGGGCGTGGACACAGCCAAGGACGCGCTAGCTTCTCGGCTGATGATCCAGCCCGATGACCTGGGCGAGCCGGTGCCGTTCGCAATTCACTTCCCGCACGAGGGGCTGAGCTCGGATTACTTCGAGCAGTTGACGTCGGAGAAGGCGGTTTCGGTGTTCCAGTCGGGCCGCGAGTTCCGCAAGTGGTTCCCAAAAGCCGAGGGCATCCGCAACGAGGCGCTGGACTGCTTCGTGTACGGCATGGCGGCCCGATTATCGCTGCCGAACAGGCTTCGTGCAGCTGGCCGGCAGGTTAAGCCGGTGAAAGCGCCAGAGCGTGAACCAGGCGAGCAGATCACGGCTGAAAACGACGCCGAGCGTGTGGGCGCCGCGCCCGCTGCGCAGCCCACCAGATCTAAGAGATCCCGCGCTTCTTGGGGCGCCTACAGGTAGGACACCGCTGAATGGTCGAAGCCAAGCCACGATATCGCGTGCCGGCGCGCTCGGCCCGTGACGTCGAGCCCTTGGCGCGACCGAACCGTCCGACAGCAAGGTATCTGCGCCCGGACCGCAGCGGGATACTGGGCATGCGCCGCGCCGTGACGCGCGACGCCAAGGTGGACGTGCTCGAGGCGGCAGAACGCGCTTCGGCGCTGGCGCTCGACTTCATGCAGAATTCCGGCTGGCTGGCCGGCGCTGCCGATCAGATCATCTCGGATACCATCGGCACCGAGCTCAAGCTGAACGCCCGCCCGGATCTGGCGGCGCTCGGGTACACCGAAGAGGAGCGGTCGGCCTGGTGCCGCATCGTTGAAGCGCAGTGGCGACGCTACGCGTGGAACCCCGCCGAGTGTGACCTGGCGGGCAAGTCCACGGTGGCCGAAATGCTCGACGCCGTCGTCCGGCACTATCTGGCTTACGGCGAAGCCTTCGGCGTCTTCGACTACCTCACGGTGCGCCGTCGCCGAACGCTTGGCCTGGAGACTGGCACGAAAGTTTCGCTTGTCGCGCCGCATCGCCTTCCCCGCACGACGCGCGAGTTCGAAGGCCTTGAGCAAGGCATCTATCACGACGCTCTGGGGCGGGCGCAGTTCTACGGTTTCCGACGCCGTGAGTCCGGCATCGACGTGGAAAGCGCGGTGCCAGCGCGCGACGTCGTTCACCTCATGGACCGCGGCGACAATCCTGGAAGCCCGCGCGGCATCTCGGTGATGGCGCCCGTCTTGAGGGTCATGTCTCAATCCGACCAGCTGGCCGACGCAACGCTCGCAACGGCTTTGCTCCAGACGATCTTTGCGGCCACGATCAAGAGCCCGGAACCTAGCGCCGACGCATTCGGAGCAATCCAGACGCTGGCTGACACCGAGATGCCCGACGGGTTTGAGGATGGCCCCGTCGCCTGGGCGGATTATGTCGGCGCACTGCAGCAGGATTTGATTGGCGTCTGGGATCAGCGCATCAACGCGCTGAAGAGCGGGGGCGTGAACCTCTCGGACACGGCCCGCATCGCGCACATCGGGCCCGGCGAGGAGCTGCAGTTTCTCACCGCGCAGACGCCTGGGTCCAACTACCTGCCGTTCTCCAAGAACCTGCAGCAGGAAGTGGCCCGGCGCCTCGGTATCACCCTCGAGTCGTACTCGATGGACCACACAGGAGCATCGTATTCGTCGGTGCGCATGGGCATCTCGTCCATCTGGCCCATCGTCATGCGGCGGCGCGAGCGGATTGCGGCGCCCTTCGCCCAGGCCGTCTACGAGCGGTGGCTTGAAGAGAGCATTGCCGAGGGCCGTATCCCCATGAAGGGCGGCTATCAGGCGTTCCTCGCCAATCGGCAGCGCGTGGTCTGGGCAGAATGGCAGGGCCCCGCCAAGCCTACCGCCGACGACTACAAAAGCGCGATGGCATCAAAGCTGCGGTTAGAGACTGGCCTGTCGAGCCTAGCCGACGAGTGCGCCGAGTACGGCAGGGATTGGGAAGAGAACGCCACCCAGATCGAACGCGAGATGGCGGCGCTTGCGAAGCGTGGCATCCCGCACCCGTTCGGTCGTTCCACCGGTGGCGCCGGCCCGAACGGCATGGCGGCCGATGGCAACCGACAGCCGGCGAAGGAAGAAGCCTGATGGTCGACGAACCGGACCCGCGGAAGGTCGACTGGTGCGCGCGGGCGACAATGCTGCGGGAGGTCGAGGCCGCTATCCTCGCAGGCGAGATGGTCACTGAAGCCCGTTTCGGCGCGGACATGACCAAGTTCGCCTCGACGTCTCTGTCTGATGTCACCAAGGCGCTGAACGAAGCACTGCGCAACTGCGCGATTGAGCGCGGCGAACGGCCGAAGCGCACCCGCTACGCGATATCGGGCCGGATGACGCGCCCCTACTGAGGTTCACCACATGGCTGCAATTTTGAACGGCGGAGAGCTCACGCCTTCCGGCGATGTCGGCGATGCGTGGTTCGACGATCACTTCACGTATTCCGACGTGGTCATCGCTCTGGCGCAGATCGACGACACCAGCGAACTGACCGTGCGCCTTAACTCGCCCGGCGGCATCGCCACAGAAGGCGCGGCGATCCACGCGCTGCTGTCACGTCGGGAGGGCGCCACCAATGTCGTCGTAGACGGAGTGGCGATGTCCTCGGCGTCGCTCATTGCCATGGCCGGCGACACGATCACGATGACGCTCGGCTCCACGATGATGATCCACGACCCGGAGAACATCTCGGTCGGCAATTCGGACGCCCACGCCAAGAGCATCGAGCATCTAGAGACGCTGGCGACCTCGTTCGCCCGGATCTACGCGGGCAAGTCCGGCAAGAGCCCGGAAGAGTGCCGCTCGCTCATGAAAGCGGAGACGTGGTTCACGCCGGAAGAGGCTGTCGCCGCCGGCTTTGCCGATGCTCCGGGCGACACCAAGGCCCGGGCGGCAGCGCCTCACGACTATCGCGCCTACGCGCATGCCCCGAAGCGCCTGCGGGCGCTGGCGGCAAAGAAGAATTGGCATCGCAAAGATGCCGATATGGCGGCCCCGTCCGCCGCTGACCCCCGACAAGCAGAGGAGAATTCCATGTCGGAAGCGAACCAGGGCGGGCCGAACACCGCCGATATCGAACGGGCACGCCGCGAAGCGGTGATGGCCTACCAGACACGCCGCAAGACGGTGATGGCCTTCGTAGAGGTCAAGGGCCGCGAAGCTCTTGCGGAAAACCTCATCGACACGGACCTGACCGAGGACGGCATCAAGGCCGCACTGGCTGCCGCGCCGAAGGCTGACGCCGCCACCGCTCGTGCGGACGACGTCTCCGAGCTCGAAGCCCGTCGCCTCAATGGCGAAGGCCTCAACGCCCCCGGCAAGCCGACACCTGCCACCGCCAAGGGCACGACCTCGATGGTCGCCAACATGCGCAAGCTGCTTGGCCAGAAGGAGACCGCATAATGGCTACCGTCATCACTGAGGGCCGTCGTTCCAGCGACTGGCTGAAGGAATACGAGCACGACTACTCCGTCGAGGAGGTCGTCATCGCGGCAGGCAGCGGCGTCGTTGAAAGCGGCACCGTTCTCGGCAAGGTCACAAGTACCGGGAAGTACAAGCCTGTCACAGTGGGCGCCAGTGACGGCAGCCAGACCGCCGCAGGGATCCTGATGAACACCGTCAACGCCGCGGCAGACAAACCCGCGGTCATCGTCGCCCGTAAGGCGAAGGTGGTCCACCAGGGCCTGCGCTACGGCGCCGACGTCGACACGGCTGCCGAACGCGCAGCCATCCATGCAGCTCTCGGCGCGCTCAATCCGCCGATCCTCGTGCGCGAAGGAGCGTAATCAATGACCGTCATCGCCGACATCTTCAGCAACGACGCCTTTTCGGCAACGTCGCTGACCGCTGCGATCAACATCGTTCCGAACGCCTATGGCCGGCTTAACGAGCTCGGCCTGTTCGAGAACGAGCCGATCCCGACGACCACCGTGGGTGTGCAATTCGAGAACGGCACCCTTAACCTGCTGCCAACCCGCGAGCGCGGCGCTCCGTCGTCGCTTGGCATGCCGGACCAGCGCAACGCGAAGGTCTTTTCGGCCTTCCACATTCCGCACGACGACTTCGTCAAAGCTGACGACGTCCAGAACATCCTCGCGCGAGTTGGTCAGGATGGCGCGCTCGAGGGCGTGCAGACTGTTGTGAACCGCAAGCAGATCAACATGCGCCGCAAGCATGCGATCACGCTGGAGCACATGCGGATAAGCGCTCTGCGAGGCGAAATCCTCGACTCCGACGGCTCTTCGCTGCTGAACCTGTTCACGTCGTTTGGCGTGACGCAGAAGAGCATCGACTTCCTCCTTGGCACCGCAGACACGAACGTCGGCGGCAAAATCGACGAGTTGTCGGGCTACATGGAAGACAACCTCAATGGCGAGGTCATGTCCAACGCGCATGTGCTTTGCTCGCCGGAATGGTTTGCGAAGCTGACCAGCCACAAGAACGTCAAGGAAGCCTGGGCGCACTACGACGGCACCTTCAACGTGCTGCGTCAGGACGTGCGCAAGAAGTTCGTCCATCGCGGCGTGACGTTCGAGGAATACCGTGGCACCGCCAACTACCTGCAGGAGAACGGCACCTATGGCTCCCGCCGGTTCATCCCGGCCGGCGAAGCCATCGCTTTCCCGATGGGCACAATCGACACCTTCCGCACCTACTGGGCGCCTGCCGACTTCATCGACACGGTGAACACGCTCGGCGAGCAGATCTACGTCCGTCAGGCCGTCGATCCTGAATTCCAGCGGTGGGTGAAGATCCATAGCCAGTCGAACCCGCTGCCCATGGTGAAGCGCCCGGGCCTGCTCGTTCGCCTGATCTCTGGCAACTGAGGAGACTGATCATGCAGGTAAAGAACCTCGCCACCGGTGAGATCGACGCGCTGCGCTATGGTGCGGCGGCCGATGCGGTGAACGCCGGCACCCATGAATACATCAGCGAGAACGGCAAGCCGGCTGCGGGCGCGGCGCCCGTAGCCGGTAAGCCGGTCGACCTCAACAGCATGACCAAGGACGATCTGCTGGCGGAAGCCCAGCGGCGCGGCGTCGAGGTCAAGGCTGGCGACACCAAGGTCGAGATCATCAAGGCCCTGGAAGCCAAGTGAACGGCGGGGCCGGTCCAGCTGGCCCCGTTTCACATTGAGGATCGTCATGCCAGTTGCCGCAAACCCGCAAGCACTGCGTGAACGTGTCCTCGCGGCAGTCGACCGCAAGTTCGCAGAGCCGATCCGGGTTTCCTTCCTGAAGAACGGCACCGCCGACCCGGCGCGTGCCGTCACAGAGATCACTGCCGTGCTGCGAGTGGGCGGCGGCGAGCAGTCGAATGTGGCCGGCGGCTCGAGCGAGGCGTGGCGAACTCAAATCGCTGCCGGCAAGGCCGAACTGCACATCGATGCATCCGTCTACAGCGGCCCAACCATCAAGACGAAGGACCGCATCTGCGCTCTCTCGCGGCCGGGCAAGCCGTGGTGGGAAGTGCTGCGCGTCGATGATCGTGGCGAAACCCGCCTTGTGCTTGAGCTCGGAGAGGTCTGATGTCGCTCGCAAGGATCGCGCTGCGCATCGCAGCGGTAGAGGCCATCAAGGGTCGCACACTCGTCGAGGACAACGTGCTCGACAGCCCGAACGGTGCGCTGGACATCCAGGCGAACGGCACGTTGCGAACCCCGGAAGATCGGCCGTTCGTTGCCGTGTTCACGGACACCGGAAAAGCCGAGGACATCACGGGGCGTAGTCTGGTCGAGAACGGCGTCTGCGAGCTGGTGATCGAGTCCGGGATCAGCTTGGCCATGACGGTCGTCGATCAGGAGACCGGCGCGTCCGAAATGGTCGGGGTGTCCATCCCAGCCTCCGACGGTGGCTTCGAATTCTTCCTGGACATCGTTCAGCGCGAGATCGTTGAGGCTCTGACCGATCCGAACAACGAATGGGCCGAAATTTACCGCCGGCTGCACTACCGGGTCACGAAGATCGAGATCGGCGCCAGGCGCACAACGGACGACGGGCAACGAGTTGCTGGTCATCAGGTCCGCATCTCCGTGGCCTTGATGGACGATCCGGTACGCGGTGAGCCGCTGGAGGCCGGAAGCCCACTCGCTGACTTCCTCGACAAGCTGCAGGCGTCTGACAGCCTGGTTTACCAAGAGCAAGCGGCCACCATGCGCCGCTTCATCGAAGGCTCGGCACCGAACCGGACGATCCTGCAGCGACGCCAAGGGCTGACCGCGCCTGAGATGGCTGCACTGGCCCCGGGCGTAACCGAAGACGACGCGGGAGACGCCTGATGCGGCTCGACCTGTACGGAATGAAGACCGACATCGAGATGCTGAAGAGCGCCTTCGGCAACGCATTGAAGGTCGGCCCGGTCGAAGAGATTGATGCGAAGAGGGGCTACCGGCTAAAGCTTGGGGAAGGCGCTGATGGGCCGTTCCTGAGCCCATGGTATCCGCACCCGGAGACCGGCAAGACGAGCGTGCCGCTGAAGAAGGGCCAGATTGTCGGAGTGATCAATCCCACCGGTGACATGCGGCAGGGCCTCATGTTCCGCGGCGGCTACTCCGACGGCAATCCAAGCCCGAACGACAACATGGAAGCCAATGTGTTCGAGGATGCGGGCGTGCGCATGGTTGTGGCCGACAACGCTCTGACGATCACCGCAGGCGACACGAGCGTCGTCATCGCGGCGGGCGGCATCACGATGAAGTCCGCCCGGATCGACCTGAACTGATGTCCGCTGCGCATCGTCTCGGCGACCTCTGCACCGGTCACGGCTGCTGGCCACCGCGTCCGAATGCAGAAGCCAGTCCCGACGTCTTCGTCAACGGCATAGCCCTTCACCGCCAAGGCGACACTTGGCTTCCGCACACCTGTCCCGAGATCCCGGAAACGCACGCCAGCGTACTGGCGGCCGGTTCGCCGACCGTCTTCTGCAACGGCAAGCAGGCAGCCCGCATCGGCGATCCTGTCGCCTGTGGCAGCCGGACCGCCACTGGCAGCGCCGACGTGTTCATCGGCCCCTGAGAGGAACCATCATGAGCAAGAAGACCTATCAGGCCCTTCCCGGTGTGGAATGGGTCAACGGCAGCCGCGTGCCTGAGAGCCGCGAGATCAAGTTGACGGCGGCCGAGGCTCGCTTCGACCTGGATCAAGGACGCATTGAGCTCAAGGAAGAGCGCGAGATCGCTGTGCCGGCCGAGGCAGAGCCGGCGACTCCTGCTCAGGCAGCCAAGAGGCGCTGAGGGTGGCTGATCTCAACCAGCGCACCGGGGCTGTCATCGACAACTATGCCTCGGCGCTGCAATCGGTGGAGATCATCTTCGCGACCCGGCTCGGGGAAATGGTGCTGCTCCGCGAGTTCGGCGCCGGCATCATCGAACTTCTTGGCCGGGCGCTGACACCGAAGACGGTCGCCGCCTTCGCGATCCTGCTCGCGGCTGCAATCGATCTATGGGAGCCGAGGTTTCGGGTTCGTCGCGTCTCGCTCACGGGCAGCGTCGACGAGCTCCGGCTTGGACAGGCGGGTGTTCGCATCGAAGTCGACTGGCGGCCACGCGGCCACCTCGGCGACCCGACCGTCGAGAGCGTCCAGACATTCGGCCTGTTCGGCAATCGCATCAGGAGGGTCGGCGCATGACTTTCGCTCCGACGACCGTCGATCTTTCCCGTATGCCAGCGCCAAACGCCATCGAGCCGCTGGACCCGGTCAGGCTGAAGACCGACTTCCTGACGCGGTTCGTCGCGTTCTGGGACGAGGAACGTGGACGCGATGCCAGCTTGCCGGCCTTCGAAGTCGCAGGGCTTGAGGCAAACCCGGCGTCGATCTTCGCCAAGGCCTGGGCTTATCTACGGCTGATGGACCGGGCACGAGTGAACGACGCCGTTCGCGCCGTGCTTGCGCCTCTGGCCTCCGGCGCGGACCTCGACAACATCGTCGCGCGGCAAGGCATCCAGCGCCTGATCGTTGTCCCGGCGAACATCGCGCTGAACACCCCTGCGGTGCTGGAGACGGACGCGGCCCTGCTGCGCCGTTACCTGCTGTCCTTCGACAGACCGTCGGCAGGGTCTGCCGGCCGCTATCTCTACGAGGTCTTTCGCGTGTTTCCCCTTGCCGGGGACGCGAAGGTTAATGGCCGCATCGTGCATGGACGGCCGGGTGACACCGACGTTGTGATCGTGGGGCCCGGCGGACGCGATGCCACCACTGAGGAAATGGCTGCGGTGCGGGCCGCGGTTCTGGATCCATCCGTGCAGCCGGAGGCGGTCGGCGTATCCGTGCTCCGCGCCACGCGGCTAGAATATGTGGTCTCGCTCGTGATCGAGGTCCCACCGGGTCCTGATGCCGCGTTGCTGGTGGCAGAGACCGCGAGCCGTGTGCGGGCGGCGACTGACGAGCGGACTTTGATCGGTGGCGAAATCCCGCCAGGGCTTTTGCCGGGTGCCGCTTACGGACCGAACGTCATCAAGGTTCGTGATCTTGTGCCGGTCGTGGTGCTTCCGAACCCCTACACGGTGCCCGTCTGTACCAGCATCACCGTCACGGCCGAGGTGCGCGCATGAAGGCGACGGCAGACGAAATCCTGCCGGCTTCCTCAGGACCGTTCACAAAGGCCGTATCCTTTGCAGCGTCAGATGATCTGCCGGTGCCGCTGCGGGCCATCCTCGGTTCGGCCACGTCTCCGATGGATTGGCTGCCGTTCCTGGCCGCGCACGAGTCCGTAGACCTCTGGTTCGACGATTGGTCGGCTGATCGTAAGCGGCAGATGATCGCCGAAGCCGCAGAGCTCGCCGCACTCGTCGGCACGCGGGCGGCGCTGGACCGGTTCCTGCCTTTCGTCGACGCCTCGATCATCGACAGGATCTCGCATCCTCGACGGTTCGTCGTTGGCTTCTCCGCGATAGGGCTTGACCCTATCGGCCACAAACCGTTCACGGCGCATCTGCTCGTGAAGGTGCCGCTCCGCTTTCCATCCGGCGCCTTCGTGGTCGGGCGCTCGGCTCTACGGCGTGACGCGCTGCGCACCGTCGACCGTGAACCTATCCGCCGAGTGCGCCGCGCGGTGCAGGCCGCCAAGGCCCCCGAGACCTTGATCACGATCAATCATGGCCACCGCCGGCCCGTCACCATCGATGACGGCTTTCCGCTGGATGGCTCCTTTCGCTTCGGCGATTTCCGCGACCGTAAGAGGCTCTGATGAGCAATCGCCTGCTGACAGCCGAGGCCGAGATCCTTGAGCCTTCCGACTTCGACGATATGACCCTGTTCCCGCAGGCGGCTATCGACAATCTTGTCGAGGATGCCATCGCGTACCCGGCGCATTGGGCGCGCTTCACCGTCTCGGCCGCGGCCAATACCCAGGTCGTCACAGTTTCTCCGGGCCGCTACCACGAGGACCGCACCGTCTTCGAGGCAACCGGCGTTCAGGACGTCAACCTGCAGGCCTATCTGCCCGTAGTCGTCAGCGATGAGCGCTGGGTGGCGCTGATCCTTCGCGGCCGCACGGACATCGAGGAGGCCATCCGCCCCTTCAAGGATCTGGCGGAGGATGCCGATGACGCGTCTGTCGTCATGCGCTCCACGCCGAACGTTGAGCGTCGGGTGGTCGGCATCGTGGTCCAGCAGGGTCTCGCATCTCCCGCGCCGGCCTTGCGTCCGGTCGTGGCGGATACCGACTGCTGCATTGCGTTCGTCCGGCTGACCAGCGCCGGGGTTCAGACCATCGTGCCGAGCGAGGGTCACCGCGTTAAGCCGCTCTACGAAGTGGAGGGCCGCGTCACCGCGCTCGAGGTCAATCTTGCCGCGCTGTTCCTGCGCACCACCACGCTCGAAACCGACCTCGCCAACGCGAACAGCGCCATCAACGATCTGCGCCGGGCCATGGTCCGCCCGGAAATCATCCGGCAGATCCGCCGGGACGTCGCCGCCATGCGGCAGCAGAACAACGTGCCGGCTGGCGCTCGCTCCGACTGGTACGATCCGGGCCTGCTCTATGACCAGTGGGACCCGAACCATGCGCAGTGGCGCAGCCGCGTCGACGAGGGCATCCACCATCCTTATGCGAACCAGAAGGAAGCCCAGCTTCAACTGGTGACCGAGGACGATCCGAGGATCCGCTTCACCGGGCGCCGCATGATGCCCGCATGGTCTGAAGTGACGCGCATGTCCAATTGGGGCGGCACAGCCACCCGTGACATCTCGCAGACCACCCACAGCGAGGTGAACGCCATAAGGCGCGAGGTGGCTCGCTCGAAGCTCGAATACGGCGAGACCATCCACATCTGCGAGAACGCGAAGGAGTGGTCACGCTATTCGCCTGATCTCCAAGCGAGCCGCACCTTCAGTAAGAACGGCGAGACGTTCGAGACCGTCGGCTTGGTGAAGCGGCAGGACCGAGGCCACAACATCTACGCCGTCCGCACGGTCAAGAAGATCGAGTGGACCGACGTCTATTGGGACTACGTCACCACCGAAATCGGCGTGAACGGCTCGGTCCATGGCGAAACGATCCTCGTCTCGCAGCCGACAATCGCCACCTCGATAGACCTGGATTTCAGCCGCGTCGGCAACGACGGCGACGTGCACCTGTTCCTCTGCGAAACGGACCCGACCGGCGCTCCTGTTGTCACCGCGGTGCTAGCGAACGTCACGAAACCGCGCTCCGAGCTGGTCCTTGGCGCCAACAAGTTCAACCTGCCACCCACCTACCTGACCCCCGGCAATCGCTATGCCTGGTTCACGGTCACGGTCGGCAATCATCAGCTGCGCGGCACGACTGGGAATGCCTACTCAGGCGGAACCTCGTTCCGTCTGACGGATGGTGCCTGGGCGCAAGGCGATCTGGAATTCGACTTCAACTTCCGCCTCAACGCCGCGCGCTTCGCGAACACCCGAACGGTCGTCAATTTCCAGCCAGTCACGCTGGAAAACGGCATGACCGAACTGATGCTGCTCTACGCGAACTGGCGTCCGGACGGGACCGCCATCGAGTGGGAGATCCGCACGGTCGACGAGCTGCCTTGGAGCTTCCTGGACGTTGCCGAGGATGGGCCGCTTGCGAGCCTGCCATCGCTGGTTCAGCTGCGCTGCACGATGCTCGCCACTCCAGATCTGGCGCCCATGATCGTGATGGATGCGTTCGCCGTCTCCCGCACGGCCCGGCCGGCACCGGAGCTGCGCGCAGTGTCGGAAGCGATCAACCTTGGCCTGACGACCACCACGATCCAGACGCTGACGACCATCGACGACTTCGACCCCGCGGTGCAGGGGTTCTCGCCGCGTATCATGGCGGGGGCGTCCCAGACGCTGATCGCGCCGGACGTCAGCACCACGATCATCGATCAAGACCGGCCCGAGCGCCGCGAGGTGCTGTCCACCTACACGGTGCCCGCCGGCACATCGGTGGTCCGCAATGCCCCCGGTCTCACGACGACCAACATCGTCCTGACCGCCTTCCTCGAAAACACCGCGCTCTTCGCGCTCTGAGGTGAAGCCGATGTCTGAAGCGAGCACAATCACCTACGACAGCGATGGCACCTACGAGGTGAAGCTGACCCGCGCCGTGAACTACCGCGGTGCGATGCTGCTGCCTTTGCCGCGGCACGAGATGAGCGGCCGCGCCCTGAAGGCCATCGTTGAGCAGGAGGGTCCGGATGTCGTTGACAGCGCCGAGCCCCGATAACGACTACCTGATCCCGCTCGGCCAGAGTGCCACGCGGGAGTTCTTCCAGGGGTTCTTTACGAGCGTTGGCCAGCGGCTTCGTTCGCTGGAGATGACCGAGGCTGACTATCAGTCGGCCATCGACCTCATCACCAGCCAGGCGCTGGCCATCGTCTCCGCGAACATCACCGAGGTGGTGGACGTCCAGCGCCAGACGCTGATCGAGATCCAGGAAGCCGCCGACCAGATCATCGCGGCCTATGAGGACATCGCTACTGGCGTTCTGCCTGCAGCATCGTCCACCTTGGCGCCTGTAGCCGGGCTCACGGCGACGAACGTCCAGGCAGCCGTGGAGCAATTGGTTGCCGCCAGCAACGCCTTGGGCGAGGACATCGCCGGCTTCGACGACGATCTGGCTTCAATCAATCAGGCCATCTCCACACAGGCGGGGTTGCTTGGCTCGAAGCAACAGGCGAGCGGCATCCTCACCGGAATAGCTGGCGCCGGCGGTTATGCGGCGAACCGGGGTATCTTCTCGACCAGTGGCACTGCGTTCGGCACCTATGCGCTCACGGTCTATGGCCGCACTCTGGCGGGGCTCGCCGATGCGGCTGCGCTCCTCGCGCAGGTGGTAGGTGCCGGAGCGGCGACGCTCACCGGCCTCGGGCAAGTCATCACGGGCGGCTTTCGCACCACCGGTAAGGACATCGGCGCGCTCACCGGGACGCTCGCGTTCGATCCCGGGCTTGGAAATCTCAAGTATGGACGCCGGACATCGTTCGCCTTCACCATTGCCCCGCTCACCGAAGACGGGTTCGTCGAGCTCTTCTTCTGGACGGATGGCACGGGCGGCACTGTCACCATAGCGGCCGGGTTCCAGAACTCCGCGGACTACGGCGACACCATCGCCACGGACGGCTCCTATCACGTGCAGCTGCGGCGAGCCGGCGGCGCCGGGTTCAACACCTGCAACATCCGGAGGCTTTGATGCGCGCGCTCGTCAAGCTCGATCCCCTGACCCTTTTGCAGACCAGCGCAGGGCCGGAGTTTCCGCCCTTCATGGTCGAGGGCGTCTACGTGATGTGCGCACCGGAAGATTGGGCAGAAGAGGGTCATGCGATCCTGCCCTATCAGGAGCAGATCGCGCGGCCCCATCGCTTCGCCGACAAAATCGGCACCCTGATCAGCATCGAAGATGGTGTGGTCATCGGCACGGCCGAGTGGCAGAGCCCGGCGCTTTCCGAGGTGAAGGCCCGACTGGCTGCTGAGATCGATGCCGCCGCCGGCACGGCGCGCTCGGGCTTCATCACCGTGAGCGCGGGCCAAGAGATGACCTATCAGGCGAAGCTCGCAGAAGCGCGCCGCTGGAGCGAGACGGCTGACCCGCAGGATGCAGACTTCGTCCTCCTGAGCTTCGAGGTCGGCATCACGGCGCCTACCATGGAAGGTGTCGTGGACGTCGTCCTCAACCAGAACGCAATGTGGGAGTTGATAGGCGGCTCCATCGAGGGCAAGCGCCTGGGCGCTAAGAAGGCGGTCAATGCGGCGGGGAGCATAGAAGAGGCCATCGCTGTCGCAGACGGCATCACCTGGCCGGCGCCATGATCGGCGGTGTCGGTCTCATCGGCGGCCCGCTCCGCGTGAAGCAAGTGCTTGCCACGCCATGGACCGAGAACTACTGGCCGCCGGGCATCAAGGCGGGCGACCTCGCCGTCATCATCAACGCCGCCGCGAACAGCAATCTCGCCACGCCATCCTACGCCTACCCGGCAGGAATGACCGCTGCCGGCGGCATGACCTACAACGGCGCGGTGGTGTTGTGCTCTCGCAAGACGTGCGACGGCACCGAGAGCGGCGCCTACAACGCGATGAGCGGAAGTGTCGGCAGCGACTACCTAACGTTCATCTTCAGAGCTATCCGACAGGGCGTGGTTGGCGCGCCCATCTCAGGCAGCCAAGTGGGAACCTATTCGGCGAACGATCCTGCGGCGCAGACCGTGTCCGCATATGCCGTCAACCATCCGGTTATCGTCCTCGGCTACATGAGCTCTCACGCATCGACCGGCTCCCCGACCACGCAGCGGCTCACGATGTCCGAGTTCGACAGGATCGATATGCGCGCCGGGGATCTCAACCTGCAGGCGGGTTATAAGATCTTCCAGAAGGGTTCGCCGGCCGTCACCGTTGACATGCCTGACATCGGGGCCAGGAACCTCCTCGTCGGCCTCGCCTTTGAGGTGAAGAAGCCGGCATGAGCAGCTTTACCCGGCCGCTCTGCATCGCGCCCGCCGTCCTCGATGACGGCTCCATCCGCCGGAACAAATGGGGGCTCGACTGAACCGCCGAGCAACAACTGGATCTGATCGCAGGCACCTTCACGGGTGCCTTTTTCTTTGCCCGACCGGGAGCCGCGAGCGCCGGTTTCTTTCCCACAGGAGACAATCATGAGCGCACCCATTTTCGGGATGCAGTTTTCCCGACCTGCAGACGAGCCGGTTCCCGTCCTCGGCGCAGACTTCTCCAAGATGCTGCTGGTGGAGAGCTCCACCGGTGCATCGGATGCGGAGTTCCCCATCGGGACGCCGGTCCGCTTCTCGTCCAGTGACAAGGACGCCGTCGCCGGGCTCGGCACGGGCAACCTTGCGGACGCAGTGCGCGGCATCAACGCGCAGCTGACCGGCGAGAACCGTGGCGCTGACGTCACCGTCGTCCGCGTCGCCGAGGGCGGCACGGTGGCGGCAACGGCTGCAAACATCGCCGCAGCGCTGGGCAATGTGTCCTCGATCCCGTCGGCGGTAAACGCAACCCCGCGTCTCGTCTGGGCCGGCCGCACGTCGTTCCGGCCGGCAGACCCGGAAAATGCAGGCGAGTTCCTGGTCAATCCCGTGGTGGCCGCGCTGGATCAGGCGTGCGGCAATCTTCTGGCAATCTCGGTCGTGGACGTCGACGACACGGCCACCGCAAAGGCCATTGATGCCCGCGAGACGATGAATTCCCAGCGCCTCATGCCGGTCGGCGTGGCGGGGCGGGTTTATGAGGGCGAAACGGTCGTGACGCGCCCGATGGGTCCGCGCATCCTCGGCCTGTTCGCCCGTGTCGACAACGAGAACGAGGGCAAGCCTTTCGATCCCATCGCCAACCGGGCGATCTATGGCTTGGCCGGCTTGTCGCGGAAGATCGGCTTCTCGCTCCTCGATGGCTCGACCGACGGCCAGATGCTGCTGGACGGTGAGGTGTCCATTGTGGTGCCGGGCGAGGTGAACGTGGACGGGGCTGTCGCCGATGGCGGTTTCGTCTTCATCGGCACCGACGACACGGACACCGGTGAGCTCTGGAAGCAGATCCATCAGGTCCGCGGCGCCGACTACATCACCGTGAAGCTTATGCAGATCACGCGCCAGTTCCTCGGCCGCAAGGTCTCGCCCGACCTGGTCGAGGCCTACATCAACTCGATCCTGTTCATGCTGCGGGACCACGCCGCCGACGACGACATCCTTGGTTACAACAAGGACGTCTTCATCCCCGACCAGAACAGCCCCGAGCAGATCCGCCTCGGTCGCATCAAGCTCGACCTCGGCATCGAGCCGGCGCCGGTCTTCAAGCGCGCCGACACGGATATCCGCCGCTATCGCCCCGCCGTCGAAGGTCTCGTCGCCGAGATCGTCGCCCGTCTCAACACCACCGCCTAAGAGGTCCGACCATGGCTCAGCAGCCGCTTCTCATGCTCACTGCCGTAGACGTTCGCCGGGCAACCGAGACCGGCACGTCGCACGCGACCACCATCAACACGCTGACGATCCCGCCGGTGAACTTCATCACGTCGGAGCACTCGCCTGGCGGTGGCGTCGGCACGGTGAACTTCACCCAGCCCCGGATCGAGGCGCTGGAACCCACCTTCTCGGCAAAGGGCATCGATCCTGATGTCATCCGGGGCATGGGCGTCGTCGACCGCTGGACGTTCGCGGCGGCCTACCGGGACAAGAAGACGAACCGGGACATTCCCGCCCGCGGCATCATCGAAGGCGCAGTGACATCGTGGGAGCCCGACGAAAGCGATCCTGCTGAGATGCAGGCATCGAACTATGCGTTCAATGAGGTGACGCACTTTGAGTTCACGCTCGACGGCCAGGAGCTGATCTACTTCGACTTCTGGGAGCGGATCGTTCGGCGTGACGGCGTCGACCTGTTCCGAAGTGTGCGGACGGCGCTCGGCGCCTGAGCAAAGGGGCGGTGCTAGTCCTTACAGGGGAAGGCCTCGTCCAGCGCCAACGACGCTAATGCTGCAGCTGGGCGGTGACGATCTTCCGGCTTGGCCAGAAGCGCCTTGCAGAAGACATCTCGCAGCTGCTCGCCGGTGGCGCCGGGCGGGGCGCAAATCTTGATGCTCGACCCTCCCGCAACGGCATGAAGTTCGGCAGCGTCCACGACGCCTAGCACATAACTCGAAACCGCCGCAGAGCGGACCTGACAGCCGGCCATGAGGTCGTTGCCAGAAAAGAATTCTGCCTTTGCGCCGGTCCCCAACCCGGTCAGGAGCAAAGCGGCATAGGCAAGTTTGTGCAGCATCGCGGCCTTCTCGCTCTCAAGGATTTACTCATTGACCGAAGCATCAACCCACATAGCAGCCAGCGTTCGCGATGGCCAAGAGGCGCCTGGTGCCGAAAGCGGATGGTCGATTGACGTCGAAGCGCGGCAGGCAGATTTCGCCCGCCTGCGCAAATCCGGGTCCGAGACCGACACCACGGCAGCAGGTCCAGTGCACCAGAATGCGCCCGCCGCCGAAGTCGTGGTCTGGCCTCGGATCGAGGCAACCTATGACCCCACTCCGCCCCTTGTTCAAATCCCGCTCAGTGCGCCGTTCGAGGTGGCTGGCGTGCGCGTGGCCGTGATCGAGCTTCGTCACCCGGCGTTCAGCGACGTCGAGGACGCGCTTCGGGGCGACATCAGCGAGTTGGAGCTTCATGCCCGCATGGCTGGCGTCTCCACGGACGCGTTGCGATTCCTACGCTGGGTAGACGCTGAATTGGTAACAGTCTGCGCACGCCACATTGCGCCTGCGCTGCGGACTGCTTGATATGGCGCGGCTCTCCTCCGAACTAGTCCTGAGCCTGACCGACAAGGTCTCCGGGCCCGCCCGTGGGGTCGGCCGGGCCATCGATGATCTGGAGCGCAAGCAGCGCGGGGCGATGGGACTGATGCGTCGGCAGGCGAAGCTGACGGCTCAGTCGGCAGCGGGTATGGCGAAAGCCAACGCAATGATGCTCGCCACGACCGCGTCGTATCTCGCACCTGTGGCCGGAGCGATGGGCGGACAGTCCGTCATCACTCAGGCGGCCAACTTCGAAAGCGCGCTGACAGGGATCCAGAAGAAGGCCGGCACCACCGCGGACGAGACCGCGCGGCTCGGCGAAGAGATCAAGGCTCTGGCCACCAGCGGCGACTTGGCTGTGCCTATCCAGGAGATCATTGGCGCCTACGAACGCGGCGCTGCGGCCGGCATCCCCATAGATGACCTGAAGCAGTTTGCCGCCTTGTCGGTGAAGGCATCCGACGCCTTCGAAATGCCGGCGGAAGAGGTCGGCAACTTTGCGGCCAAGCTAAAGACGAGCCTGGGCCTGTCCGATGAAGCCATCCGCCGCACCTTCGACCTGACGAACTCGCTGGCAGATGCCGGCATATCCGACGAGAAGAACATCGTCGACTTCGTGGACCGCGCGGGCGCCTCGTTGAAGACCCTCGGTCTTTCGATGGAAAATACGCTGGCAGCCGGCGCCACGCTGCTCAACATCGGCATGTCTTCTGACGTGGCTTCTACAGCTATGGAAGCCATGTCGACCAAGATGCTGACGGTCGGCACCCTCACTGGTAAGGCCCGGAAGACGTTCGAGCGGTTCATGGGGCCGGTCGGTAAGTTCTCGAAGGCGGTGGGGAAAGACGCGAACGGTGCGCTGCTCACGCTGCTTGATCGAGTGCAGGAGCTCGACAGCGAAGACCGCATGGACTTCCTGAAGAACTTCGTGGGGATGGAGCATGCCTCGAAGATCCTCCGCCTGTCCGATGCAGTCGGCGAACTGCGGCGCAACCAAGCGCTCGCTGCCAATGAGACGGCGTGGTTCGGCTCGCTCGACAAGGCGTACGCCCTGAAGCTGGACGATTTCTGGTCGCAGTGGCAGCTGATGAAGAACCAGATCAGCGAACTTGCCATTGATCTCGGCACTATGGGTATGCCGGCGTTTAAAGCGGGCCTTCAGGGCGCTGTTGACTTGGTAAAACAGGTTCAGGACGGCATGCACTCGATGGAGGCAAAGATCGACTGGGCCGAGGTCCAGAAGGCCAAGGACGCCGTTCTTGAGCTCAATGAGGGCATGAGCAAGTTCTTGGGCATGGACACGAGCCAGTCGACAGCGTCCAGCTTCTTCGAGCGGCTTGCTCGCACCGTCAGCACTCTCGCGGCGGATCTGAACAGCATCATCCGGGTGACGCGAGAGCTGGGTGAATTCGCCCGCGATCCCGCTGGCTTTCTGGCTAACCCCGACGTTGAGAAGAAAGCCGAGTTCGAAAGGCGGATGAACGAAGCCCGGGACAAAGGCTCCGGCAACGGCGTGAAGGACACTTGGGACTGGTTCTGGAAGCGCCGAGAGCAGGTTGCTCTGGAGAAGGCTCCTCGACAGATCGAACGCATGGTTCCGGCGCCGGTCCCCCTTGAGCCCATCGTCACAAAGCCTGCGGAAAAGTCCGCTGCCGCCACGATGCCGTTACCTGCGCCTCGGCCGAACGTCTTGGCGCCTATCGCTGCCGAAGGTGAAGCTGCTGCCCTTAAGGCGCAGGAAATCGGCAGCCGCATCGAGCAGGCATTCAGTGTCTCCGCGCGGCCGAACATCGACGCATCGAGCATCCGCGCCGCTCGCGGGGAGGTCGAAGCTCTGGCCTCTGCCCTGCAGCGGATCCCCGGCTTGGCAGCAGAGGCCTCTCAATCTGCCGCCCGGGCTTGGATCGATGCCGACGGCCTCCATGCCGACACGACCTATCCGGGGTACTGACGATGTCCCTCTATCAACTCGGCGCCGTCACCATCGACACCCGCCCATTCAATGCAGAGGGCGCAGACCGCGATGCATCGGCCGACTTCGCGGTGAAGCCGCTGATCGGGTCGATGCCGGGCCGCGAGTTCATGGGCGAAGGCGATGACGAGCTTAAGATCACGGGCCAGTTGCTGCCGTCCAAGGTGGGCGGCCTGTCGGAGTTGGAGGCCCTTCATGGCTTTCGCCGCGGCGGCCAGCGCCTTCCCGTGATGCGGGGCGACGGCAGGATGCTTGGCTGGTTCGTCATCACCAGCATCAGCGAACGGCACACGGACCTGAACCGGGACGGCGTCGGCTTCCTCGTCGGCTACACGATCAGCATGTTCCGGACGTCCCCGGAGGGTGCCAGTCCCGCGATCATCGGCTCCCTTCTTTCCCTGTTCGGAGCGCTGGCCTGATGCCCAAGAAAATCACTGTCCGCGGCGACAACATCCTGCTCGACCAGATCTTGCATCGCGAGCTCGGGCCCGTGCTGGCCCGCACGCTTCTCGCTGAAACCCTGCTGCTTAACCCTGGCTTGGCTGACGAAGGAGCCGTTCTTCCCATGGGTCGCACGATCCTGATCCCTGATCGCCCGACCACTCGCGCAGCCGTCGTGCAGCCCGTTTCGCTCTTCGGGTCGGCCTGAGCATGCCCTGGACGGTAGACTGGCGCGTCACGATCAATGGATCGGACGTCAGCACAAACATGCGCCCTTATCTGACGGAGATCAGCGTTTCCGATAAGGACGGCACGAGCTCTGACACCGCGCAATTGACGTTCGACGATGCGGGCGGGCAGTGCCTCCTGCCGAAGACGGGAGCCAGGGTGTCGGTGTTCCTGCAGGGCGTGCTCGCCTTCCAGGGCGTGGTGGACTCGACGCCGTGGACGATGACGCGCGGCGGCGGACGCATGCTGCAGGTGAACGCGAAGGGCTTCGACACCCGGAGCAAGGTCAAGGAAGGCCAGCAATGGCACCTCGACGACGGCACCCTGGACGATGCTCTGAACAAAGCCGCCAAGGTCGCCGGTCTGTCCGGCGTCTCGGTCGATCCCGAGTTAGGGGCTATCAAACGCGATTATTGGACACCGGACGGCGCGTCGTTCATGGCTTTTGCTGAGAAGCTGGCCCGCCAGCACGGTGCAACCTTCAAGATCCGTGGGGATCAGGCCGTGTTCGTGAAGCGCGGATCTGGCAGCAACGGCGCAGGTGCGGCGATGCCGACCGTACAGGCCCGCATCCCCGGCAACGTGATCTCGTGCAGCGTTGATCCCTCGAAGGGTCGCCCACGCTACTCAAAAGCGCGCGCTCGCTGGTTCGACCGGAAGAGCGCCAGCTTCAAGACGAAGGAGATTGAGATCGAGACCGGCGACGACGAGGTCGACGTCTCGGATGAGGTTCGGGGCACGGCTGCCGATGAGGAACAGGCGGGCGGCTTCGTCGAGGGCCACAAGTCCGACTCCGAGCGGGAAGGTGGCGACGGCACAATCGAGATGGACCTGACAGTGGATGCGCAGGCCGAGGGCACGCTGGTGCTTTCAGGCGCTCGTCCCGGCGTGGATGGCACCTATCGGATCGTGAGCGTGACGCACAAGGCCACGCGGTCGTCTGGCGCGACCACCACGCTCGAGATCAAGCAGCCCCAAGGCGATGCCGGCAAGGACAGCCGAGAGGCTGAGTAACCGCCCGTATCCATAGTGTTCGACATCCGCCCGCCTCGTGCGGGCTTTTTCATGAGGTGACCAATGCCTGCAGAAAACCCCTACTACGGCAATGAAGTCCCGGCCGGGCCGGCAACATCTGCTGCGGTGGTGACCCCGTCGGACAATGCCGATCTCTCCCGGGTATCCCGCTCTCTGTATGTGGGGACGGCCGGCGATCTGCGGGTGACCTTCGTTGACGACGCGCAGCCGGTTCCCTTTGTTGGATTGGCGGCAGGGCTCTATCCGTTCGCCGTGGCGCGCGTGTGGAGCACAGGAACCACGGCTTCGAACATCGTCGCGGTGCGTTGAGACATGCCGATGAACCTCGGCCTCGGACTGTCGCTGCCTTCCAGGTCGGGGCCCATCGTCATCCCGCCAGATCCCGGCGGGGGAGTGCCCACGCCGCCGGCAGGGTACACGCTGCTGAAGTTCCCTGATGGCTCCTACGTGACCACGCCCGAGGGCAACTACCTCGCGGCGCCGGTCTAGTCCTCCCGATCACCACCACCCCCCCGTCCAGCCCGCTGCGCGTGCGGGCTTTTTCATATCCGGAAGGCACCTGATGGCCACTCCTCCCGTCACCTCCATCTTCGACTACACCTTCGCTCTTCCCGGCTCGTCGTGGCCCGCGAAGATCGCCGAGTTCTTCTCAGGTGCGAAGAAGCCCTATTGCTACAACTTCAAGGACAGCAACACGGCTAAGCTTCAGACCATGCGCGGCAATGTGCGCTCGGGGAAGCAGAACGGCCGCGTGATCTGCATGGGCGATAGCATCCCTGGGGGGCATGGCACGGGCACGGGAGCCAACGGGTTCTCGGGTGCGCGGCAGAAGGCTTTCCCTCGCAAGGTGGCCGAGCAGGTAAACCGGGAGCTCCTGCCGGCACAGTCCATCGCAATTACCGGCGGCGCAGGCGTCTCCGGTGGCGTGACGGTTCAGGACTACTACGGCGGTGCCAGCCGCCTCGTGCCAGGCCCCGGCTGGGGGAACATCAGCCAAGGCATCGGCGGCGGCTATTGGCAGAACAGCACCACAAGCGATCCGCTGGCGTGGATGCCCGAGGTGCCGGTGGACACGCTTGAATATTCCTATGCGCAGTTCTCCGGCGCCGCGACCTTCACGGTGGACATCGGTGGTGCAGCCTTGGAGACCGTAGTGGCGGCGAACGCTGCCGGTGCCGCCCCTATCCGCAAGGTGACACTCGGTGGCCCGGCCTCGCTGCGCGCCATCAACTGGAAGCGCCTCTCTGGTGGCGCGCTTAATCTCTGCTGGGCCACGGCTTACGACAGCACTAAGGCTATTATCGATGTCTGGAATGCCGGCATCTCGGGCGCACTCGTCGACACCATCAACAACACGGCCAATCCCTGGTCGGCTCGTAGCGCCGTGGTGGCCGCCCAGCCTGACGTGGTCTTCGTCCAGATCGGCATGAACAACTGGATCCAGAACACGGACCCCACCCTGTTCGACCCGGCGCTGCGCAGTCTCCTCCAGGCTCTCATGGCAACGGGTGCCACGGTGATCCTCGTCAACCCGACGCCCCGAGCGGTCGCCAATACGCCGCTCGTCACGCAGATGATCTACGTCAACAAGATCGTCGCCATGGCTATCGAACTGGACCTGCCGTTCCTCGATCTCCGCGAGATGTTCGTGAGCTGGGAAGTCGCCAACGGTCGCAGCTGGATGAACGATGTCACTCATCCCGGCCAGGTCGGCGCGTCGATGATCGCCGAGCCCTACGCCTACGCTCTTGCCGCCTGAGGAGGCCCACATGGAAACCACGCTGATCGACACCGCCGGCTACAAGCTGGTGCGCAATGACCGCAAGCTGATCGAGACGGTCAATGGCGACACCCGTGAGGTGACGCTGTCCGAGCTCCGCGACCGTCCGCCGAGCAACGACCTGGCGGTGGCCGAGCGCCTGCCCATCATCATCACGCAGCTGGACGCCGAGGACTTCTGAGAAGGCGGGGCCGCCACGCGGCACATGGCGACCCCTAGCGGGCTCCCCTGTGTCCCAAGGAACGCCCGATCCACTGCGCTTCAGGATCTGCGAGAGGCTGTCGCCAACCAGATTGAGCCGAGGACGAAAACGGCGGATGCTCTGACGAGGATGAGGCTGAAAGGATCCATCGGACACCCGTAGTTATACGAGCCGTATACCCTCTCAGGTTGTCATAGTCACGCGGTGCCTTTTGTGGCGGCGCTGATTTATTCGCGCCGTTGCCGACCACTCGTCTGGCCTCTGCCGACCGACAGAAGCAGACCATATCCCAGAGTTACGATAGCGCCCCAGATGGCGATGATCAGGTAGTGGTTTGCCACACGCCTGCTCCACAAAAGGCCCGAGGGACGGGCGATCAATCGACCAATGCAGAACCGAGTCGGCGCTTTGGTGTTCCGTATGCCAGCTTGACGAGGTGTCGCAGCTCACCCTCCCGCGTGGCTTCACGGTAGAGCCCGCCGGGACTGCCACTGGCTGAGACGCCGGTGGCTCGGCTTCTTCCGAAGCGCCTGCCTAGACACGCAGTGCCTCACAATTCGAACCGCGCATATTCCGGTTCTACCCCCGCCTGCTCGCACATCCGCTAGCGGGCTTTCTCATGTCTGGAGACCACCATGAACGCAGCGTTCTTCAACGCGGTGCGAACGCCGCTGTTCGGGGGTCAAATGACCCAGGAGCAGGTGGACGGCTGCAACGCCCTCTTCGCCGAGTGGGAGCGTGGCCGGTACGGTAGCGATCCGCGCCAGCTCACCAACGTGTTCGCGCAGGTTTTCCATGAGACCGGCCGGCGTATGGTGCCGGTCCGCGAGGGCTTTGCCGAGACGGACATCGGCGCCCGCAAGGTCGTGGCCCGCCGAAAGTACGGAAAGGCCGATCCAAAGACGGGGCACGTCTACTACGGGCGCGGCCAGATCCAGCTGACATGGGCCGACAACTATCTACGCCTCGGCCAGCTGCTCGGCATCGATTTGCTGAACAATCCCGACCTGGCGCTGGACTGCACCACGGGCGCGCGCATCGCGATACGAGGCATGGTCGATGGTCTCTTCACGGGCAAGAAGCTGTCGGACTACTTCAACGACACCGTGGACGACCCGAGGCAGGCCCGGCGCATCGTCAACAAGATGGACAAGGCCGACGTGATCGCCGGCTACCACGCCAAGTTCCTGCCGGCGGTGAAGAAGGCGCTTGCCGCATCCAGCAAGCCGGCCGTGAAGATGCCCGAGCCCATCGTGGCCCGCATCGAGGTCGAGCCTGCGACGGTGAAGGTCATCCAGCAGCTGCTGCGCGACAAGGGGTGGCCCGAGGTCGGCGAGGTGGACGGCAAGATGGGCGAGCGCACCAGCGACACCATCGCAGCCGCAGCGAACCACTACGGTTGGCAGCCCTCCGGCCTGGACGACACGCTGATCGCCAATCTGGTGCGCGCGCCCAAGCGTGAGGTGGCCGAAAGCCGCGCGAAAGCTACTGCGCAGGATCTGAAGGGCAGCAAGTCTGTCCGTCAGGGCATCAACTTGAGCGATGTCGGGATCGGCACCATCGGCCTCGGCAGCATCGGTGGTCTCGCGCAGGTGGCATCCGGCCTCACCGACGGCGCCGGCCAGCTCAAGACGCTGATCGACACCGTTCTCTCCATCCCCTGGTGGGTGCCTTGCCTCGCCGTCGGCGGCTTCATGCTCTGGCGCGGCTACCGCTTCGTGAAGGCACAGGTCGAGGCGTACCGGGAAGGCAGGCACGTCTGATGGGCTTCTTCGGCACGATCCTCGGCTGGTTCACCGGCGGCACCCTCGACCGCATCCTGTCCACGCTGGACAAGCGCGTCGACAACGAGACCGAACGCGAGCGCATCAAGGGCGAGTTCATATCGAACTACCTCCGCGCTCAGGTCAGCGTTCTCACCGGGCGCGGCTGGTGGTTCCCGCTGCTGTTCCTCATTCCGGCCGGCATCTGGTTCGCCTCGGTGTGCATCTACAGCGTGCTGTGGTGCCAGCGGTGCGCGTTCCCGCAGGCATGGACGATTGCCGCTCTACCGCCCCCTCTGGACGAGTGGATGGGCTTGATCGTCGGCTCGCTCTTCGTGGCAGGCGGCTTGAAGATGGTGATAAGGCGCTGATGCCGATGCTGGTGATCCGCAACATCGCAAAGCACTTTCCGGCGCGGGCCCCTGAATGGGTAACGAGCGTCGGCCTGGCGAGCTGGGGCATGTCGCTACTCGGCCCGGAACCGGTGTTTTCCGCGAGCGTGTACATGGCCGGCATGGCCGACATCATGTCTGAGATGAAATGGGGTTGGCTGGCGGTCGCCGTCGGCTTCATCCGTCTCGTCGCATTGTTCGTCAACGGCACCTATGACGGCTTCCGCCACTCGCCCTTTCTGAGGGCATCAACCGGTTTCGTAGCCTGTTTCGTGTGGACCTCAGTCTGGATCGGGCTTCTGGCAAGCCCGACGGGAAGGATTGCCTACGCGATGATCCTGGCCATCGAGATCATCAATGTCTGGCGCGCGATAAGCGACATGGGCGAAGCGAGGACGCAGCATGAACGGGCTTGACCCTGAGACTGTAAATGCGCTCCCGCCCGAGCTTCGCGCTCTTCTGTACATTGCCATCCTCGCCATCACTGTTCTAGGCGGCGTTAAAACCTGGGGCAAAGCCACCAAGGCGACACCCGAGACGGTCGGCAAGGATGTAATGGTCACGGCAGGCGGCTTCGTGGACATGGAGCCCGTGCGGGACCTCGCAGCCCAGATCATGGGCGCGACGAAGGTTGCCGAAATGGCCTATCGCGAAGGCAAAAGCGCGGCCGGGCAGATCGAATGCGTCGCCGACGAGCTGCGCCGGCTCCACGAAGAACTGAAGGGCGTTCGCGAGATCCTTGCCCGCATGGCGGAAGAGGACCGCATCAACAATCAGCTCATCCAGCGCCGCCGCGAAGGCGGCTGAAGGGGGTGCGATTCCACAAGGCCTTTTCGGCTGTTTCCGAGGACGAAAAGCTTGCTGCCTCAATTACATAGTCATTGTGAATCGAAATGCGGCTTTTAAGGTAGTGGTCTCGGTTGCGATCCGCCGCTCAGTTGAGGCTCTTGGGCACGATAACGGTGAAGACTGTTCCACTATGACTGTCCGACGCAACATGGATCTCCCCGTCGTGCGCCGCCACGATCTTCTTTGCGATGAATAGCCCTAAACCCAGATTGGTTGAGTGCTCGTCTGTGAGCCCGGATCCATAGCCTCGCGACAGGAAATCGAACAAGGTATCGATCTTTTCAGGTGGAATTGGCTCCCCATCGTTGTGAACAGAGATGCGGACGTTCGCATTCTCGTCGGCAACGGTGACTGAGATCGGCGAACCGGGCGGGCTGTACTGGATCGCGTTTCCGAGCAGGTTGGAGAACACCTGACCCATTCGACCATGATCCCAATGGCCGGCGGTATCTCCGACAACCTCGATGCCAATCTCGCGCCCATCCCCGAGCGTCTGCATCTCATCAGCCAGTTTCCGCCCGAGGTCACCCATGTCCATAGGAATGCGGTGGATAGGGATGTCGGTGCCAAAGGCGGAGCGCGTTACGTCGAGTAGATCGTTCAAAATCTTGGTCGCGCGTTGTGTGGTGTCAACGATTTTTGAAGCCAAAATTGTTTGTTTTGCATTCGGCTCACCCATCTTGACCATCACCTGAGCGGCCATGGAGGCGGCTCCGATGGGGTTACGCAAATCATGCCCAAGGATGCCCAGGAACAGATTGCGCGAACGAGTGATTGCGTCGGTGTACTGCGTGACCGATTCAGTCATCGCCTGATCGATAGCCTCGTTGAAACGGGTCAGGTCCTCCAGATCGGAAGCCGCAAGAGCCTGGTTGCGTGCCA
This sequence comes from Terrihabitans rhizophilus, assembly GCF_033898525.1. Taxonomy (NCBI): domain Bacteria; kingdom Pseudomonadati; phylum Pseudomonadota; class Alphaproteobacteria; order Hyphomicrobiales; genus Terrihabitans; species Terrihabitans rhizophilus. Next base: position 9,694 of record NZ_JAXAFJ010000005.1, on the reverse strand, counting down.
GCCACTGCTTCACAACACTCGCCCGTAATGCTCGATACTCCGAGACCATTTGGTCGATGTCGAACCCGTCAGCCAGGCGAAGGGTTGCGTGGATCTCAGCCGCACTTTTTGCGAATGGAGCATGGTCTGGCCCGAGGCCCTTTGATTTGGCTACCTGCTGTTTGGCTGTTTGAGCCGTCTCCAAATCATCGGCGATGAAGTTCAGAATCTCCACGATGTGATCCTGAAGAGCCAGTTCCGTCATCGTATGACTAGCCGGGGTTCGAGTCCGAGCGAAGCTGATCCACTCAGCAACGATAGGGTTGATATTCAATCGGATGAACGCAGGAAGCCGCAAGTCGTCCTCTGAAGCAGCATTGGGGGTTCGGGTCATCGGATTGTCGCCGTTCTCAGATGCCTGTTTGCGCTTGTAGCTGATAATGCCGCGACCGGCTTAGATGAACGCTCCCCCATTGCGAGATCAGCGAAGCACCACCCAATCGGGTGCCAAACTCAGGTAGCCGGGATCAAAGTCGCCTACCTGCTGCAGATCCTCCCAGCGGTGAGCTTCCAGCACTCCCCGCTCCCAGGAAATTAAGCCCCGGCCCCTGAGTTCCTGGAGGGTCCGATTGATGTGGACGGTCGAGAGGCCCATCGCCTCGCCCAGCTTTTCCTGCGTTACCGGGAAGTGACAGCGGTAATCGTCCGCAAGGCCCACGACATCAAGGCGCGCGATAGTCTCGCAGAAGAGGTGAGCGACCCTGGTGAGCGCATCGCGTTGTCCGATGTTCACGACCCATTCTTTCGCAATCGCGCCGGCAATGAGCGTTTCGCGCCAGAAGGCGTGGGTAATCCTAAGAGACTGGGCACAGAGCCTCCGGGCATCCTCGTGCTGGATGAGAAGGATCCGCGTCTGAGTGAGGGCCGTCAGGGACACGTCCATTTCTGCTACATGCAAACTTTGCAGGTCGGGGATGTCTCCCGGGATGTGAAAGGAGACAATCTGGCGGCCCCCGTCTCCGACGATCTTTGACGCCGAGCAGAAGCCTTCCAGCACCGCCACACACTGTTGCGGCTTGTCGCCCTGTCTGACGATTTCTTGACCGGGATCAAACGTGGCCACGCGCAAAGGCAGCTGATCAAGCGCCCGGCGCTCATCGTCGTCGAGACGAATGAGGCGCTCTAATTTCCGGATCAAAGGGCCGGCTCCGTGAACAAAGGAGGTCACCATTGTCGCCTCTTATCGCAGAACCGGAGTTTCATTGCAGACGAGTTACGCACCTAGGAGCTTTCCATTTTTAACATTTGTTAAAAAGCCTTGTGGAAACCTTTGAGAGGGCCGATGTGTAGGCGACGGTCATTTGCCGTCATTTGGCGGCGTGTTGCTCCCAGATCTGGAGTCGACATGCCACGCTTCTATTTCAATGTCATCGATAGCAGATTTATTCCTGACACCACGGGTGCCGAGTGCGCTGACATGGCCGTCGTGCGGCGGTCTGCAGTACGTGCCGCCGGAGAGATGCTGAGCGAGTTCAGCGAGGATGCTTCCGGTACGTCAGACTGGCAGATGATCGTGACGGACGAAGCCAGCCGCCCTGTGATGAAATTGCGCTTCTCGTTTCACTGAAGCACCTGAGCCTGACAACCCCGGTTGTGGACCATAGGGGTGCAGCATTTCTGCATTCTCCAGTTCGAACCCGTCGCGCTCGATTGACGCCCGCCACCTTCGTCAGATCAGGAAGAACCTCAATGAGAGATGGATAAAGCTACACCTCTAATCCTGGGATCGATCCTTATCGTCCTGTTCACGGGGAGTGCTTACTTCTGGTGGCACCACGATTCTACCCCGGAAATTTGCAGGGGCATGAGCTCGCCCACACTTGCATACTGCATCGAGCTTATGCAGGAACCCCACCCAACCAGACGGCGGGCAGAGAAGCGTTGAACCATAGGCTCCTGTCACAGCCAAACTTAGGCCAGATGTAGCACGCGTGCGGTAAGCTAGCAGAATACGAAGAGTCCTAGAATTGACAGTGTCATGACGAAGCGAGCGACGCGCTCTTCTCTCGCAGCATCTTGAGACATGATCCGCCCCCCGGTGGAACTGGCGCGCGGCGCTTAGCGAAATCAGCTTAGGGGCACAAGGCTTAGTCAGCCAGCAGTAGCTCACGCTTATGCGCAACTTCGATCGATCAAGTTTAAGACAATGCTACCGACAGTTGCTGACAGCAGTGCAGGGCGCGAGCTTTCGCTCGGGTGCTCGCTACGTTGATCTGACCGCAGCCAGCACAACGCCAATGAGGCAGACGCCGCCCTGCTAGGTGATCCTGCCGAGAAGGTGTTGCTGAATCATGTCTGAGGAACGAGAAGGTGCCGGAAGTATGCCGCCGCCCTGTACTGCTCACGGTTAGGGCGGCAATTTCTTCTAGTGCATCCGGGGTGAGCGCACCGCCTTAGTAGTGGCAGGCCCTATCCGGCACCGTCGAGGCAACAACCAGAAAACCTGCAACTGGTTCCGTCCGCCTTTTCTGATCGCACATGAAGCGGTAAAATCATGTTCTTCCGAAGCCGAACACTCCGGCAATTTAGGGACCGGTCCGTATGGCGAACGAGAGACGAAATGCCGGCGATGAATTTCGATTGAGAGCGAAGGAGTGCCGTGCAAACGCAGAGAAGGCCGCACATCCTAGCGATCAAGCATCCTGGCTCAAGATGGCCGCGGAGTGGGAGACTATGGCCAGCAAGTATGCTGCTACGCCTACCGAGGGGCCGCCACTTCCATTGCGAGAAAAGCCGCAGCAGTAGCGGACGTGAGCCTTAGGCAGCGGCCAGCGGGAAGTACGCATCCTAAATGCGGCGTGCGGTTCCAGGATATCGAAGCCACAGCGCGGTCTGCGGAGGACATGTCGTCCTAAATCAAGCCTAGCCCCTTCCCGACGAAAGCGGCTCCAACGACCAGCAGTCCGAGGCAGGTCACAGGGTAAAAGACCTCAGCGAAACCGTTGCGGACGAACGCCGGGTTCTCTCCGGTAGAGCCTGGTCGAGCAATAAAGATCATGAGAAGGCCGGCCAAAAAACAGACGGCACCTAGCACTAAGCTCATTTGAGCGACCTCCCGTTATCCGTCACCAACGTCCCAATCCCGTAGAGAACACGGGCAGGGTCTTGAGAACAACGGTTGAAGCGGATTGAGCATCTCGGCATTGTCCAGCGCGGACGTACCGCCGCGACGCAAAGCAGCATGATCTCTGCTGCATGCGACGTCTGAAGACCTCAGGAAGGCGATGAATGCTCGGGCGGGGGGTCAACCCGCTCCATGGTCAGAGAAACTGTCGCAGTCGCGACCCGCTGCCCCTGCTCGTCCCGAACCTCGACAATGATGGTGCGGAGGTCGCCCTTCGGAAGCCGTTCTCGGCCGATCTCTGCCGCAGCGCACGCGGCCTCATGCTCCGCCGCAGCTATATCGCGGAACTCTTGTCCTTCCCCGTCAGAGAAGAACTTGTGACCTTCGCGCACATCGAAAAAAAATCTCGCCATAAGGTCACCGTACACGGCGGCGCGCTAGTGTCGACCGAGCATGCGGGTGCGGAACCAGACAATAGGATTGCTGTGGCTCCAAAGCTTCATGAGGCCATGGTGCCATTCTCTTCGGGCGGGGTCTGCAGATGAAGGTACGTGTGTTCGAACCCTGCGGCGTCCTGCAGGCCTTGCCAGTCCTTCACGACCATCTTGTGCCGCGCCAGGTCGATCAGTCCGTGGTCCCGCAGCTCCGTCAGGGTCCTGTTAACGTGAACAGCGGATAGACCTGTCGCGTCAGCAAGTTGCTCCTGCGTGACCGGCCACTCGAACGAGCCGGGGCCAGCGAGGCCGACAGCCCTCATGCGCACGAAGTTTTCGCAGAGGAGATGGGCGAGCCGGCTGTAAGCCGAACGACGCCCGACATTCACAACCCACTCACGGAAGATCGCGGCATCGATGAGCGTGTCGCGCCAGAACGCATCAGAGATCCGCGGATGGGCATGGAGGAAGGGGCGCAGGATCTCGTGAGGAATGAACGCCACCCTCGCCGCACCGAGAGTGGCCAGGCCATGATCCATGATCCGAAGATGGAGGGACTGAAGGTCGGGAATGTCTCCCGCGATGTGGAAGGACAGGATTTGTCGCTTCCCGTCAGCCAGCAGTTTGTAGCGGAAGGTATGGCCTTCGAGGATCAGACAGCATTGAGACGGCCGATCATGCTCCCGGACTAGGTCCTGTCCGGCCTTAATTTCCCTCGCCATGAAGGGCAAGCCCGCAATGGCGTCGCGCTCGCCTTGCGTCAGCGTGACGATTGTCTCCAGTTTGCGGAGCAATGGACCTGCGTGGGCATTGGCTATCATGACAGCATCCCAGCCATAGCGGGAGCGCACCTGTCACTCAGTCGCCGCATACGCTTAGAGTAAGTGCGGCGATAACGGAGTATAGAGGGCTGATGGAGGCTGACGCGATAACATAAATCAAGGAGGACGGTGCTGGGGCCGCTATCTGTCTCTGGACATTCGCGCCCGCTTCAAGCCTAAAGCGAGTTCAGCATCTCGACATCGTCCAGCGCCGCTCCGTTCACGCGCGGGCACCATCCAGCGCTCCATCTCGCCGGGCGGGAGGGGCGCAGCAGGCCGCGACCGCCCGGCCTTGAACAGCGCGACGGGCGGGTTGTAGTCGCCAATCGCGTTGAAGCCGACGCAGTGGCCGGGTGGCTGCGACGTCCTTAGCTCTGATCATTGGGTATGGATTTCCAATCCCAGCGCTTTGTTCGCCAGAGCTTCTAGAAATTCAGACTTTAGATACACACGCAGCACATCATCGTCTATTTCCGGCACGACCTGAACATATGCCTCGACCGTGAATGTCAAAGAAGAGAAGTCTGGAATGTATTTATCTAAGCAATAGTTGTGCAGGCATTCGCCGAGGTCGTCGAACTCGATTTCGTCGTGGGGCGATCGCAGAGCAATTCTTTTATCAAGGGTTTGTATTCTCTTGCCAGAGAGGAACCGCGCGACGTCGTCAGGAATGAGAGACACATCATCCCCACTGCAGATGAGAGCAACATATATTCTGGCTTTCATTGCTTTAGCCTCTTTGATATCACTGGTTCAGAAGTCCTCGACCCCGAAGTTGAGCACGTCGTTGTCCTGCAAGCCCAGTTCTATAGGTATCGAGAGGCGGGGCGGCGCCGGAAAGTTCCACAGGACTTCCATGTTCGCGTCCGCCGATTTTTCGAAACGGAGCGCGTGCCTCTCCGCGAAACTTGCAAAGAGCGCCTCCGCACCCGCTGTCCAATTTGAGTTGGTCATGCCCCGATTATCTCAGTCATCAAAGCCGACATAGGCAATCAGGCCTTCTACCGTCGACGGAAGCAGTCCCGACTTCTCATGGGAAGCCAAGATCGCTCTGCCCTTCACCGCACGCTCTCTCCGGACCTGGAGAATGGCTTTGGCCTTGTGGTGGAGCCATTCGCGCACGAGTCGCTCGCCTTCGGCGTCTGGCTCGCAGCGGTCCAGTTCGACATAGCCGCGTGGGCTCTCTCTCATGCTCAGACGCTCGCCTGAGGCTGTAAGGATAGTGCCGTGGCCTTCAGCGAACCACCAGGGTTCAAGCCATTGCATGGCTCCGCCGATGCTTCGGAACACCGACACGTCGCCGGGTGTCTGCTCTTCACTGCTCTCGTTCACGACAACGATGTCAGCCAGCCATGACGTCACCGATCACCACCACTCTACGCCGTCGGGCGGCGACTTTTAAACGAGACGGCCGCACATCAACTATCAATCATTGTTGGAGAATTTCGCACAAGCCGCTCGACTAGGTCTAGAATCGGCCGCACTAGGTCCTCCTCACCGGCCAACGTCAGGTAGGTGTTGTCGAAGTATGAGAACGAGAGGACCAGATCCTCATGGCGATAAAACTCGGCCGAAAGGTTGGCCACGTAGGGCGTGAGATCTTTCAAGAAGGCGTCGAACTGACTGCCGTCAAGGACCTCGAGCCCAGCCTCTATCCGGGCTTGCAGTTCATGATAATCGCCGGCTTTCAGCACGCCTTCAAAATCGAGAAGAACGACATGGCTGACGCACTGTGGCCGGATCGCTTGACGTAGGTCTTCAATCTGAACGTTCTGGCGGCCGGCTGTGAATAGCATGACCCTGATGGGTCGCATCTTCTCATTGGTCACGACTTGCTGCCCATGATCAGCGCTCGATGCGATCCGGCCGGCGGCTGAGGTGAGAGCCCTGCGAACAGCGAGCAGAGCTCGGGCCAGAGGGGTGGTATCAGAAGGTATCGTGCCCATGGTCCAAGGCTATCACACCCTGCCGGTATCATGGCTCATGACCGCCATGAAGGTCGAGATCGTCCACCGCAGTTTCGCCGAGTTTCGCGGCAAAGCCGTAGAACTCGAGGAGCACCTTGCCAAGCATCCCGGGAGCACCGAGCGGCATTGGACATCGTGCGCGGCGTTCCTGCCATCTCCCGACCCATACGCCTACGCGGTGCAGCTCCATGCAGCGATCAAATCGGAGCGCGTCGAGGTAGTGCCGTCTTACACATCATCAGCATCGTACACACCAGGCGTCTGGCTGCGGCCCGCACTACCAACTGACCGCTGCGCTAGAAGGGCTCGGAGTCGGCTGGACGGGCGCTTAACTGATGGGGGGCGAGGAGGTGCCGGAAGTATGCCGCCGCCCTGTAAGTGCTCACGGTTAGGGCGGCAATTTCTTCTAGTGCATCCGGGGTGAGCGCACCGCCTTAGTAGTGGCAGGCCCTATCCGGCACCGTCGAAGCAAGAACCAGAAAACCTGCATCTGGTTCCAAGATCATCGCTCCTAAGCTTCCGCTACGCCATGGGCGCTTGTGGCGCTGGTCCGATGAGCTGAAATGTGAAGCACGAAGAGAATGAGGCCGGCCGCGTCCGTGATGTCGACCTGCCAATTTTCGTCAGTCCAGATTTGCTCAGCGTGCTCGCGTAACAGGTCGCCTGAACGCTTTGCCGCCTCGATGCGGGCGAGCGTCGTGTCTGCAAGTTCCATCGGCTCGGTAACGAAGACGTGGCTGTCCGTACGAACTTGAAAGTGAAAGAGCGGCATTGAGCAACAAACCGGTGACAGCATCACCGGCCGGCGAGCGCTTTTACCATAGCGGGCCGGGCCCCCGCCGAATAGGGCTGTCCACATGGGCGAGCTCGCCGCTTAATCGAACTGCGGTTCGCCCAACACCTCGGCCTCTTCAAGGTCGTTCGGCAACCGGCCAGCTTTGAACAGCACCACAGGCGGATCAAACTCACTGTCATGATCGCCGGTCACCTGAAAAGCTACTGCACCGATCTTCGTCGCCGACATGCGCTCGGCCGCCTCCTTGGCTTTCTCTGCCGACCGGTGCTTCTCGGGCGTGCCGCCAACTAACTTCCGCCCGTCGACGCGGAAGGACTGAGCAAAAAACAGGGTCTCGCGGGCCATCGTTGACTCCTCTGCGTGTTCGCTTTTTGTTCTCACAATGTGGACGCCGAGTCGACTCTCCGATTTCCCGTGGGTGAAGGTGCGGATCACCTGCGTGCTGTGCCCGCGCCGGGGCGTGTACAGGCTCGTGCGGCTGGCTGTCCGGTTCGGCGCCGACGCGCGCCTCGTCGATGTGCTGCACGAGATCGCGAAAGACTGCCCCTACGAACGAAAGCCGTGGCAGCGGCCGCCGAGGAAGTATGAGGCGCGGTGCGGGGCGCGGTTCCAAGACATTGCTGGCTCTCCACGAGCTGCGGCGGATGTGCCGGCAGGCGAACGTGCGGCAGATTGACGGATTGGAAGGAGCGCGAGGGGCGTTTCATTGTAGCGTCGACGGCACCGAATCGTCGGGCGCGTGGTGCGCTGTTTCGGGGTCGTGAAATGAGCGCCGAGTGATTGTCCGCAAATACCTGGAGGACATGAAGGTCCTAACCGGTGATACGGGTTGGCGCGGCGACGCTCTACCTCCTCGCCATTCAGTGATCTACGAGAAAAGCCGGCCTATTGCCCCGCACCTCCGGTGGCGCTCCGCAGTGGCAAATTCTCCCACAGAGGAGTATATCTTCCTGACCTTTCTGGACATCCGGAAGGACAATTGGAAGGCTTGGTTGATCTTAAAAATGCCATCCGGTGGGGGCTCAATGATCGCGCGGCTCGAGTACCACGGCAGTCATCCGGGCCTGCATGCACATGCTCACTGTGAGAAGGCCGGCGTCGAAGAGGGGCCGACGACGATAGGCGAAGACATCCCGCGCTGGCCTGCCGCGTCTAAGCCTCACCGGAGAATTTTAACGTTCCGGGATCACACTTTTTGGGAGCACGCTCGAAAGTTCTTCAGGATCGAGTTTCCCACTGGGCCTTTGATATGAGCGACACCGGCACAAGCCTCAGAAAAGCGCTCTGCTCCTCGTTCTGCGCAGGGATCACGGTAAACCCGGTCCCGTTCGGGCTCGCGATCAGCACTGTCTTCGAAGATGGATCAGGGGATCGTATCGGCTTCTATGCCGTAGAGGACGAAGACGGCCTTCACCTGGAGGATGATGGCGATTACCTGCCTCATCTCATCGCATCAGGGATCGATATCGAGAAGGGTCAGCGCCGATCTTTGATCGAGAGCGTGCTCGCTTCGGCAGGCGCGCACTATGACGCGGACACCTATGAAATTCGGACCGGCACCATATCGCAGGAGCGATTGCCCGAAATGGCCCTGCGCTTCGTTTCGGCCCTCATGCGGATTCGGGACGTCGAGCGGCTGAACCGAGACTTTGTGAAGTCAACGTTCAAAGAAGACGCTCTGCGAGCTCTAGTGGAGCACTTCGCCGATATAGCGCGAGTCGAAGAGCGTGGACGGCTGGGAGAGAGGTATCAAGATTTTCAGCCCGATGCAGTTGTCCACCCTCACTCCTCTGGCCGCAGCACCGCAGTCTACTTTGCCAATGGCATCGTTCCTCTGCAGGAGGCGGAGCTGCTGCACGCAGAGATCATGGGTCAGAACGACAACAGCTCGTTCGATGTAGTCGCCCTTTTGGAAGACTTTGAGAAGATTGACGTCTTAGGTCGTCGCCGCTTTCAGCGGGCCCAAAATCGCGGCCTTGTGATGCCGATCTTTCGCGGCGACGAGCGAAATGCGATGGCCGCAGTTAAGCGAGTTGTTGGCGCTCGCCCGGTGCCGTCGGAATGGGGAATATTCTGAAGGCACATGACCGCGGGCCTGCCCATCCAGATCGGCCAGACTACAGCGAGTTCAGCATCTCCGCATCGTCCAGTGCGGGCCCGTTGACCCGAGGGCTGACCAGCCAGTGCTCCATCTCGTCGGCCGGGTACGGGCGCAGCAGATCTCGCACGTCGGCATCGGGCGCCAGCCACTGCGCGTAGCTGTCCGGCTTCAGGATCACCGGCATGCGCTCGTGCAGATCGGCGATGGTCTCGTTCGCCCGCGTCGTGATGATGGTGAAGGTGCGAAGCCACTGCTCCGTGGCGGGATCCTTCCAGTTCTCCCAAAGGCCGGCAAACCCGAACAGCCCGCGATCCTTCATGGCAATGGCGTGCGGCTGCTTGGAGCCTTTCTCGCCAGTCCACTCGTAGAAAGCGTCGGCTGGCACGATGCAGCGGCGGCTCTGGAACGCCGAACGAAACGCCGGCATGGTGGCGACCGTCTCGGCGCGGGCGTTGATCGTCTTCCATCCGAT
>NZ_JAXAFJ010000004.1:0-263158 GCF_033898525.1 Terrihabitans rhizophilus | reverse complement strand
CACCGACCAGCTTGCACTCGGCCAGTCCGGGGCCGGCTCGCGCGGCGGCATCGGGGACGCGGCGGCGGCCGGTGCCACTGCGATGAACACGGTGACGGTCACAGGCGCCAGTTCCTACGCGCTGTTCGGGCAGAGCGCGACCGGCAACGGCAATTCGGGCGCCGTCAATCTGGTGGCGCAGGAGAGCCTCTTCGCACGCGGCGGCGACTCGGTTGCCGTCTACGGAGAGAGCTCCGCATCGGGCGGCAAGGGCAACATCTCGATGGCCCTGAACGGTGACTACACGATAGGCGGCGACGGCACGGGCGTTGGCGCGATGATCGTGGGCGGAGCGGACAACACGCTCGTCAACAACAGCGTGCTCTTCACGCTCGGCCTGCCGCCGATTTCCGCACTGGCCCTGGAAGGGGTGCCGGGATCCTTGGCGGCCATGCTGGACGATCTCAGTCCCGAGCCTCCGACGGGTCCGGGCGACCCGCCCATGCGCAACACGATCTTCGCGACATTCGGCGACGACGTGATCCTCAATGAACTTGGCCGCGTCATCGGCAATGTCGATCTCGGCACGGGCATCAACCGTTTCGAGAACGGCGCCTCCGCGAGCATGGTGGCGACCCAGCAGATCCTGCTTGGCGAGGACGGGCTGTACCTCAACGAGGGCCTGTTCACGAACAGCGGCATCGGCAAGATCCGCAACCTCGAGGCCGGCGGTCCGGCTCCGGCCGCCTATGCCGTCGATCTGACGGGTGGCTTCGAACAGGCCGCGAGCGGCAGTTTCGTGACCGACATCGATCTGGACACCCAGCTGACGGATCGGCTCAATATCTCCGGCACCGGCGATTTCGACGGCACGGCGCCGCTCAACTTCTTGTCGATCGACAAGCTGTTCGAGCGCTACACCATCGCCCGCGCCGAGGATGGCATGACGGCGGACGGCTTCACGCCGACCTTCCGGCCAACGGTGGGCTTCGACTTCACCAGCACGGTCGAGAACGGCACGGACCTCGTCCTGTTCGCGGAGAAGCCGAGCTTCATCTCGCTGGCGCAGGATCCGGCATCGGGAACCACGGACAGCAATGTCTTCGCGCTGGCGGACTATTTCGACGGCCTCGAAGCGGCATCCAGTCCTGAAAACCCGATGGCCCGCCTCATCAACATGCTCCGGTTCCTTCCGGACGAGCAGACGCTCGGCGAAACGCTGACAAGGCTGACGCCGAGCTATGCCGTGCACAGCTTCGAACTGATGAACCGCTCCACGGCCCAGGTGCTCGACGCCGGCCGCGATTGCGGAGGAAGGGCTCAGGACGAGGACCCGCTGGCCCGGTGCGTCTGGTTCTCTATCTCGCCGAACCTGCGCTACGAGCGCGATGCCGGCGACGGCGCGACGGACCGCGACGACAAGCTACAGGTGATCTCTCTGGGCGGCCGCTTCGAGGTCTCGGATAACTGGTCCCTGGGCGGCGTGGTCGCCCATACGAGCTACGAATCCGACATCTCGATGGGCGATGCCCTCCTGTCCTCGACGGAAGGTTCGGGCTGGCAGGGCTATGCGCTGGCCAAGTACAGTGCGGGCAGCTTCTTCGCCGACTTCCTCGTGGGCGGCGGCACGGCCGAGTTCTCGGGGCAGCGCGACACGACCGTGCAGCAGGTGGAATCGACGCCCGGCGAGACGCTGGAAGGCGTCTACCTGCCGGATATCCTGCTGCCGGGCATCGGCAACCAGGTCACCTACACCCAGGATGGCGAGCAGTTCGCGCTCTCCACCAAGGCCGGGGTGAACTATCGCTTCGGGTCGTTCTACCTGGAACCGAGCCTGCAGGTCGATGCGCGCTGGTCCAGCATCTCCGGTGAGGAGACCGGTTCCCTTGCCGCCTTCACCTTCGACGGCAGTTCCGGATGGTTCTTCTCCGCAACGCCGGGGCTCGAGCTCGGGACCGAGTTCGCGGTCGCCAGAAACGTGGATCTCCGCCTCTTCGTGAACGGCGGGATCGAGCTCTCCAACCACAGCTGGGAACTGGAGGGAGGGTTCACCGCGGCCGCCGAACTGGACGCACCGCTCCTGCGGCTGACCGAGGATGTCGATTCCCCGCTCTATAAAGTGGGCCTTGGCGCCGAGATTCTCAGCTCGGAGGGGGTCAAGCTCGGAGTGTCCTATGATGGAGCCTTCGGCGACTTGACGACGCAGCATTCCTTCGCCGGCCGGCTCGGGTTCCAGTTCTAGGGGGATAGGCAGGCATGCAAGCGAACCTCGCGCCCGCGTCCGGAAGTGCTGCCGCAATGCATGTGGTGCTGGCGTTCGCGCTGCTGTGCGCCTCGCCGGCGCTCGCGCAGCCAACCGGCCCCGCGCTTCCGGGCGGAGCCAGCGCGCTGACCGAGGTCCATGGAGACTGGACCGTGGGCTGCCAGGTGCAGGGCGACCGAAAGCAGTGCCTGGTGAGCCAGCAGGTGCTGGACGGAAATCGCCAGCGCCTCGTCGCCATGGAACTTGCCCCGGGTCAGAGCGGCGCCACGGGAAACCTCGCGCTGCCGTTCGGCCTTCTCCTTGCATCCGGCGTCACGCTGGCGATGGACGACGCCAAGCCGATGGTCCTGTCCTTCCGCACATGCCTGCCCGTGGGCTGCGTGGTTCCGCTGAGCTTCGACGCGGCAGCGCTCGATCGCCTGAAGAAGGCGACCACGCTCAAGATCACGGCGACGACAGCGGACAATGGCTCGCCGATAAGCTTTTCGATCTCACCGAAGGGGCTGGGAGGCGCCTATCTTCGTGCGCTGGACCTGACGGGAAACGGCACAGCCAGGAACAAGCCTTGAGCGAACCTCGACAGCCTGTGCCTGAACGTCTGGGTCGTTTAGGTGACGACATGAGATCATCATCGGCGCGCCTCCGCATGCTTAATCTATCGTAAACGTCTCCTGACGCAGTCTCCTCTCAGCGAGGAACACGATGCAAACGGTCCCCAACGAAGAAGCCTGCCCCATCTCTCTCGACCAGCTCGCGAGCGTGATGCGCATGGCGGACGGCGAGCCATTGGCGGCGATTTCAGGACTTCCCAAGCGCCAGCGCGTTGAGCTGGCGCTGTTCTGCAATCGCCGCGTCCATCTCCATCACCTTGCCCTGGGCATCGCCAGAACCTGTGATCCGGCCGATCTGCGGTTTGTTGGCGGTGCAGCAGGAGAGGCACTCCATCGTGCGTCGCTGGAAGGAAGCCGACCCAAGGATGAGGGCCGCTCCAAGATCTCGCTGGCGCGTGGTTCTCGCCCGGCTGCCTAGAAGACTGCAGCAAGCAAAGGCGAGACGGTCTCGGACCGGCCCAGAGGTCAGCCGCGCTGCCGCCGGAGTTTCGTCCCACCGGCGGCAGCAAGCTGGATCAATCGTCGTCGCGCTCGCTGCGCAGGATTTCGGCCGTTGTCGGATTTACCTTCAGGTCAACGCGATGACCCTCTGGTGCCGTGGCATCGACTTCGTAGACGCCATCATCAGCCTCGATCTCGGTGATACGGGTATATCCCTGAGCCTCCAGCTTCGAGGACACCGCTCCCGCGCTCATCCAACCCTCGCGTGAGCCCTGCGCATCGTCGTTCGCCAGAGCGGGGAGCGAGAAGGCGGCAAGGGCTGCAAGGGCCAGTCCAGCTTTCAAAGTCATCATGGTTCACCTATCGATTTCGCGTCGCGCCGATCAGCGACGGACCGAACTTGAACCAACCGGCATGACGGCTGCCTGATGAACGATGTCAGCGATCTGTCATCTCCACCGCGCCATAGGTCAGGGGTGTACTTGAAGACGTTCACCTTGGTGGGACTGTGCCTGACGCTGGGTGCCGGCGTGGGCGCGGGGTCCATGTACCTGCTCCGGCATCCGCAGTCCGCGTCTCCGACTGGCAACGCCACGGCGCCCATAGCCGCCGAAGTGCCCCAACCCGCGCCCGCCACGCCGCCCTTGGCCGAGCGCCCACGGCCCAGCGATGCGGACAAGGCGCTGACCGGCGTACGTCGTGGCGACATGCTTCCTCTGGATGAGATACTCGCCAAGGTTCGATCCCGCTTTCCCGGCGAGGTTCTCGGCGTCGAACTCACCGAAGATGACGGGGTGGCAGAGTACGAGATCAAGATCCTGAGCACGGGAGGACGCGTGCTGGAGATCGAGGTCGATCCACGAACCGGGGGCGTTCTGAGCGTGGACGAGGACGATTGATGCGGATCCTTTGCGTCGAGGATGATCCCAGGATCAGCGCCGATCTGGCCGCCGTGCTCAGCGCGCACGGCTATGTGCCGGAGACGTGCGCGGACGGGGAGGACGCCTGGTTCCTCGGGGACACCGAGGATTATGCCGGCGTCATCCTCGATCTTGGCCTGCCGACCATGGACGGGCTTTCCGTGCTGAAGCGGTGGCGGGAGAACGGGCGCACCTTTCCCGTGATCATCCTCACGGCACGCGGCAATTGGAGGGAGCGCGTCGAGGGCATGGATGCAGGCGCCGACGACTATCTGCCCAAGCCCTTCGAGATGGACGAACTGCTGGCAAGGCTGCGCGCCAATCTCCGGCGCGGCTCGGGGCAGGCAAGTGCGGTCTTCTCGCTGGGCGGCCTCACGCTCGATACGCGGCAGATGCGCTTGTCCTTGCGGGGGCTGCCGGTGGCCTTGTCCCCGCAGGAGTACCGGCTGATCGCCTATATGATGCACCATCCAGGGCGCGTCGTGACGCAGCAGGAGCTTGCCGAACAATTGCAGGGCGAGCTTGGCGACCGGGAGTCGAACGCGATCGAAGTGCTCGTCGGGCGGGTGCGCAAGAAGATCGGAGCCGGTGTGATAGAAACGCGGCGGGGCTTCGGCTACGTCATCGGCGAGGAATAGCGCGGTGCTGCGCTCGCTGCGCCTGCGCCTGCTCCTTCTGGCTTTCTCGGCAACTCTCGCGGCGCTGGTGCTTGCCGGGGCGGCAATTTCCGAGCTGTTCAGCCGCCATCTGGAACGCCGCATCGAGCAGGAACTCGATGCTTACGTGACGCAGATCGCGGGCGTTGTGGCGGTTGGTGCGGATGGAGCGCTGAGCGTCACCCGGCAGCCGGCAAATCCGCGCTTCGCCGCGATCTATGGGGGTCTGTACTGGCAGGTTCGCGATGAAAGCGGCGGACCGGCGCTCCGCTCCCGATCCCTCTGGGACGTGGAGCTGGAGGCGGGTGCTCCTGCCTCGCAACCGGGGGAGACCTCCACATCGACGATCGCAGGTCCGGCGGGACAGCAGCTCCATTTAAGGGAGCGGCGGATCGTCGTCAGTGCCGACGATCGGCCGCACACATTGCGCATCGGCGTGGCGGTCACGCGGGAGGACCAGGACCGGCTGAAAAGCGCGTTCACACAGGACATGGTCTTCGCGCTTGCGGCGCTGGGCTTCTTCCTCGTGCTTGCCGCCTGGTTCCAGGTCAGGGCCGGCCTGCAGCCCTTGGCCAATATGCGGTGGGGGGTTGAGGCCGTTCAGGCAGGGCGTTTGCGGCGCCTCAGAGAAGATGGGCCATCGGAAATCCAGCCTCTCGTGTCCGCCGTTAACACGCTGCTCACGGAGCAGGAGGCCGCACTGGCGCGTGCTCGCGACCGTGCCGCCGATCTGGCCCATGGCCTGAAGACACCGCTCACGGCCCTGGCCGCGGATGTGCGCCAGCTTCGCGAGCGAGGTGAGGTCGAGATCGCAGACGGCATCAGCGCCGTGGGCGAGCAGATGCGCCGCACCGTGGAACGGGAACTGGCCCGCTCCCGCATGCGCTACGCTCCGGGTGGGGAATTGACAGAGGTCCAGCCCGTCGCCGATGCACTTGCGCGAACGCTCACCCGGACGCCGCTGGGAACGCGCCTCAACATTGAGCTGGAGGTGGAAAGCGGGTGCGCGGTCGCCATGGATCGCGACGACCTCTACGACGTTCTGGGCAACCTGATGGAGAATGCGGTTCGGCATGCGCGCACGCAGGTCGTCTTGCGCGCCCGATCAACAGCCCGGCAGATCGAGATCGCCGTCAGCGATGATGGACCGGGACTGGACCCGGCGGCCATCGAGCAATTGATCCAGCGTGGCCATCGCCAGGACCAGAGCGGCGGCGCGGGTCTCGGCCTCGCCATCGTGTCCGACATATTGCAGGCCTATGGCAGCGCTCTTGCCATCGAACGCGCTCCGGGGGGCGGCCTGGTCGCCGCCTTCAGGATAGGACGATTCTGAAGACGCGGCGTCGATCCGAGCTTGCCGATGAGCCGGATCAATCTTCGGCGAGATGAGCCGAGAAGGCGTCGAGGAAGAGCCTCACCTTGGCGGGTACGAACTGGCGGGTGGGCAGAACGGCCCAGATTCCGTGATCTGGCAGGGCAAAACCGGAGAGCGGCACGTCCATCAGGCGGCCGCTCCGGACGTCGTCGCGCACATTCCAGAGTGACAGCCGGGCAATGCCGAGACCTTCCAGGCAGGCCTGATGCAAAGCCTCGACGCTGTCGGCGGTGAACCGGCCGCCAATCGGCTGGCGCAGGGTCCGTCCGCCTTGCTCGAAGGTCCAGTGGGTTGTTCCCAGCAAAGCGAGGCACTGGTGCTCCCTGAGATCGGCTGCAGTGGCGGGAGGTCCGTACTGTGCGAGATAATCCGGCGCCGCGTAGAGCCCCCGCGGATCGTTCGAAAGACGGCGCGCGATCAGGCCGTTATCCCGCAACTCTCCCAACCGAAGCGCGATGTCGACGCCCTGGGCCGTGATGTCGATCACCGCATCGCTCAGGCGCAATTCTACGCGCAGGTCTGGATTGCTGGCCAGAAATCCCGCCAGCATCGGCGTTACGACTTTCCGCCCGAAGGGGATGGACGCCGTGATGCGGAGCAGGCCGGCTGCGGTGTTGCCGCCAGCCAGCGCCGCCTGACCTTCCGCAGCATGGGCCAGCATCGCTTCGGCGTGCGGGAAGAATGCCTCGCCCTCCGATGTCAGGGACAGCGAGCGGGTGGTGCGATGAACGAGTCGAACGCCCAGTTCCGCCTCCAGCGCGGCCAGCCGACGTGACGCCGCCATGGGTGTCAGCCCCAGTCGGCGCCCGGCTGCGGAGAGACTTCCTTGCCGGACCGTCTCCACGAGCACGGCGATGTCTGCAAGTTCCATCATATCTACGGATGATAAACCGGCTGCCGAGGTGCCGCTACTAATCCTGTCGGGCGTGAAGATCTAGATTTCGTTCAACGCCAATAGGAGGTTGGGATGACGATGATCTTAGAGGAGGGGATGGCAGCTCCTGCCAGCGGGCTTCAGCGCGGGATGACCTTCGCCATGGCGGCGGCAGCCGGCATCGCGGTTGCCAACATCTATTACAACCAGCCCATGCTCGGCATCATGGAGCGCGATCTTCCGGGATCTGCGACGAGCCTCGTTCCAACGGCGACGCAGCTGGGTTACGCCGCCGGACTGGTGCTGCTGGTGCCGCTGGGCGACCTCGTCGAACGCAAGCGCCTCATCGTCATCCAGTTCGCAGCCCTCGCGCTCGCGCTGGCCCTCGCGGCTCTGGCACCCAGCGCGGCCTTCGTCATCGCGGCATCCTTGCTCGTGGGTGTCACGGCCACGGTGGCCCAGCAGATCGTGCCGTTCGCGGCCCACCTGTCGGCGCCGGCACGGCGCGGCGCCACGGTCGGGACAGTGATGGCGGGGCTGCTCTGCGGCATCCTGCTCAGCCGCACGCTCTCCGGTTTCGTCGCCACCCACGCGGGCTGGCGTGAGATGTTCTGGCTCGGTGTGCCGCTTGCGCTCGGCGCCGGCGCGGTCATGGCCGTACGCCTGCCGCGCAGCGAGCCGGCCGGCGGGCTCTCCTATCCCTCACTGCTCCGCTCGCTCGGCAGCCTTTGGCAGGAGTTCGGCGAGCTCCGGAAGGCGGCTGTCATTCAGGCGCTTCTGTTCGCGGCCTTCAGTGCATTCTGGACGATCCTTGCCCTCCAGCTCCAGCAGCCCCGCTACAATCTGGGTGCGGATGTCGCCGGACTGTTCGGCATTGTCGGCGCCGTCGGTGTGCTGGCCGCGCCGGTGGCGGGCCGCATCGCGGATCGCTGGGGCCCGCACCATGTCATCCTGCTCGGCGCGGTCCTGACCCTTGCCGCCTGGCCCGTTTTCGGGCTGTGGGGCAGCATTGCCGGGCTGATCGTCGGCGTGGTCCTGCTCGATTTCGGGGTGCAGAGCGCGCTCGTGTCGAACCAGCACGTCGTCTATGCGCTCCGTCCCGAGGCAAGGGCGCGGCTCAACACGATCTTCATGGGTGCGATGTTCCTTGGCGGCGCCGCAGGTTCGGCGGCCGCGACATGGGCCTGGACGGCAAGTGGCTGGACCGGGGTGACCGTGCTCGGCGGCGGGCTTTCGGCAGCCGGAGTGCTGATCCAGCTTGCCAGCCTGCATCGGGAGCGCTGAGCCATGCGCATCGCAATCGCGGGCGGCTCCATGGCCGGCCTGTTCTCCGCCGCCCTGCTGCAACAGGCCGGGCACGAGGTCCACGTGTTCGAGCGGTCCCGTAGCGGTCTGGAGGGGCGAGGCGCCGGGCTGGTCGCACAGGCGGAGGTGTTCACTCTGCTCCGTGCGATCGGGCGCGACGATGTCGCCGCGCTTGGCGTGGTGGCGCGTGAGCGGATCACTCTGGACCGTGCGGGCGCGGTGCTGAGCCGTGATCCACGGCCGCAGATGCAGGTGTCCTGGGACCATCTCTATGTCGCAGCGCGCGCCGGCATCGCGCCGGATCGTTACCATCTCGGAACTGCCGCGATCGCGGCCGGGCAAGGCGAAGACGATGCCTGGCTCGAACTGGACGACGGAACGCAGGTCCACGCGGACCTCGTGATCGGTGCCGACGGCATCGGCTCTGCCGTCCGTGCTGCCGTTCTGCAGAGGGACGACGGGCCGCATTACGCGGGCTATGTCGCGTGGCGCGCCCTCGTTCACGAGCAGCGTTTGCCTGGGTCGGCCGCCGATCTGCTGTCCGACCGCTTCGCCTTCTTCCACATGCCGGGAGGACAGGTGCTCGGCTACACCGTCGCTGGTCCTCGTGGCGAACTCGATGTGGGCGAGCGGCGCTACAATGCCGTCTGGTACCGCAGGTCACCGGATCTTGCGGCTGCGCTGACGGACGGGGAGGGACGCACGCATCCCTTCTCGCTTCCTCCGGGCGGCGTTTCGGCGGCTGCACGGGCAAAGCTGGTGGCCGACGCCGGCCATTTGCTGCCGCCGCAGTTCGCCCAGGTCTTCGCGGCAGAGCCGGCGCCGTTTGCACAGGCGATCTTTGACATGGAGACGCCGCGCATGGCCAACCGGCGGATTGCGCTGATTGGCGATGCCGCTTTCGTCGCGAGGCCACACACCGCGATGGGCGTGGCCAAAGCGGCCGGCGATGCGATGTCGCTCGCAAAGGCAGTAGAGCAGGGATGGACGGCCGAAGCGCGTGCGGCGTTCGAAGCGGAGCGGCTGCGCGCCGGAAGGGCAATCGTGGACTACGGCCGCCGGCTGGGTTCTTCGCTCGCCTGACAGGTGGACGGCTATAGCCGGATGGCGTCCTCGATGGCTTCGAGCAGCGCGTCCGGATCCACCGGCTTCGTCAGGAATGCCCGGGCGCCCGCCGCCGTCATCTGTTCGCGAACGATGGATGTGGGAAAAGCGGTCATCACGAGGAGCGGCTGCGTCCAGCCGCCACTGTTCAAGGCGTGCTGGAGATCCATCCCGCTCATGCCGGGCATGTGCAGGTCCGTGACGATGCACGCCAGCGCCTCCCGGTCCTGCCATCCGAGAAGATCTTCCGCCGATGCGAACGGCACGCCGACCAGCCCGGCCGAACGCAGAAGGCTGGTGATGCTGCCCCTCACTCCCGGATCGTCGTCGACGATCGCAACTTGATGCAGATGGGGCAAGGCAGAGCTCCAGAGCGGCCGATCCGGCCCTTAACCGATATATGGCCCGGGCTGAAAGCTGCGGCCATCACACCGAGGTATGATAGCGCTGGATGCTCGCATCGCGGACGCCGAGCTGTTCCGCCATCCTGACAAGATCGGCGAGTGATTGCGCGGCCATCTTGCGCATGACGTTTCCGCGGTGGATTTTCACGGTGATCTCGCTGAGCTCGAGCTTGGCGGCCACCTGCTTGTTCATCAGTCCCGTCACCACCAGCGCCATCACCTCCTTCTCGCGCGGCGTCAGCCGTTCGAAAAGGGCCTGGAGGTCGGCTCCCTCGGCCAGCTTGGCGCGGCGGGTACGGTCCGCGTCGAGGGCCCTACCCACGGCCGCCAGCAATTGGTCGTCCCCGAACGGCTTCGGCAGGAAATCGACGGCGCCGGCTCTCATGCCGCGCACGGTCATCGGTATGTCGCCATGGCCCGTGATCAGCACCACCGGCAGGGCGATGCCGTGGTCCGCAAGCCGTTCCTGGAAATCCAGCCCGCTCTCCCCGGACAGCCGGATGTCGAGCACCAGGCAGGACGCGACATCCGGCGCCCCGGCGTCCAGAAATGCGGCTGGGCCGTCGTAGAGCCGGACGTCGAGCCCGGTCGATCGCAGCAGGCTGCCGATCGAGCCGCGCACGTCGGGATCGTCGTCGATGACGCACACGCAGCCGCCGGTCACGTCCTCCATCACGCCGCTTCCCTTCTGACGTTGCCGACCACCGGCAGCCGGAAGCGAAGGGTTGCACCCCCGCGCTCATTGCTGGCAGCGGTCAGCGTGCCGCCATGCTGTTCGATGATGGAGCGGCAGATCGACAGGCCCATGCCCATTCCATCCTGTTTGGTGGTGAAGAACGGGCGGAACAGCGCTTCCGGATCCTGGCCGCCGAACCCGATCCCGCAGTCGCTCACATCGACGGTGACGTGCCCGTCCACCTGTGCGGCATCGATGCAGATCTCGCGCCGATCCGGCGCATTCTCGCTCATGGCCTGCTGGGCGTTGAGCAGCAGGTTCATCAGCACCTGCTGCAACTGGACCCGATCGCCGCTGACATCTGGCAAGCCTTCCGGCAGCCGGATGTGCAAGGCAACCTCGTTCGTCGCGAGATCGCGCTGAAGCAGAGCGACGGTCTCGTCGATAAGGGGCCTAAGCTGCATCGCGGCCCGCTCCGGATCGGCCTTGCGTGCCAGATCGCGGATGCGCGAGATCACGTCCGCTGCGCGCGTGCCGTTGGACGCGATCTGGTTCAGGCAATCCTCAACCTCGCGGGCATCGGGCGCTTCGCGCGCCAGCCAGCGCTTACCGGAGCGGGCATAGGTGATGATGGCGGACAGCGGCTGGTTGACCTCGTGGGCAATCGACGCCGCAAGCTGCCCGAGCGTCGTCACACGCGACATATGCGTCAGCTCAGCCTGGGATTCAGCAAGCCGCAGCTGTGCGCGGTTGCGCTGCGTGACGTCGAGCGCCGTGATGAGGACGCGCTTCCATCCGTCATGGTCCGGCGGCAGGGTGACACGCAGGACCACATCCCTCGTTTCGCCGGAGAGGGTGACGAACTGCACCTCCTCCTCGACGGGGTACTTCCCATCCATGAGCTGGTCGAAAATGCGGGCCTGCGTTGCTTGCCCGCCCGGGGTGTGATGCCTGAGGATGCTGCCGCCCACCAGATCGGCCCGGTTCGCATATCCGAACAGGCGTGCAGCCTCCTCATTCGCGTTACGGATGAACGCCGCCTCGCCGGCTCTCCTCACCAAGTCGATGTTTGGTGCTTCGCCCCTCGAGATCATCTCGTGCGCCAGCGACCAGTCGGACTCCCAGATGGGGAAGCCGGCGGCGTTGAAGATGGCGCGGTAGCGCTCGTCCGAGCTCTTCCTTTCCGCCGAAGTCGTGATCTGCCGGGCGCAGAGCAGGCTGGTCGTGGCAATCGCAACAAGACTGACCGCCAGCCTCACCGTCGCCGCTTCGAAACCCTCGCCGCCGTGGCTGATCCAGTAGCTGCAGATGGCCAGGAGCGAGCACAAGCAGCCGGCCGCGAGCACCCAGTTGCGCACCTGTTCCCGTGCAACGATGAGGACGACAGTCGTGTAGAGCACCGCGACGGCACCCTGCAGCGGGCTCAGCACGTCGAGGGCGAAGATCCCGAGGGCCAGAACACCCGCGCCGCCAATCTGCATGGCAGCGATCCATCGCCTGGCTTCCCGATCGCCCCGCATTGCGGCCTCCCGCAGCGATCCCGCCGATCGCCAGCATGTCAGCACGGTGCCGCAGTATCCGATGCCGGGCAAGCTGGTGAAGAGTTCTACAGGCCGGGTCACAGGTCGAGCGCCATGCAGACGCGGGTGCACAGCTGGGCGTGGGGCCATTTCGAGGAAGCGCGCGGGATGCTCTCAATGAACCAAACTTGCGTATGTCTGGCATAGAGCCGCCGGAGCGTCCGATACTTGCGCGCGATATTGCAGTCATCGCAGGGACGGAGAACACGATGAGCACAGTCGATACACCCGAGCAGCAGATGTCCCGTTCGCATATGGGAACGATCCGGGACGTGAAGCCCAGCGCGCGCGGCTGCGAGGAGTGCCTCAAGATCGGCAGCATGTGGGTTCATCTGCGCCTGTGCCGCCAATGCGGTCATGTGGGGTGCTGCGACCAGTCTCCGCACCGCCATGCGCGCGCACTTCAATGCGAGTGGCCATCCGATCATCGAAGGCTACGATCCGCCGGAAGGATGGGGCTGGTGCTATGTCGACGACGTGGAAGTCGAACTGCCGGACCAAACGCCCCAGATCGGCCCCATCCCGCGCTTTGTCTGACGATTTCGCGGGCTCACCTCTTGCAGCACTTTAAGCATGCATAGAAAGGGGCTGACAGGATCCGTCCCTTTCTTGCAGACTTGCTGTGCCGCGGCTCAGCCCTTCACGAAGGCGAGCAGGTCCGGGTTGATGACCTCGGCGTGGGTGGTCAGCATCCCGTGCGGGAAGCCTTCGTAGATCTTCAGCGTTCCGTTCTTCAGCAACTCCGCTTGCAGCAATGCCGCATCGCGGTATGGCACCACCTGATCGTCATCGCCCTGGATGACCAGAGTGGGCACGCTGATGGCCTTGAGGTCCGCAGTCTGATCGGTCTCGGAGAAGGCCTTGATGCCTTCGTAATGAGCCTGTGCACTGCCCATCATTCCCTGCCGCCACCAATTCTGGATCACCGCCTGCGAGACCTTCGCGTCCGGACGATTGAAGCCGTAGAACGGCCCCGAGGCGACAGCCAGGAAGAAGTCCGCGCGATTGGCCGCGAGCGCCTGCCGGAAGCCGTCGAACACCTCGATCGGCGTGCCTCCCGGGTTCGCATCCGTCTTGACCATCAGCGGGGGAACGGCGCTCACCAGGACCGCCTTGGCCACGCGACCCTGCGGCTCCCCGTACTTGGCGACATAACGGGCAACTTCGCCGCCGCCGGTGGAGTGGCCGATATGGACAGCGTTGCGAAGATCGAGATGCTCGGCCACGGCTGATGCGTCCGAGGCGTAATGGTCCATGTCATGGCCCGTGCCGACCTGCGAGGAGCGACCATGGCCCCGGCGGTCATGCGCCACGACGCGATAGCCGTTCGCAAGGAAGAACAGCATCTGGGCGTCCCAGTCGTCGGACGATAGCGGCCAGCCGTGATGAAACACGATCGGCTGTGCGTCCTTCGATCCCCAATCCTTGTAGAAGATGTCCGTGCCGTCTGAAGTGGTAACGTAAGCCATTGATGTGCCCTCTCGTAGCGGACGCATTCGAGCGCCGTCCGGCACGTCTTGTTTGAGTGGTTGGCTGGCCGATTGGAACTATACGGAGGTTTATGTTCTGGATCGTGGCCCAGGATTGATCGAATTGTCGGCAAGAAGTTCCTTGTGCACCTCGTGCTATCCAATACGATGAAGTTCTCGAACAACCGCCCGGCGGTCTCCAGCCTTGTCCTTGCGTCACCCTCACTGTCCGCGGCCGTGGACTACCTTGCCTGGTGCACCCGACGATTCCGGCTGCATGCGAGGCACAGAGCTGAGGCTAATCAAACGATTACTTGAACCGGGAGCATGCAGATGGAAAACGACATCCTACGTCGCGCGAGTGCCGAGTTCTTTGGTACATTCTGGCTGACCTTTGGAGGATGCGGCGCAGCTGTACTCTCTGCAGCCTTCCCGGAACTCGGCATTGGTTTTCTGGGTGTCTCCTTCGCCTTCGGCCTCACGGTACTGACCATGGCCTACGCCGTTGGGCACATCTCCGGCGGGCATTTCAATCCGGCCGTGACGCTCGGGCTATGGTCCGCGGGTCGCTGCGCCAACAAACATGTCGCGCCCTACATAGCCGCTCAGATCATCGGTGCGATCGGAGGTGCCACTGCACTTTACCTGATAGCCTCCGGCAAGGCTGATTGGGTGCCAGGAGGCTTCGCTTCGAACGGCTATGGTGAGTTAAGCCCGGGCAAATTCTCCATGGGATCCGCGTTCCTCATCGAGTTCCTGGCTACCTTCTTCTTCCTTTTCATCATCATCGGAACAACGTCTAAGGGTGCTGCATCGGGGTTCGCCGGCATTCCGATCGGCTTTGCTTTGGTGTTGATCCACCTGATCTCGATCCCGGTCACCAACACCTCGGTAAACCCTGCTCGAAGCACCGGCCCAGCCCTCTTTGCAGGCGGCGAGTACATCGCCCAGCTGTGGATGTTTTGGCTCGCACCCATCCTCGGGGCGATAGCCGCAGGCGCTCTGGCTAAGTGGCTCTACGATCCGGCGGGCATCTCGGAGACCATTGTAGTGGAGGAGCGCGTAGTCTGAGCGTAACCCAGCACGTTTAACTTGCGACTTCTAGGCCGGTGTTGGGGAGCCGTATCACGCATCCACGCCGACACCTTGTGTGTCGAACGTCCGGAGCGGCTCCCCCCTGTTGTCTAGAACGCGTAGGCGGTGCCATCGCTGCGCGGGTCGCCTGCGCCTTCCAGTAGCCCATTTCCGTGCCTGACGATGGCGCCCGCATGACCCATGGTGGAGGTGAAGGGCTCAACGACCTCGACATCGTGTCCTGCGTCGCGGAGCGATGAGATCAGGGCGTCCGGAAAGCGGCTTTCCAGCTTCAGGGTGACGCTATCCTCACCCCATGTCCGGCCGAGCAGCCAGCGCGGCGCGGTGACGGCGGCCTGGAGGTCCTGGCCGAACATCGCATAGCGGCTGAAGACCGCGGCTTGAGTTTGCGGCTGGCCTTCGCCGCCCATGGTTCCGTAGACCATGTCGCGCCCGTCATCGAAGCGCGCGAAGGCCGGGTTGAGCGTGTGGAAGGGGCGGCGGCCGGGCTTCAGGGCTCGCGGGCTGTTTTCGTCGTTCAGGACGAAGCCGGCGCCCCGGTTCTGCCACAGGATGCCGGTTTGCGGCAGCACGACGCCGGAGCCGAACTCGAAGAAGATGCTCTGGATGAAGCTGACGCAGAGGCCGTTGCCGTCGATCGCACCCAGCCACACCGTATCCCCGGCG
Source organism: Terrihabitans rhizophilus (assembly GCF_033898525.1). Taxonomy (NCBI): domain Bacteria; kingdom Pseudomonadati; phylum Pseudomonadota; class Alphaproteobacteria; order Hyphomicrobiales; genus Terrihabitans; species Terrihabitans rhizophilus. The sequence continues at coordinate 247,740 of NZ_JAXAFJ010000004.1, read as the reverse complement.
GACGGCGGCGCCGGCCAGGGCATGGCCTGGGATTTGTCGACCCCTTCAGCGAGCCTTTCCAGCACCTCGTCGGCGAGGAAGGATTGCGGCATGTCGCGCATGGCATCGGGATCTCCGATGACCCGGTCGCGAACGAGGAAGGCGCGCTTGGTCGCTTCCACCAGCCCGTGAACATGGTCGAAGCCATCGGCGCTCTCCACACCCAGCCTGTCGAAGATGCCGAGGATCATCAGGGACGAAAGCCCCTGCGTGGGCGGGGGAAAATTGTACAGCGTCGCGCCGGGCAAGCGCATGGACAAGGGTGTCCGGCAGCGGGCCTGATGGCGCGCGAGGTCCTCGCCGCGCACGGGAGAACCTGTCGCCTCAAGATCGGCGGCGATGTCGCGGGCGAGAGCGCCACTGTAGAAGTCCTGGATGCCATCGCGGCCGAGCCGCCGCAGCGTCTCGGCGAGCGCCGGCGCACGAAGCGTGTTGCCCGCGTCGGGCACCCGGCCACCGGGCAGGAATGCGTCGGCGAAGCCCGGGACGTCGCGCAGTTCGTGCAGCTTGGCGGCGCTGAGAGCGTTTTGGCTCGCGGTGACCGGAACGCCGTGCGCGGCATGCCAGATGGCATCTTCCAGCAGGCGTGGCAGCGGCAGCGTGCCGCCATGGGCGGAAGAGAGCCGCAGCGCCTCCTCCCATCCGGAGACCGTCGCCGCCACGGTGTTCGCCGCCAGCGGCCCGCGTGTCGGAACGCTGGCAAGGCCGCGCTCGCGGTAAAAACCGGCATCCGCAAGCGCAGCGGCCTTTCCGCAGGCTTCGATCGCGACGGGCTCCTCGCCGGGGACGGCGATGAGCCAGAAGCCGTCCCCGCCGATGCCGTTCATGTGCGGGTAGACCACGGCCACGGTCGCCGCCATCGCCACCATGGCCTCGATGGCATTGCCGCCCTCGCGCAGCACGCGCAGGCCTGTTTCGCTCGCCAGATGATGCGGCGAGGTCACCATGCCCCGCCGCGCACGAACCGTGTTCAGCATCCGCGGTCTACCAGCCGATGGCTTCGGGAAGCCAGGTGGCCAGGCCGGGGAAGGCGAACACCAGGGTCAGCGCGATCAGTTGAAGTCCGATGAAGGGCACCACGCCCTTGTAGATGTCGAGCGTGGTGACTTCGGGCGGCGCCACGCCGCGCAGGTAGAAGAGCGCCCAGCCGAAGGGCGGCGTCAGGAACGAGGTCTGCAGCACGGTGGCGATCAGCGCCGCCGCCCACACCAGGTCGATGCCGCCGGCCTGCATCAGGGGCAGGAACATCGGAACCACGATGTAGCTAATCTCGATCCACTCGATGAAGAAGCCCAGCACGAAGATGATGGCGAGCATGAAGATCATCACGCCCGTGGTACCGCCCGGCACCATGCTGAAGGCGTCGTGCACCAGCCGTTCCCCGCCCAGCCCGCGGAAGGAGAGCGCGAACACCTGCGAGCAGATCAGGATGAAGAACATCATGGCTGTGATGCGGGCGGTCGAGTGCACGGTCTCCACAAGCGTCCGCCAGCTCAGGCGCCCGGCCACGGCGGCCACGAGGATCGAGCCGAGCGCCCCCATGCTGGCGGCCTCCGTCGGCGCGGCAATGCCGCCGATGATGGAGCCCAGCACCGCGATGATGAGCGCGATGGGCGGCAGGCCCACCTTGAGCACCTTCATCAAGAGGACGCGGGTTGGCAGGGCACGCCGTTCCTCGAGCGGAATCGGGGGCACTTTATCCGGCCAGATCATGCCCACGATGAGCATGTAGGCGGCGAGGATGCCGGTCAGCAGCAGCCCGGGAAGGATGGCCGCCGCGAACAGGGTGCCGACGGACTCGCCAAGGATGTCCGCGAGCAGGATGAGGATGGTGCTCGGCGGAATCAGCTGCCCGAGCGTGCCGGACGCGCAGATGGTGCCGCAGGCAAGGCTCTTGTCATAGCCGCGCCGCAGCAATGTCGGCAGCGTCAGGAGGCCGAGGGTGACGATGGTCGCGCCGACGATGCCGGTTGTGGCGCCCATCAGCATGCCGACGAAGATGATGCCGAGGCCCATGCCGCCGCGCAGATTGCCGGAGATGTGGCCGATGACCTCCATCAGCTCATCCGCCATGCGCGACTTCTCGAGCATTACGCCCATGAAGACGAACAGCGGAATCGCAATCAGCGTGTAGTTCGCCGTGACGCCGTAGATGCGTGCGGGCAGCAGGTTGAACAGGGTGGTGCCGAAGCCGAGCCACCCGAAGAAGAAGCCGGAGATCGCAAGGGTCAGCGCAACAGGAACGCCCAGGAACAGCAGGACGAAGAACGACCCGATGCAGGCGAGCGCGAGAACTTCATTCCACGGCATTGATGCTCACCGGGCTGCCGGCTCTGTCGGAGCCGCCTAGAAAGGGTTGGAGTGTGCGCAGCACCCAGGCGAGGCTTTGCAGCGCCAGAAGCACGAAGCCGGCCGGGATGAGCGCCTTGAGGATGAAGCGGTAGGGCAGGCCGCCGGGATCCGGAGAGCCCTCGCCGATGCGCCAGGACTGCATCACATAGGGGATCGAGATCTTGATGATGATCAGCGAGATGATGAGGATCGCGACCGCCGAGAACAGGTTGACGGCGTGCTGAACGACGGGCGGCAGGCGGCTGAAGACGATGTCGACCTGGACATGGCCCTCGTGCTTGATCGTGTAGGCGATGCACAGCAGCGTGAGCGGCGACATCAGGTGCCATTCCAGCTCCTGCATCGCCACCGAACCCGTGTTGAACAGGTAGCGGAGCAGCACATTCGCGGCCATCACCACCACAAGGGCGAAGCCGGTCCAGGCCGCGGCCCGGCCCACGGCCTCGACGATCAGGTCGAGACCGCGCGCCCATTTCTCCAGCGTCTCGACCACGGCGTCAGACGCGGATCTGGTCTTGATAGACGGCTTCGGAGACGCCGGCCCACTTGTCGTGCTTCGCCTTGAAGGCGGTGAACGAGTCGTAGACCTTCTTGATCTTGGGATTGCTATTGGCGAGGTCGGTCAGCGTCTGGTTGGTGACCTCCCGCAGCTTGTCCACCACCGGGCCGGGCAGCGGGCCGGCGGTTACGCCTTCCTTGGCGACCAGTTCGTCCAGAGCGTCGGAGTTCGTGGCTTCGCACCAGGTGTGGCTGGTGACGACGCAGGCTGCGGCGGCGCTGCGCACGATCTCCTTCAGATCCGCCGGAAGGCTGTCCCAGGCGGCCTTGTTCACGATCAACTCGGTGACGTTGTTCGGCTCGTGCCAGCCGGTCGTGTAATAGTATTTGGCGGCCTTCTGCAGGCCGAGGCGACGGTCCTGGAACGGGCCGACGAATTCCGCTGCGTCGATGACGCCGCGCTCCAGCGCCGGGAAGATCTCGCCGCCGGGCAGAAGCTTCACGTCCACGCCGAGCTTGGCGTAGACCTTACCGGCAAGGCCGGGAATGCGCATCTTGAGGCCCTTGAAGTCCTCGACCTTCTCGATCGGCTTGCGGAACCAGCCCGTCATCTGCACGCCCGTATTGCCCAGCGGCATCGGCACCAGATTGAAGGGCGTGTAGAGCTCCTCCCACAAAGCGAGGCCGCCGCCGTGATAGATCCAGGCGGTATGGCCCTGGAAGTTGAGGCCAAACGGAACGGTGGTGAAGAACTGCGCCGCCGGCACCTTGCCGGCCCAGAAATACGAGTTCGAGGCGTTCATCTCGACCGTGCCGGCGGAGACGGCGTCGAAGCCCTCGAAGGCGGGGATCAACTCGCCTGCCGCGAAGTGCTGGATGTTCAGGCGCCCGCCGGACATGGTCTTCACCAGTTCGCAGAAGTGCGTCGGACTTCCCGGGCCGGTCACATAGAACGGCGAGCCCGGACCGTAGGAATTGGTCATCTTCCAGTTGAAGGTCTGCTGGGCGCTGGCCACGGCCGGCGCGGCGAGCGCCGCAGTGCCGGCGACGCCTCCGATGAGGAAATTACGGCGATCCATCTCGACCTCTCTCGCTCCGCAACCGTCCGGCGGCGGCATGATGTGTTCGACCGCGCCGTCCGGGCGGACAGCGGTTCGGGTGGCGCACAGCGAATGTGCACAGGATTGATGTTGATGCCCGGCGAGGCGACGCTGCCTCATCGATGTGCGGCAAATCTCGCAGGCAACACTGCTGTCCGCAATCGGCATCACAGCGCGGCTGCCTGTCCTCGGGACCGCCAAAATTTGCGAATTCGTTAAGAGACACAGCACGTTAGAGGGAAGCACCAGCGGGACGTCAGCAGGTTCAGGCAAGTTATTGTGCGCGGTTCGTCAAGATGGCACGAGCCCTGCAGCGGCCCAGGGCAGCAGTCCGGATGCCGCCCTATGAACCGCCCCTTCGATCCTATCTCCATCAGCGCTTTTCCCAAGGGCAAGCAGGAAGGGGCATGGCAGGAAACCCTGCGCTCCCTGTCGATCATCGGCCGGCACCGCGACGAGACGGGCTTCGATTTCGGCGAGATCGCCACGCGTTCTCTGCCAACGGGTACGAAGGCGACCCTGCTGCGTTCGACGGCGCAGGACTTCGCCGGCCTTCCGGGGCGTAAGGATACCTCCATCCTCATCGGCTTCGTTCAGTACGGGCGTGGTCATATCGGCGATGGCGGCCGGCGGGTCAGCGAGTTCGCCGACGGCGATCTGTGGGTCTGCGATGCGCAGACCCCGTGGTCGCTCCAGTTCCGCAACGACTTCGAGCTCCTGCTTCTCCAGCTGCCGCGCGAGCGAATGGCGGGCCGCATGGGTCGCGCGCCGGTCGTCTCCGGCACCGTGCTCGGGGAGACGGTCGCCGCCGCCGCCGCACGGCCGGTCATGCGCGTGCTCGCCAGCCAGTTTGCCATGGCTGAAGATGGCGATCTCATCGCCGGCGAAATCGCGGTCACAGAACTTGTCGTGTCCTCGATGCTTGCCGAAGCGCGGCCGGACGAGGACAGCGCCACCCAGGTGCAGGCCGGGCACTTCGCCCGTGTCTGCGCAATCGTCGAAGCACGGCTGCGCGATCCGGACCTGTCGATCGCTTGCATCGCCAAGGAGGAAGGGCTCTCGCCGCGCTACATCCAGCGCCTGTTCGAGGGCCACGACCGCTCGTTCTCGGAACATGTCCGCCACCGCCGTCTGGAGCACTGCCGGCTCGAACTGGTCAATCCGCAGCATGCCGACCGCAGCATTGCGGAGATCGCGTTTCGCTGGGGCTTTCCCGATCAGGCTCATTTCAGTCGGGTGTTCAGCGCGGCTTACGGAACCTCACCGCGCGATTTTCGTAAATCGGCTCCCGAACTGAGCACGACCCGGTGGACGCGCGGCCGGCCGCTGCACACCGGCACACGGCCGGGAACAAAGCCGGCTGTTCCGCTGATCGAGGAACCATCGCTTGTGGTCCCGTCGAGGCCGGCGCCTGCGCCGACCAGCACGCCGGAGCGTCATCATATCGCCGTGTCGCGGGACACGGTTCACTGGGGTTACCTCAGCCGCTCGATACCGCCGGTCTTGCGGGTGCGGCCGAACGCCGAGATCACCGTCGAGACCCTGACCCAGCACGCCTATGACGACGAGGCGCGCATGATCTCGGGCGATGCCGGCGCGGAAAGCGTCTTCGCATGGACGCCCGACTACAAGGCGGTGGACAGGCGCGGCGCAGGGCCGATGAACGCGACGATCTTCGGGCGAGGCGCCGGCGAGGGCTTCGGTGTCCATATCTGCACCGGGCCGATCTACGTCCATGGCGCGGAGCCCGGCGATGTGCTGGAGGTGCAGATCCTCGACATCCGGCCGCGGCCCTGCGCCAATCCGGAGTTTGCGGGCTACGCCTTCGGCAGCAATGTGGCCGGTGCCTGGGGGTACCATTACGACGATATGCTGGACGGCCCGCGCAACCGCGAGATCGTGACGATCTTCCGCACGGAGGCCAACGGCTCCTCCGGCTTCGCGGAAGCCGTTTACAGCTATCGCTGGGCGCCGCAGACCGACCCTTTCGGCGTCGTCCACGAGACGATCGACTATCCCGGCGTTCCGATCGACCGCGCAACAATCCAGGAGCGGACTGGCTTCATGGAAGGGCTTCGCGTTCCGATACGCCCTCATTTCGGGTTCATTGCCGTCGCGCCCCGCGAGGTCGACATCGTGGACACGGTGCCGCCCGGCTATTTCGGCGGTAACATCGATAATTGGCGGGCGGGTAAGGGCAGCTCCCTGTACCTGCCGGTCGCGGTGCCCGGAGCCCTGCTCTCGATCGGCGATCCCCATCTTGCCCAAGGGGACGGAGAGATCAGCGGCACCGCGCTCGAATGCTCGCTGACGGGTGATATCAGACTGGTCCTCCATAAGCGGAACGAGACGGGGAAGGCCTACCTCAACGGCCTGTCCAGCCCGCTTCTGGAAACGCCGGACGAATGGATCGTCCATGGTTTCAGCTATCCGAATTATCTTCGGGAGCTCGGGCGAAACGCGCAATCGGAGGTTTTCAAGAAGTCATCGCTCGACAGAGCGATGAAGACCGCTTTTCGAACCGCGCGGAAGTTCCTCATGGAGTGCTTCGATCTCGAGGAAGACGAAGCTGTTTCCCTCATGTCGGTCGCCGTTGATTTCGGTGTCACGCAGGTGGCGGATGGCAATTGGGGTGTACATGCCGTCATCAGGAAAAGCGTGGTTTCGTCGCGGGCCGCTGCGATGCCGCCGGAGCGTTAGCTGAGGGTAAGTTTGGAAAAGGCAGGTAGGCCGGGCTGGGCCCACCTGCCTTTCTGTTCAGAGGACGATGAAGCCCGCTCCGACAGGATCGTTGCGATCGATCGTCCAGCGTGCGGTGCCGAGGAAGCCGGCGGTTCCCTTCACGGTCGGTCGCACGGCGCGGACATTCCCAAGCCTGGTTTCGCCGATCAGGCAACCTTCGAAGGTGCCGCTGCCCAGTAAGCCTTCGGACTTGATGGGCTGGTTGAGGCTGAGCTCACCGCGGGCTTCGAACATGGCCATCATGGCGCTGGTGCCGGTGCCGCCGGGCGAGCGGTCGAGCTGGCCCGCGCTGAAGACGTGGACGTTCTTGTAGAACGCGCCCTCGATGGTCGGCTCGTGCCAGAAGGTGATGAAGTTGAGGTTGTTGATGTGCCCCTCGGTGGGGTGCTGCACATGCAGCTTCTGGCGCAGCTGGTCACGGGCGATGATGCCCATGCGCGAGAGCTCGCTGCCGTTCTCCGGGGAGATGCGGAGCCCCGAGCCGCGCAGGTCGATGATGCCGAAATAGTTGCCGCCCCAGGCAAGGTCGGCCTTCAGCGGGCCGTAGCCCGGCAGTTCGATGGCGACGTCCTGCTCGGCCACATAGGCCGGCACGTTCTCGAAGCGCGTCCACAGCACCTCGTCACCTTCGGAGGCGACTTCGGAGACGACGAGGCCGGCGGTGGTCTCGAAGCGGATGCGGGTGGTGCCACCTTCGCCGCGCTTGACGAGGCCATGCGCCACCATCGCCATCGAGACCGCGATCGTGCCATGGCCGCACATATGGGAATATTCGGTGCCGTCGATGTAGATGAGCCCGGCGTCGTAGTCGGAACTCGACGGCGGCGTCAGAAACACGCCGAACATGTCGCCATGGCCGCGCGGCTCGCGCATCAGCGCCTTGCGCAGCCAGTCATAGTTCTGCTCCAGGAACTGCCGCTTCTCCAGGATGCTCGATCCGGCGGGGTAGGGGATGCCGCTGTGGATGATGCAGAGCGGCTCGCCCTCGGTGTGGGTGTAGATGACGTCGAATGCGTCGATGCTGCGCATGATGTGCTCCAGGGAGGGATCGGGAAGGGGCTCAGTCCCGCTCGGCCAGCACGTCGAGGCCGATCGTGAGATCGAGCACGACGATGGCGAGGACGGCGGCGAGGATGGTGGTGGCCGACACCGCCGCGATGGACGGGTCGACGGAGTACTGGACGTAGTTGAAAAGCTGGACCGGGATCGTGTTCAGCGCGGCCGTCGTGTTGAAGATCGAGAGCTCGACATTGATGAACGAGGTGATGAAGGCGAAGATCGCGCCCGCGACGATGCCGGGCCGGATCTGAGGCAGCGTCACCAGGAAGAAGGTCGTGACCGGGCCGGCGCCGAGATCGCGCGAGGCCTCCTCCAGCGCCAGTTGCTCGCGCGTCAGCAGCGGAAGCACCGTGCGCAGCACGAAGGGCGTGACGATCACGGTGTGGCCGACCAGCAGGGCCTCGAAGCTGCGCATCAGCCCGATGGACGAGCCGAACTGGAGCAAGGCCGCGCCGAGCACGAGATGCGGAAGAACCAGCGGCGACAGCAGGAGCTGCGAGAAGGCGGCCTTGCCCGGAAAATTGCAGCGCGCGATGGCGAGCGCCGCGGGCACGGCGAGAACCACACCCAAGGCCGTGGCCGCCAGCGCAAGCAGGGTGCTGACGAGGAACGAGTGCGCGTAGGTCGGGTTCTCGACGACGACCCGGTACCAGCGCAGCGTGAGGCCCTGCGGCGGGAAGGCCAGGAACTCCGTCGTGGTCAGGGATGCACCGACGAGCACGACCAGGGGCAGCAGCAGGTAAAGCAGGGCCGCGAAGGAGATGAAGCGAATGGCGATGCGAACGGCCATGATCAGCGCGCCCCCAGACGAGAGACCAGCGAGGCCGCGGCGATCAGCACCAGCGTGAAGACGAGCAGGGTGATGGCCAGCGCGCCGCCGTAATGAAAGTCGAACACGCTGCTGTATTGCTGGAAGACCAGCATGGGCAGCACCGTGACGCGACCGCCCGACAGCAGCGCCGGGGTGACATAGGCGCTGACCGACAGCGCGAAGACCATGATGCCGCCCGAGACGACGCCCGGGATGCTGAGCGGAAACGTCACGTTCCAAAAGGTGGATGCCGGGCTGGCACCCAGATCGGCGGATGCCTGCTCCACCGTGCGGTCCACCTTCGCAAGCGCGTTGCCGATGGTCAGCACGATGAACGGCAGCAGGATGTAGACGAGGCCGATGAGGATGCCCGTCTCGGTGCCGAGGAAACGGATCGGGCGGTCGATCAGCCCCACATCGCGCAGGGTGTCGTTGACGAGGCCGGTGCGCCCGAGAAGCACCATCCACCCGAACGAGCGCACGATATTGCTGGTGAACAGCGGCACCACCAGCAGGATGACGCAGATGCGCCGCCACGCCCGCCAACGCACCACGCGCACGAGGTACCAGGCGAGCGGATAGCCGATGGCAAGGCAGATCGCGGTGGTCAGGACGCCGAGACGGAAGGTCACGAGCGTGACCTCCCAGTGATAGGCGTCGAACAGGATGCGGCTGTAGTTCGCTAAGGTGCCGGCGCCCTCGGTGGTCGTTACACTTGCCACGAAGACGACGATCAGCGGGATCAGGAAGAAGGCGGCGAAGAACGCCAGCGGAAGCCCGATCAGGCCGAGGAGCGCCGTCCGCGAGGGTGTCATGCCACGCCGTCCGCGAGTACGTGGAGATCGTTCCAGCGAACCTCCAGCGTGGCCGGCATGCCGACGGCCACATCGCTCCCGGCGAGGCCGAGCCTCCGCGCCACGAGGTCGTGGCCTTCCGCGTGGACATAGATGTTGGTGACGCCGCCAACGCTGGTGACGTTCTCGACCCGACCGTCGAGGAACAGCACGTCGCCCACCGGCGGATGCGCACGCAGCGGCGTCAGCACCAGATGTTCCGGACGAAGCACGGCGGTGCCGATCATGGCCCGGCTGCCGCCGCTGAGAATCCGCGTTCGGCCCGCATCATCCAGGCCGACGGGCACGAGATTGGCGTCGCCGATGAATTCGGCGACGAAGCGCGTGCGGGGGCGGCGATAGATCTCCGCGCCGTTGCCGACCTGCTCGATGCGCCCCGCGTGCAGGACCGCAATGCGGTCCGACATCGTCATCGCCTCTTCCTGATCGTGTGTGACGAAGACGAAGGCGCAGCCCAGCTTTTCCTGAAGCTGCTTGAGCTCGATCTGCATGCGCTTGCGAAGCTTGAGGTCGAGAGCGCTCAGCGGCTCGTCGAGAAGAAGCAGCTTCGGCCGGTTGACCACGGCGCGTGCGAGCGCCACGCGCTGCTGCTGTCCGCCCGACATTTCACGTGGATAGCGGTCTTCGAGATCAGCAAGCCCGACAAGGAGGAGCGCCTCGCGAGCGCGGTCGGCGGCGTCCTGCTTCGAGGCACCGCCACGGCGCGGACCGTAGGCGACATTGTCCAGCACGCTGAGATGCGGAAACAGCGCATAGTTCTGGAACACGGTGTTCAAGGGCCGCCGGTGCGGCGGCAAGCCCGTGAGGTCCTGCCCTTCCATGTGGATGGCGCCCGTATCCGCCTCCATGAACCCCGCAATCAGGCGGAGGAGAGTGGTCTTCCCGCAGCCGCTGGGACCGAGCAGGGATACGAACTCCCCCGGCTCGATCGTCAGCGACACTTCGTGAAGAGCCTTGTGGTGGCCAAAGCTCTTCGACACGCCGTCTATGGTGAGAAGACTCATCCTCTTTGCCGTCAGCGCGCGATTTCGCGGTTCCAGGTTTCCGTGATCTGCGCCCGCTTGGCGTTGACCTCGTTCCAGTCGAACAGCTTGAGGTCGCTGACGGAGCCCTTCTCGCCCCAGGGAAGCTTGCGGCTGATTTCGGGCGTCAGCTCCACATTCGTGACGGCCGGGCCGAGATAGAGCCGCTTGGCGAGGCAGAGCGCGGAGTCCGCACTGAGCGCTGTGTCCACGAACTGGGCCGCGGCATCGGCCTTCTTGCTGCCGTTGACCATGTGCAGGCGCGCATCGGTCGCCCACACGCCTTCCTTGGGAACGACAAACCCGATGGGCGCGCCGGCATCGGCGAGCGCCCATGCGCCGACATTGAAGTGGGCGCCTATGGCCACTTCACCGCTCTGGAAAGCGTTGCTGGCAGCACCCGAGGAGTCGAAGTACAGGCCGGCATCGAGCTCCTTCAGCTTCTTGAACGCAGGCGACAGGTCGGCGGAGGTGCCGCCGAGCATCTGGTTGACGAAGAAGACGAAGGGCACGCCGCCGGAATTGCTGGGCGAGGGGATGGTCACCGCGCCGGCATGGTCCTTGTCCCACAACGCTTCCCAGGAGGTCGGCGCCTCGGTGATTTCCTTGGTGTTGTAGGTGAGGCCGAGCGAATAATAACCGCCGCTGACAGCGTACACTTTGTCGCCATTGCGATAGGCTGCGGCCTTCGAGAGGTTGGCCGAGTTCGGCAGCTTGGCGAGGTCGATGGCGGCAAGCACCCCGGCTTTATCGGCCAGTTCGCTGATGCCGCCGTCGAGATACGCCACGTCGATGGTGGGCGCCGCGCTCTGCTGCTGCAGCTTGGACAAGGTCGTGGTCGAGGTGCCGATCTCCGGCACGACCTTGATGCCCGTCTTCTCGGTGAACGGAGTTGCGACGCAGGCCTGGAAGGCCTCGCCCCAATTGCCGCCATACCAGGCGACGGTGATGGATTCCGGCTGCTGCGCTAGTGCGCCAGGAGCATTGAGGAGAAGAGCAGCCACGGAGGCGCTCATCATGGCCTTCACATAGTTCATGGGTTCGTCCCTCCACTGCCTGTCCGATGTGCAATCGTTGCAGTCGCACAGAAAGAAGGCTTGAAGCAGGTTGCCAGGAACTTGAAGAAAAGCGACAAACTGAAGACGGCATAGAAGGCACAGGCGTATGGCGGACCCATCGAAACCGCCGCTGCGCGTGGGGTTCGTCCTGCTGGACAAGTTCACGCTGGCGGCGTTTGCCGGGCTGATCGATGCTCTTCGGCTGGCTGCGGATGATGGCGGCCAAAGCCGGCAGATACATGCAACCTGGCGCATCATGACGCCCGGGGCGGGCGTGCGCATGGCCAGTTGCGGCGTCCAGATCTCTGGCAGCGCGGACCTGCAGCCGCAGACCGAGTTCGACTACATCGCCGTATGTGGCGGCAACGACTATCTCGACGAGAAGCCGTCGCCTCTCCTCTCGGAATATCTTGTGCGTGCCCACGCATCCGGCGTTCGCCTGCTCGGCATCTGCACCGGCACCTTTGCCATTGCGCGAGCCGGTCTCGCGGACGGACGCACGGTCTGCGTTCACTGGAACGTGCGAAACGCGTTCGAGGCGCAGTTCCCCGGAGTGCGCACCAGCGTCGATCGGCTGTTCGTCGATGAAGGCGACCTCATCACCTGCGCAGGCTCGACGGCCGCCATCGATCTCGGCCTCTATCTTATCTCGCGCCATTGCGGCCGGGACCGTGCGCAGCAGGCGGTGCGCCACATGATGCTGGCCGGCATCCGGGCGCCCAGTCTTCCGCAGGCGCACTTCCGGCACGACATGGAGAAGGTCGCCGATCCACGCGTGCGCAAGGCCATGCACTTCATGGAGCAGCAGCTCGACCATCCGCCGACGCTCCCGGCGCTGGCCCGCTATGTCGGCGTCAGCCCCCGGCAGCTGGAGCGGACCTTCACGGCCGAAACAGGCATGTCGCCGATGAGGCTGCACCGCATCATGCGGCTGAACTACGGGCGCTGGATGATCGACAACCGGGTCAGCACCATCACCCAGATCGCGCTGGATTGCGGGTTCTCGGATGCCGCGCACTTTTCCCGCGAGTTTCGCAGCCATTTCGGCGTTGCGCCGAGCCGCTACCGGCAGGTTCAGAACACGGCCGCGTCGGAGGCCTGATCAGCGAAGCGGAAGGGGCCCGTCCCGTTTCACCTCCTCCATCACGGCGTAGGTTCGGGTTTCGCGCACCCCCGGGAACGACAAAAGCACCGAGCCCAGGAAGTTGCGGTAGGCTTCTATGTCGGCGACGCGGCTCTTGATCAGATAGTCGAAACCGCCCGCCACCATGTAGCATTCCAGCACTTCCGGCGCGCGCCGCGCGGCCTTCGCGAACTCGTCGAACACGTCGGGGGTTGTCTTGTCGAGAAGCACCTCGACGAAGACCAGCATTCCGAGACCCAGCCGCTCCGGCGCCAGCCGCGCGCCGTATCCCGTGATGTAGCCATCGCGGGTGAGGCGCTTCAGGCGATCGCTTGTGGCGGTGGAGGACAGACCGACCCGCTGGGCGAGATCGTAGTTCGCTATGCGCCCCTCGCGCTGAAGGATGTCGAGAAGCGCGCGGTCGATCTTGTCGATGCTCATCTGGGAAATATCCAGTCGTAGGCCGTCATAACTAGATTTTATCCGGCGTGGCCTCGATTTCTCCAGATTTAATTTCGCGAGGAAGGGGTTCATTCTGGTCCTGCAACGAGACCATGTCATGAGCGCCAACCTGAATTCGTCTTCCTCCTCCTTCAGCCGCGTTGTCGAACCGCTCTGTGGAGGCGAATTGCGCGAGCGCATCAGCTCCGCCTACCGCGTGCCCGAGCCGGATTGCGTGCCGCCGCTGGTGTCGCAGGCGACGTTATCGCCCGAGGCGGAAGCGCGGGTCTTCGCCACCACGGTGGACCTTGTCGGGAAGATGAGGGCGAAGACCTCCGGTTCCGTGGCCGCGCTGATGCAGGAATACTCGCTGTCGAGCGACGAGGGGCTCGCGCTGATGTGCCTCGCCGAGGCGCTGCTTCGCATTCCCGACATCGCGACCCGGGACGAACTCATCCGCGACAAGGTCGCGGCCGGCCGCTGGGAGGCGCATCTCGGACGGGACCGTTCGCTGTTCGTCAACGCCGCAACCTGGGGGCTGGTGCTGACGGGGCGTCTTCTCCAGGCGCCCGATGAGGGGGTGCTCGGCTCCGCGCTCAACGCAGTGGTCAGCCGCGCCGGCGAGCCGGCCATCCGCGCCGCTCTCGACTTCGCGATCCGCCGCCTCGGCACGCAGTTCGTGCGGGGCCAGACCATCGAGGAGGCGCTTGCCAACAGCGCGGCCCTGGAAAAGCGGGGCTTCCGCTATTCCTACGACATGCTGGGCGAGGCGGCGATGACGGCGGCCGATGCCGAGCGCTACTACCAGGATTATGTCGAGGCGATCCATGCCATCGGGCGGGCGGCGCGCGGCAGCGGACCCATCGAGCGCAACGGCATCTCGATCAAGCTCTCAGCGCTCCACCCGCGTTACCAGCGCGCTCAGATGGAGCGGGTGCGGGGCGAGCTGATCCCCCGCGTGCTTTCGCTGGCGGTGCTGGCTCGACGCTTCGACATCGGCCTGAACATCGACGCGGAGGAGGCCGACAGGCTGGAGATCTCGCTAGATGTGCTGGAAGCGCTGTGCGCCGCGCCGGAACTGGAAGCTTGGGACGGCATCGGCTTCGTCGTGCAGGCTTACGGCAAGCGATGCCCGGCGGTCATCGACTGGCTTGTCGATCTTGGCCGCCGCACCCGGCACCGCATCATGGTGCGGCTGGTCAAGGGCGCCTATTGGGACAGCGAGATCAAGCGCGCGCAGGTCGATGGGCTCGCCGACTTCCCGGTCTATACGCGGAAGGTCTACACGGACATTGCCTACATCGCCTGTGCCCGGAAGCTTCTCGCTGCGCCAGACGCCGTCTTCCCGCAGTTCGCAACCCACAATGCCCGCACGCTGGCGACCGTGCTGGAGCTTGCCGGGCCGGACTTTCAGCCGGGACAGTACGAGTTCCAGTGCCTGCACGGCATGGGGGAACCGCTTTACGGCGAAGTGGTGGGACGCGCCGGACTGGACCGCCCATGCCGCATCTACGCACCCGTCGGCACGCACGAGACGCTGCTGGCCTATCTCGTGCGTCGGCTGCTGGAGAACGGCGCGAATTCCTCCTTCGTCAACCGCATCGCCGACGAGGACGTCTCCCCCGATGAACTTGCCCGCGATCCCGCCGCTCTCGCGTCAGCGATCAACCCGCGCGGTGCGCCGAACCCGCAGCTCAAGGCCCCGCGCGATCTCTTCGCGCCGGGCCGGGTCAACTCCACGGGTGTGGATCTGTCCGATGAGCCGACGCTTGCCGCACTGGCCGATCAACTGCGCCGGCATGCAGGTGCTGGTGCAGCGGGCGCGGCTCCGATCGTGAACGGCATGGAGGAGGGAGGCGCCGCGCGCGCTGTCCACAATCCATCTGATCGGCAGGAGCATGTCGGCACTGTCCGTGAGCCGGATGCTGCGGTGGTGGAGAAGGCGCTCGCTGCGGCACATGCCGGCAGCGCGACATGGGCGGCGCTGACGCCTCATGAGCGCGCGGCACGTCTGGAAAGCGCGGCGGAACTGTACGAGGAGGAGCACTCGCGCTTCATCCACCTTCTGGTGCGCGAGGCCGGCAAGAGCGTGGCCAATGCCGTCGCGGAAGTGCGTGAAGCCGTGGACTTCCTGCGGTTCTACGCCGCCGAGGCACGACGTGCAGGTGTGGCCGTGCCCCTGGGCACGGTGGTGTGCATCAGCCCGTGGAATTTCCCGCTCGCCATCTTCACGGGGCAGGTGGCTGCCGCGCTCGCCGCCGGGAACGCGGTGATCGCAAAACCCGCGGAGGAAACGCCGCTGGTCGCCGCCATGGCCGTGCGCCTGCTGCTGCGGGCCGGCGTGGCGCCCAAGACGCTGCACTTCCTGCCGGGCGACGGCCGGACGGGCGCAGCTCTTGTGGCCGATCGCCGGGTTGATGGTGTGATGTTTACCGGCTCGACCGAGGTCGCACGCCTTATCGCCCGCACGCTTGCGGAGCGTGCCCCTGCTGCCGGTCCGCCGATCCCGCTCATCGCGGAGACGGGTGGACAGAACGCCATGATCGTTGATTCATCCGCACTGACGGAGCAGGTGGTGGCCGACGTGCTGATGTCCGCCTTCGACAGCGCCGGCCAGCGCTGCTCGGCACTCCGCGTGCTTTGCCTTCAGGAGGAGATCGCCGACCGGACGCTGACCATGCTCAAGGGCGCGTTGCACGAACTGCGCGTGGGCAATCCTGACCAGCTTCGCACGGATGTCGGGCCCGTCATCAGCCCCGAGGCGAAGGAGAGCATCGAGCACCATGTCGCTCGCATGGCGGCGATGGGCTGCAAGGTCACCCGCGCCGATCGGTCGGTCGAAAACGAACAGGGTATCTTCGTAGCGCCCACCATCATCGAAATCGAACGTGTCGATCAGCTCCGCAACGAAGTCTTCGGTCCCGTTCTGCATGTGGTGCGCTACCGCCGCGAAGCGTTGGACGACCTGATCCAGGCGATCAACGCCACGGGCTATGGCCTGACCTTCGGCGTGCATACGCGTCTGGACAGCATGGTCGAACGCGTCCGGGAGAGGGTTCACGCCGGCAATGTCTACGTGAACAGGAACATGGTCGGAGCAGTCGTCGGTGTTCAGCCGTTCGGTGGCCATGGGCTGTCCGGCACCGGTCCCAAGGCGGGCGGGCCGCTCTACCTGCGGCGGCTCGTGCGATCCTCGGGGCGGCCCCTGCTATGCGGGCAAGCTCCTGATCGCGTCCTCGCCTATGTAGACTGGTTGAAGGCCCGTGGCTTCGCAGCCGAGGCGCGCGCGGTGGCAGAACTCGCTCAGGATACCCCACTCCACGCGCAGCAGGACCTCGCCGGGCCCGTGGGCGAACAGAACATCTATTCCGTCCTGCCTCGGGGCGATGTGCTTGTGCGCCCGTTGACGCCGCTCGGCTTCCGGGTCCAGTGCGGTGCTCTGCTCGCAACCGGCAATACCGGGTGGCTCGTGGAGGGCCGTGAGACGATGGCTTCCGCCCTTGAGGAGCTTCCGGCGGCGGCTCGGCAGGTCATCCGCACCGTTGCCCGCGCTGGCGAACTGCCCGACATCTCCGCAGCCCTTCTGGAGGTGGACGACGATCATCCTCTGGATGCCGTGCAGGGAGAGATCGCGGAGCGGGAGGGGCCTCTCGTCGTCACCCAGGCCGCCAGTTCGGCCGGACTTGCTGCCGGGACGGAAAACTACTGCCCGGAATGGTTGGTCAACGAATTGTCGACCAGCATCAACACAACGGCGGCAGGGGGCAATGCTCGCTTGATGGCCGAGGCATGACGGGCCGCCTCGACTACTCCGGCTGGTATCTTTGGGGGGGAAGTCGGTCCTGTGCTTGCTTCCGGTCTTGCTGTGGGACGGTTCAGCGGAGTCCGCAGCCGTTCACCGAGATCAACGTGGCAAGCATCTGAGGTAATCGAAGTGTCGCCGGCTAATGCCTGCTCTTGCGGCATGTGATGTCTTCTTGGTGTGCACCCCGCACATATTTCGAACATCATCGATAACATCATTGAATCGGCCGTGGGGTTGATTTGCATCCACGCCCCCGGGTGTGGTGTTTAGGTGAAGCGAACAACGCTTCGCAATCATCCGGGTCAAGGGGCGGCAGCCGAGACATGCAGGGACAAGGGCGCACCGCGAGCGGCGTTGGGGCCGCGCTTCTCCGCCTGGAGGATGATCGTCTCCTGACGGGACGCGGCCGGTTCATCGGCGACATCCGCTTGCCCGGCATGCTCGATGTCGCCTTTGTCCGCAGCCCCGTTGCTCACGGGCGGGTGCTCAGCGTGGAAAAGCCGGCGGACACCGAGGGCCGGGTCTTCGTTCACGCCGATCTTGCCGGCGTAGCCGGCATCCGCGCCGATTCCGGGCTGCAGGGATTCCGCAGTTCCATCCAGCCGATCCTCGCGCATGATAAGGTGCGCCATGTGGGCGAGCCGCTCGCGGCCTGCCTTGCCGACACGCGGGCCGAGGCGGAGGACTTGGCCGAGCAGGTCTTTCTCGACATCGAGGAACTTCCGGCGGTCGTGGACATGACTCGGGCTCGCGATCCGGATCAGCCCCTGGTTCACGAGCACTGGTCCGAGAACGTGTTCCTCGAGACCTCTGTCGACATTAACTTCGAGGCGGCGAAGGCCGCGGCTGACGTGTCGGTCCACAAGACCCTGCGCACCTCGCGCCAGAGCATGGCGCCGATGGAAGGGCGCGGTGTCGTCGCCTACTGGGATAACCAGGCCGAGCAGATCGTCGTCTACACCTCCACCCAGATGCCCCACATCGTGCGCAACGGCCTGGCGGAATGCCTGGGGCTGGAGCAGGGGCAGGTGCGCGTCGTGGCGCCCGATGTGGGCGGCGGCTTCGGCTACAAGGGCATCCTGCTGGGCGAGGAGGTGTGCCTTGCCTGGCTCGCAATGCATCTGCGCCGTCCGGTGCGCTGGATCGAGGACAGGCGCGAGCACCTGATCGGCAATTCGAACTGCCGTGAGCACCATTACGAGATCACCGGCTACGCCGCGAACGACGGCCGCCTGCTCGCCGTGGAATGCGAGGCCATCGTCGATTCCGGTGCGTATTCGATCTACCCGTTCTCGGCCTGCCTCGAAGCCGCGCAGGTTGCGAGCATCCTGCCGGGTCCGTACCGCTTCGACGGTTATCGCTGCCGCACCTGGTCGGTGTGCTCGAACAAGCCGGCAATCCTGCCTTACAGGGGCGTGGCGCGGACCGGCGTGTGCTTTGCGCTGGAGGTGATGCTCGACGAACTGGCCCGGAAGATCGGGATGGAGCCGAGCGAATTCCGCCGCCGTAATCTGGTGCCGCCGGAGGCGATGCCTTTCACCAACATCACCAACAAGATCTTCGACAGCGGCGATTACGTGGAATGCCTCGACCGCGCGGTGCAGGCGATCGACCTGCCTGCCGTCCGGGCACGGCAGGCGCTGGGCGAGCCGGACGGACGGCGCATCGGCGTCGGCTTCTCCGTGTTCTGCGAGCAGGGCGCTCATGGCACCTCCGTCTATGCGGGGTGGGGCATCCCCATGGTGCCGGGCTTCGAGCAGGCGACCGTGCGGCTGACGCCCGATGGCGGATTGGAGGTGCGGGTCGGCATCCAAAGTCACGGGCAGGGGCTGGAAACGACATTGGCGCAGGTCTCGAACGAGATCCTCGGCATCGAACCGCGACGCGTGAAGGTGGTGCACGGCGACACGGCGCTGACGCCATACTCCACGGGAACATGGGGCTCGCGCTGCATGGTCATGGCCGGAGGTGCAGTCGCCGCCGCCTGCGACAAGCTGGGCGAACGGATGCGCGCCATTGCGGCCTCCGTGATGCAAGCGGCCCCGGACGAGGTGGAACTGCGCGATGGTGCGGCCTGGGCCGGCGAACGCTGTGTCAGCCTGAAGGAGATCGCCGGCCTTTGGTATCTGCGGCCGCAGGACCTGCCGCCGGACGTGGATCCCGCAGGGCTTGAGGTGACGCAGGGCTACAAGACGGTGCGCGACACCGGTACTTTCTCCTATGCCTGCCATGCTGTCGTCGTCGCGGTTGATCCGGAACTGGGGGATGTCGAGATCCTCGACTACCTCATCGTCGAGGATGCCGGCGTCATGGTGAACCCCATGATCGTGGACGGTCAGGTCCATGGCGGTGCGGCGCAGGGGATCGGCACGGCGCTCTACGAAGAAATGCGCTACGACGTTGCCGGCCAGCCGATGTCTGCGACCTTCGCCGATTATCACCTGCCCGGTGCATCCGAGATCCCACCGATCCGCATCGATCACATGGAGACGCCGTCGCCCATCAGCCGCTTCGGCCAGAAGGGCATCGGCGAGAGCGGCGCGATCGGCCCGCCGGCGGCCATCACCAATGCGGTGAACGACGCGCTCAAGGACACCGGCGCCTTCGTGGCCGAGGTGCCGCTGACGCCGGGCCGCATCCTGGCGGCGCTCGCCGAAGCACGTGCGGCGGCCGCGCCGGAACTGGCGGTGCAGCCGTGAAGCCGGTCGCGTTCGATCTGCTGCAGGCAGGCGATGTTGCATCCGCGCTTGCGGCTCTTGCCGGCGGTGGCGACGAGGCCAAACCAATCTCCGGCACGCAATCCATCGGACCCATGCTCAATCTGCGGCTCGCACGACCGTCATTGGCGGTCGATATCTCCCGCATTGCGGCCCTGCGCGAATGCCGCGACGAGGGCGATGCCATCCTCTATGGCGCGGCCATCACCCACGCCGAGATCGAGGATGGGGCGCTACCGGACGCGACGCCCGGCTGGATGGCGGCCGCCGCTCGGCGCATCGCTTATCGCGCGGTGCGCAACCGGGGCACGCTCGGCGGCAGCCTTGCCCATGCCGATCCGGCTGCGGACTGGGTCAATGTTCTCACCGCGCTTGATGCGTCGGTGGTGCTGCGGTCGGTGGGCGGCGAGCGCACCGTTCCGCTGACGGGGTTCTTCAGCGGCTCGTTCTCGACCGTGCTGGAACCGGGCGAGATCATCACGCATGTCCGCGTGCGCAAGCGAAGCGCTGCGGCGCGGTGGGCCTACTGGAAGTATTGCCGCAAGGTCGGCGAGTTCGCGATGGCGAGCGCCGCCGTCCTGATCGATCCCGAGCGCACCGAGACGCGGATACTTGTGGGAGCGATCGAGCGTCCTCCCGCTTTGCTGCGAGACCCGGAGGCGGTGCTGGCCGGTCGGCTTGGTATCGCTGAAGCGGTGACCGAAGCCGCGCCCGGCCTCTCCGCGCAGTCTCAGGCCCTCCATGTGGCGGCGGTCGGTCGCGCCATCGCCATGGCCGATGATCGCAACAACGGATAGCGCGATGAACACCGTCACCATGAAGGTCAACGGCGAGCGGGTCAGCCAGGCCGTTGAACCCCGCCTGCATCTCGCGGACTTCGTGCGCGAGAACCTCAACCTCACCGGCACGCATATCGGCTGCGAGCACGGCGTCTGCGGTGCCTGCACCATGCTTGTGGACGGGCGGCCGACGCGCTCCTGCATCACCTTTGCCGCCACTTGCTCGGGCGCGGAGGTGCGCACCGTGGAAAGCTTTGGCGATGATCCCGTGATGAGCGCATTGCGAAGTGCGTTCACCCGCCATCACGCATTGCAATGCGGCTACTGCACGCCGGGCTTCCTTGCCACCGCCTACGACATCGTCACCCGCCTGCCGGACGCCGACGATACGCGGGTGCGGGAGGAACTTGCCGGCAATCTGTGCCGCTGCACCGGCTATTCAGGCATCGTGGCTGCCATCCGCAGCGTGCTGGACGAGGGCGCGCCGGAGCCTTCGGTTCGCCCGATTACGCGCCCACCGGTGGAGGCCGGAAGTGCTGCTGCGCCTGCGTTCCGGGCCGTCGAGCCGAACGCGCCGGCAAAGTCGGTGAACGGGAGCCTCCCGCCGCTGCCCGACACGCTGGACAATCCGGTGACCCTCCACCGCAAAATCCCCGTCGCCGTCCCCGTGGATCGGCTTTGGTCGACCATCCAGGACATCGATACGGTTGCACGCTGCCTGCCCGGTGCCAGCATAGAGGAGCAGGATCCGGCGGGCATCGTGACGGGCGCGTTCCTCGTTGCCATCGGCCCGATGCGCGCGACGTTCCGGGGCCGCGCCAAGGTGGACTACAACGCTGTGCAGCGCACGGGACGCGTGATCGGCAGCGGCGGCGATCCGGTCAGCCGATCCCGGGCCGATGGGGCGATCAGCTTTACGGCGGAGGCGGTGGATGCCGCCTCATCACGCGTTGCGGTCGAGATCGCCTATAAGCTCACCGGCCCGCTCTCCCAGTTCGGCCGCCCGGCGGTGGTGGCCGACATCGTGGACCGGTTGCTGGAGCGCTTTGCCGCCAATCTGGCCGAAGCGGCCGAAGGGCGCGAGGTGCAGGCTTCCGCGCCCATCGGGGGCATAGGTTTCATGCTCCAGACCATGTGGTCCCTGATCCGCAAGCTCCTGCCCGGCGGTCGCGGCTAGACCGGGTCAGAACGGCTCGGGCGGTCTGGGTGCTTTCGGCACGCCTGGCAGGCCGACGAACACGCGGGCATCGCTGACACGGGTCGGAAAGATGCGCAGCGACCGCACGTCCCAGCCGGGCACGTTACCTGTCTTCAGATCGAACCAGGCCAGGTGCCGCGGGCACATCAGCCGTCCACCGCTGCAGCGTCCCTTGGCAAGGTCGGCGCTCTCGTGCGGGCATTTGCGTTCGGCGGCGTGGATGGCCCCGTCGCTCTGCGCCACGACCAGATGTTCCCCGCCGATAAAGACACCGATCAGCGATCGCCGTTCCAGCGCCTCGACCGTGCAGGCCTCGACCCAGTGCAGGGCGTCGGGATCGTGGGCGGGTGGGGACGCGGTCATTTCAGGGGAAGCCGGGGCGCAAACGCCCCGGCTGTCGATGATCAGGCGGCAACCGCGTGCGGCAGGATCGGCGAGTCCGCGTCGAAGCGCTTGCCGTTGCGCAGGCAGAAGGCCGGGCGCAGCAGGCGATCGGCGATCACCCGCGTGTCTTCGTTGTCGCGCAGCAGGAAACGGCCACGGTCGTCATGGAGCACCGACACGTCGGCCGCGTAACCGGGCTTCAGCGCGCCGATGCGGTCGGACAGGCCGAGCATCTCGGCGGGGTTCTTGGTGACCATCGGCACCACATCCTCGAGCGGGATCCCGAGCGCCATCATGGAACTCATGGCCTGGGTCAGGCTGAAGCGCGCCTGGCCGAGGAAGGGGTGGTTCTCGTCGTCGTGGTGCTCGTCTGGCGTGCCGGCGGGCTGCGGGACTTCCGTGTTGTAGCCGTGCATGTCCGCGCCGAGCGTGTAGGGGATGACGCCGGCCGGAAGCGAAGCGCGCGCCACGCGGTAGGAGAAGTGGCTTCCATGGCCGACATCCACGCGCAGGCCTGCGTCCATCGCCGCCCGGATGATGGGATGGACCACGCCCTCTTCGTTGATGAAGCCGCCGGGATGGCGGGTGAACGGATGAGCCAGCACGTCGCCCGGCTGCAGCAGCGGGATCACGCGCTCCATGATGGTGTTGGCGTCCTCGCCATTCGCCCCGCTTTCGGGAAGGCCCCAGAGTTGGCCGAAATGCACGTAGAGGGGCAGTTGCGAGCGGCGGCTGATCTGGGCTGCCATCTCCATGACCTTGATGCCCCAGCGCGCGAAGCCGCCGATCTCGGCATGGCCCTTGATACCGCGCACGAGATCCTTGTTCTCGGTGGCGGACTTCACCGTCGCGTCCACGTCCACGCCTTCGGGGCTGTAGAGATTAGGGTAGAAGTGCCCCTCAAGCCCTCCCACGAGATAGGCGGAGAGGAAGGCGTAGACGCGGGTGTCGGCCTTTTCCGCGATGTAGTGCCGGAAGCCGGGCAGCGTCATGCAGGAGGGGCCGCCCTGATCGACCACTGTCGTGACGCCCGAGCGAACGCCCACCATATCGGGGTTCAGGCCGAAACGCCCCGTCACGTACTGGTAGATGTGGCCGTGCGTATCGATCATGCCCGGCAGGACCAGCTTGCCGGACACGTCGATCACATCGGTGGCGCTGGTGGGGATGATCGTGTCTTCCACGGCGGCGATCCGCCCGTCGCGGATGGCAACATCCTTGATGCCGTCCACGCCGGACGCTGGGCAGATGACGCGGCCGCCGCGCAGCAGCGTGTCATATCGCGAAACGTCAGCCATTATCGTACCTCGTCAAATTGTGCCGGAGCGTGCATCGCTGATGCGAAGCGTGCTTCGTATTTAGGTATGCATAGCCTGTGCCACCCGGGCGATCCAGACAGGTGTGCGGAGTTATGCGAGACATGGCGAGCAGTGAGCAGGCGGCGATGGACGGGGACGGACGCGGCACCGGCGCGCCCGCACAGGGGAGCGTCATGGCGGACGAGGCATGGTCGATCGGCGAGCGGCCAGGTTTCCTGATCCGGCGCATGCACCAGATTCATGTCGGGCTCTTCATGGACCTTCTTGCCGAGTTCCAGATCACCCCGCTCCAGTACAGCGTGCTGTCGGCGCTGGAAATGCAGGGGCCTGCCGACCAGACCGCAATCGCCCAGGCCGTCTACCTCGACCGAACGACCACCACCGGCATCCTGAAGCGCCTCGCCGCGCGTGGTCTGGTCGAACGTACTGCCGCGCCGACCGACCGCCGCCGTCAGGTGTCGCGCATCACGGCCGCGGGGCTGGCCTTTCTGGGAGAGGCCGCGGCGCAGGTAAAGCGCGCCCATCAGGATACGCTGACGCCGCTTTCTCCCGCCGAGCAGAAGCAACTCGTCGGACTGATGACACGGGTGGTCGCGGCCCGGCAGGAGGACAACGAAGACCGCCTGCTGACAATCTAGGCAGCAGGCGGGCGCTTCGCGGGCAAGCGGGTCTCGCGATCCCAGCGGCCGGATCAGCCGCCGAGATAGGCCGCCCGGATATGGGGATCCGCGATAAGCTCCCGCCCGCTTCCCTCCTTCACCATGCGCCCCGTCTCGAGCAGGAAGGCATGGTCGCAGAGTTCCAGCGCGGCGAAGGCGTTCTGCTCCACCAGCAGCACGGTGGTGCCGGCATCGCAGATGCTGCGGATCATCGAAAGGATCTGCTCGACGATGGTGGGCGCAAGGCCCAGCGATGGCTCGTCGAACAGGATGAGCTTCGGTCGCGACATGAGCGCCCGGCCGATCGCCAGCATTTGTTGCTCGCCGCCGGAGAGGGTGCCGGCGGCCTGTGTGCGCCGTTCCTTCAGGCGCGGGAAGTCCGAGTAGACCTTGTCCAGATCCTGCCGGACACCTGCCTGGTCGCGGCGCAGATACGCGCCCATGATGAGGTTGTCGGCCACGGTCATGTACGGGAAGACGCGGCGGCCCTCGGGACAATGCGAAATGCCCCGGTCCAGCACCTTCGCCGGATCGAGCCCGGTGATGTCCTCACCGCAGAACAGGATGCTGCCCCCAACCTTCGGGGCAAGGCCGGACACCGCCCGAAGCGTGGTGGATTTACCGGCACCGTTTGCGCCGACGAGTGCCACGAGTTGGCCCTCTCCCACATGCATCGTGATGCCCTTGAGGGCGGAGACCGCGCCATAGGCACACTGCAGATCGCGGATCTCAAGCATGGGCCAGTTCCTCCTCGATCCGGGTGGTAGCGGCGCTCTTGCCGAGATAGGCCTCGATGACCGCCGGATTGGTGCGGATCTCTGCCGGGGGTGCATTCGCGATGAGCTGGCCGTGGTTGAGGCAGACGATGCGGTCCGACACCGCCATGACCATCGGCATGTCGTGCTCGACCAGCAGGATCGTGGTGCCCGCGTCACGGATGGCGCGGATGAGGCGCACGAAGTTATGCGTCTCGGAGGCGTTCATCCCCGAGACCGGCTCGTCCAGCAGCAGCATGGTCGGATCGGTCGCAAGGGCCAGCGCAACGCCGACGAGCCGCTGCTCGCCATAGGAAAGCGACCCCGCAGGGGCATAGGCGCGTGACGTCAGGCCAAGCTGGTCCAGGATTTCCGCAGTGCGCTCACGCCTGCGGGCCTCGCCGCGGCGCTCGCGCGGCAGGTTGAACAGAGCGTCCAGCACGCCTGCGCCATGCGCCGCCCCGTGAAGGGCCAGCATGACGTTGTCGAACACCGTGTCGTTGGCGAACACGGAGGTGCGCTGGAAGGTCCGCGCCAGGCCAAGGCGGCTGACGCGGTTCGGCGACAGCCCCGCAAGGTTGGTCCCCCGGAAGCAGACCTCTCCGCTGGTGGGCTTGAGATAGCCGGTGATGATGTTGAAGGCCGTCGTCTTGCCGGCGCCGTTTGGGCCGATCAGGCTGAGGATCTCGCCCTCGGCAACATCGAAATGCAGGTCGGCGATGGCGCGCAGTCCGCCAAAGCGCATCTCGACATGATTGACGGTGAGGATGGGCGCGGCGCTCATGTGCGGGCCTCCGCGCGGGCATCGATGGACGGTGCGGGGAGCCGGTTGGCGCGGCGGCGCGCGAACCATTCGTCGACATAGGGCGCGAGGCCCTTGGGCGTCAGGAACAGGATGAGGATCAACACCGCGCCATAGACGATCCACTGTGCCTCAGGCGCCATATAGGGCCTCAGGGTGACAGGCAGGATGCTGAAGATGACCCCACCGATCAGCGGACCGGCCAGCGTTCCTTTTCCGCCGCTGACGACCATGATGATCATGGTCACCGTGTAGGTGAACAGGAACACGTCCGGATCGATGATGCGGAAGTAATGGGCGTAGAGGCTGCCCGCGGCGCCGGCCATGGCGGCCGAGATGGTGGCGGTGATGGTGAGGGTGCGCGTGACGTCGATGCCTACCGACATTGCGAGCGGCTCATTCTCCTTAAGGCCCCGCATGGCCCTGCCGAAGCGCCCGGAGACAAGCCGTGCCACGACCAGGTAACACAACGTGGCGACCGCCAGCATCAGGTAGAAGTTCTGCGCCTTGGTGCGCAGCACCGTCTCGCCGCCGAAGGGTAGTCCGAGCCGCATCTGGGGGATGGAGGTAAGCGCCAGCGGACCTTGGGTGAGCTCTATCCAGTTCAGAGCAACGAGCCGCACGACTTCCGCGAAGGCGATCGTCACAATCACGAAATACGCGCCGCGCACCCGGAAAGAGAGCCGGCCAACGATGAAGCCGCACGCGCCCGCCAGAACAACGGCAACCACGAAGCCCACCAGCGGCGGCCACGCCTCGTGCACGACACGCACACCGCCGAACAGGCCGACATCGAAACCGAGCGAGGTCAGCGCGCTGGCATAGGCGCCGATGCCGAAGAAGGCGATGTGACCGAGGCTGAGTTGCCCCGTGAAGCCGAGCAGCAGATTGAGGCTGATCGCGCCTATCGTGAATATGCCGCCTGTGATCAGCGCGTTCAGCAGATAGGGATCCTTCACGAAGAGCGGGAGCAGGACGAGGATCACGAGGAGGAGGGGCGGGAAATAGCGGCTCATCCGATGCGCTCCGCACGGGCGAAAAGGCCGGTCGGCTTCATGAGAAGGACGGCTATGATGATGATGAAGCCCATGGCGTCGCGGTAGCCGGACGAGATGTAGCCGGCGCCGAACTCCTCCGCGAAAGCAAGGATGAAGCCGCCGATGGTTGCGCCCGCGACATTGCCCAGCCCGCCCAGGATGACGATGGCGAACGCCTTGACCGAGGCGAGATCCCCCATTTGCGGCACGACCACATAGACCGGGCCGAGCAGCGCGCCGGCCGCCGCGGCAAGGCTGGAGCCCAGCGCGAAGGTCGCGGTGTAGATGAATTTCACATTCACGCCCATCAGCGCCGCCGTGTCGGGATCCTGGAAGGTGGAGCGCATGGCGCGGCCGAGCCTGGTCAGATTGATCAGGGCATAGGCCGTGGCGATGAGGGCACCGGCCGCGAAGAAGACGAACAGGCGCATCCACGAGAGGGAGACGGGGCCGAGCTGGACGGGCGCGTCCGGAAACGGCGACGGGATGGCCTTGGCCACGCCCCCGAAGATCCACAGCGTGCTGGACTGAAGGATGATGCCGGCGCCGATCATCACCAGCATCGTGGTATCGATGTCCGCTTTGCGCAGCGGCCGCAGCAGCAGGACCTCGATGACGGCGCCGAGCATCAGCCCGCCCAGGATCGCAACCGGAAGCGAGAGGAAGAAGTTGAGGCCCAACGCTGCGCAGGCCAGGTACATCAGGTAGGCGCCGAAGGTGTAGAGCGCGCCATGCGTGAAGTTGACGACGTTCATGATCCCGAAGATCAGGGTGAGGCCGATACCCAGAAGCGCATAGGCGCCGCCGAGAACCAGCGTGTTCACGCCATGCTGTAGAAACTGATCCAAGTTGCCGGCTCCGTATCGGAACGATCTTCTTCCGGCGCGTCGGCCGAACTGGGGTGGTGTGCAGAGAGCGTGCCAGCCGGGTGGAAGCGGCCGGGGCCCGTTCCACCCGTGCAGGGCTCTAGCTCAGAGCTTGACCTCGCCGACCTTCCCGTCGGCGATCTTGATCAGGTAGACCTGCGGCTTGCTCTGGCCGCTTTCGCTGCCTGCCGGTCCGGACTTCTGGAACTTGATCGGGCCGTTCAGACCCATCATGTCGACTTTCCAGAAACCCTCCTTGATGGCCGCGGGCTCGGCCGAGCCGCCCTGTTCGATGGCCGCCGCGATGGCGCGGATTCCGTCATAGCCACGGAAGCTCTCGGTGGTGCCGGCGAAGGGATAGCCGCGCTTGTTCCACTCGCTGATGAAGTACTCGGTGGCCTTCGGATCGGGTGTAGCGGTAGGCACCCAGGGCAGGAAGGTCGTGAGGTGCATCGTGCCTTCGGTCGCCGCGCCGGCCTGGGCGATCAGCTGATCCGGGTTCTGCGAGCCGCCCGTGGTGATGACGCGCTTCTTGAGGCCCATGGAGGCCATCTGCTTGAACACGAGCGTCAGCTGGTCCACCGCCGCCGTGATCATGATGGTGTCGGCATCGGTGCTTTTGATCTTGGCCAGCTGGGCGCTCATGTCCTGCGCGGACGCATCCATGGTCTCCGTCAGGCCGACCTCGACTCCCTTCTCCTTCAGCAGCTTGCCAAAGTCGGCGGCGGCGCCGCGTCCCCAGTCATTGTTGATGACCAGGAAGTCGACCTTCTTCACGCCGATCTTCTCGATCATCGGTGCAAAGGACTCGGCCTCGAGGGCGGAGGGCGGCGAGATGCGGAAGACGAATGGGTTGCCGGAGGTGGTGATCTTGCCGGAGGAGGAGGTTTCGACCAGCATCGGCACCTCGTATTCTTCCAGCTTCGGCATGACCGCCAGTGTCAGGCTGGAGCCCCAGGCTCCGAGCAATACGGGCGTCTTGTCGCTGGTGATGAGCTTCTCGGCGACCGCCGCGGCCTCTGTCGGGTTGGACTTGTTGTCCTCCACTATCAATTGGATCTGCTTGCCGAGCACGCCACCCTTGGCGTTGATCTCGTCCGCCGCAATGCGCGCGCCGTTCACAACATAGGCTCCGGACGCCGCGAACGGCCCGGTCAGCGGCTGGTTGACGCCAATCTTGATCACATCCTGCGCGAAGGCGGTGCCTCCAAGCATCAGGAGGGCCAAAGCAGTCGTGCAGACAATTTTTGAAGTGGTCATCCGGGTCTCCAGTAGGCGGTGTGTGTGATCCGTGGTTGCTCGCGCGGCAGCGGTCAGGCCGCCGCTTTTCCCTTGCGAGCGAGGGCCAGGACTTCCTTGGCGGCGCGCACCAGCACTCCGTCGAGGGTGCGGAACTGGTCGAGCACGGTGAAGTGGTCGGCACCGGGCAGGGCGATGAGGGCGCCGGGTGCGCTTGCCTGTTCGCGGAGCTGGTGAAGGCGAAGCGAGTCGTGCACGAGAGCCGGCAGTTCGTCGCAGCCATAGGCAATGGCCATCGGCTTGAGGCAGACCGGACGGCGCAGCGGCGAGAGCGTGGCAATCTCGTCGTCGGTCAGGCGCAGGGCCTGGTTCAGGAACGTGTCGCGCAGGGGCGCGAGCTCGTAGACGCCGGAGATCGCAAGGCCGGCTGTGACAGCCGGATGGTCCAGATGCAGGGCCGCAAGCTGGGCGCCGGCCGACCAGCCTGACAGCACCAGGGGCCCGGAGATGCCATTGGCCGGGCCTGAGGAGGCGAGCCAGTCGAGCGCCTCGCGGATCTCGGCGGCGATCTGGGTGAGGCTGGCCTCAGGCGCCAGTGTGTGGCTGGGCATGGCGACGGACCAGCCCGAGCGCGCCAGCCCTTCCGCATAGGCTGCGAAGTTCTCGCGAGAGTTTTTCTGCCAGTAGCCGCCATGGATGAAGACGAGGCACGGCGCTGAGGGGTCGGCGGCGGGATAAAGATCGAACGCCGTGCGCTCCCCATGTCCGTAGGCTACGTCGAGCCCTTGAGGATGCGCATTCCGCCAGATGGCCGAGGCGGCATTCCGCGCCTCGATCAGTGCCGGGCTGTCGGCCACGGCCGCGTTGTTGTTGTAGGCGGCATCCCGTTCCGCCTGGCCAAGGCTGGCCCAGCGGTCCCATGGCGACGATGCCGGGTTCTGCGAGCTCATCGGCACGCCGCAAACTTGGTGTCGGAGACGGGCAGCATTGACCGGGCCTCAGGCTAGGAAAATAACGAAGTGTTATTCGCATTTCCTTATGCAATCGGTGTGCCACCCGAGTTCGGACGCGTGGATGCCGTTGTTGAGTTGCCCGTCCCTAAGGCAAGCATCGCTGATCGGAGGCCGGCATCGGCTGCGGAAATGGTGCGGCCAGCCCACGTGCCTGATTACAGATTGGGCATCGTAGCCGCAGGCGGCTTCCGTTCGGCTGGCACGGTCAGTGCTGGATAGATGGAGGCAGGGCCTTTACGCTGACGGGGCGATGTCGGTGCAGGAGTGTTTTCATGAGCGGGTCTGCGGATGATGTGCTTTTGACGGCCGGGTCATGGTTGGCCTCCGGGCGGGCTGTTGCCATCGCCACCGTCATCGAGACCTGGGGCTCGGCACCGCGGCCAGTTGGCAGCCACCTCGTCATCGATGCCGACGGCAATTTTGAAGGCTCGGTGTCGGGGGGCTGCGTGGAAGGCGATGTCGTGGCAGAGGCAGCCGACGTGATCGCGAGCGGGCAACCGCGAATGGTTGAATTCGGCGTCGCGGATGAAACCGCCTGGCGCTCCGGCCTGTCGTGCGGCGGGAGCATCCGCATCTTCATCGATCCGGTGACCTGATGCGCCGCGATGTGCTGGAGGCGGTGGCGAAAGCCCGCCGTGAGCGCCTTGCCGTAGCGCTCGTCACCGAACTCGATACCGGCTCATCGCGCGTGGTGCGGGAGGACGAGCTTGCCGACGACGCCATGGGCCAGGTGCTTGCGCCCCTCTTCCTCTCCGGCCGCTCGATGCTCCTCAAGGACGTCGAAGGCGGGATCTTCGCGAACATCCAGAATCCTCCGCCCAGGCTGATGATCGTCGGCGCGGTCCATATCGCGCAAAGCCTGGTCCCGATGGCGAGGCTGGTCGGGCTCGAGGTTACCTTGGTCGATCCTCGGCAAGGCTTTGCGACCTCGGAGCGGTTCCCCGGTCAGGAGGTGCTCGCCGAATGGCCTGAGAGTGTCCTCGCCGATCGTCCTCTTGATCGCTTCACCGCCGTCGCGGCGCTCTCGCATGAACCGCGCATCGACGATTTACCTCTCGCCGCCGGTTTGCGGGCCGGGTGCTTCTATGTCGGCGCGCTCGGAAGCCGCCGCACCCATGCAAGCCGGCTGGAGCGCCTGCGCCTGCTTGGCTTCGACAGTGCAGAACTCGGCCGCATCAGTGCACCGATAGGGCTGGACATCGATGCGGTGTCGCCTGCGGAAATCGCCACGGCGATACTGGCCGAGATCATCATGTCGCGTAGAAGGCCGCACCTGCCGGCACCCAACAGTTAAGGCGCGGGGATGGCTCAGGGTTGCCAGACCGTGAGGCGGATCGGCGAGGGGCTGCCGCCGCAGCACGGGTTCAACTCCTGCGGACAATTGGAGATCACGACGATCACGTCTTTCTCGGCGCGGAGATCGACATAGTCGCCCGGCTTTGAAATTCCGTCGGCGATGGTCAGTCCACCGCTTCCGTCCACCGGCACGTGCATGAAGAAGTTGACGTTTGGCGGAATGTCGCGCTCGTCCATGCCGAGTTCGCGCAGGGCCGAGATGAAGTTGTCCCGGCAGCTGAGATCGCCCGGCCGGCCGTAGCGGATCTGGTTGATCTCCCGGCTGCAGGCCCCAGCCAGGGTATCGTGCCGGCCGACGGTGTCCTCGATCATCGTCACAAGCGGTTCGGCAAGGTTGTCGTAGAGCACGCAGCCTTTGGACAGATAGACGCTGCCGGCAAGCTTCATCGTGTTTGGCGCATTGTAGCGAGCCGAAGGCTGCTCCGCGTCGTAGAACAGGGTATCCACCGCCTGGCACCCTTCCAAGTCGATGATGCGCAGCACCTCGCCCCTTGCGAGGCGGCGGTGCCAATAGGCGCGCGGGGGAAGGATCTCATCGCTGAGGATCGCTCCTGCGGGTTCATGGTTCATCTTCCGTCCTCTCTAGAGGGGTTGCTCAGGCCATGGCGATACACCCATCCGCCGCACCGCCAGACGTGCCATCACGCTTGCGAGATGCGCCCTGTAAGCGCCGGTGCCGTGCATGTCGGAGATCATGCCCTCTGCCGGAAGCACGATATCGCCAAGTGCAGCCTCGCTGAAGTCGGTCGCCAGTGCCGCCTCGGCCTCCTGCCAGCGAAACACACCATCGCCGCTGACGCCGGTGACGGCAACGCGCACATCCTCCGTGCCGCGCACGATGAAGACGCCGGCCATGGCGTAGCGCGAAGCCGGATTGCGGAACTTCGTGTAGGCGGCGCCTTGCGGAGCGGGAAACACAATCGCGGTGATCAGTTCGGAGGGCTCAAGAGCCGTCTCGAACAGGCCGAGGAAGAAATCGGCTGCTGCAATGCGACGGCGGTCCGTGATCACCGTGGCACCGAGCGCGAGGCAGGCGGCGGGGTAATCTGCCGAGGGATCGCTGTTGGCAACAGAGCCGCCGAGGGTCCCGAGCTGGCGGACGGCCGGATCGCCGATCAGGCCGGCCAAGTCCGCAAGAGCGGGTATGTGGGCTTTCATCAGAGGCGAGGATGCCACAGCCTCATGCGGCGTCATGGCGCCCACGAGGACACCCTCGTCGCAGACCGAAATGCCCCGAAGATCACCGAGCGCGCCCAGGTCCACGAGGTCCGAGGGCGCAGCGAGCCTTTGCTTGAGGGTCGGTATCAGCGTCTGCCCGCCGGCCAGGAACTTCGCATCCGGGTTGCGGCTTGCCAGTTCCACCGCGAGCCCTGTGTCTCCCGGCTTGTGGTAGGTGAACGCAAACATGCTCAGCTCCGCGTGGCCGGCATGGCCGTCTCACGGGCGCCGGCGATGATGGCCGTGACGATGTTGTGGTACCCGGTGCAGCGGCAGAGATTGCCCTCCAGCTCGGTTCGCACCTGATCGGCCTCCAGAAAGGGGCCATGACGGCGGACCATGTCGAGGCCGGCCATGATCATTCCCGGAGTGCAGAACCCACATTGCAGCCCGTGATGCTCCCGAAAGGCCTCCTGCATCGGATGCAGCGCTCCGCTCCCCGCCAGCCCTTCGATGGTCGTCACCGTTCGGCCGGAGGCCTGCACCACCAGAACGGCGCAGGACTTCACCGCGGCGCCGTCAAGCTGCACCAGACAGGCGCCGCACTGGCTTGTGTCGCAGCCGACATGCGTGCCGGTAAGCCGAAGATGATCCCGTAGGAACTGGACGAGCAGGGTACGGGGGTCGATCTCGGCCGACACGGGCACGCCGTTCACGGTCATGCTGATTGGGGACATCATGCGGTCCTGCATCGGATTCAAGGAATGATGTCTGCCACGTCGGCAGTCGCGGGTGCGACCACTTCGCCGAATTTTCCGAAGAACTCGGCCGCGAGTTTGCGTGCGGTGCTGTCGATCAGGCGCCCGCCGAGTTGGGCGATTTTGCCCCCGACATCGGCCTGCGCCTCGTAGTTCAGGAGCGTCGCCCGGCCATCTTCCTCCAGCCAGACGCGGGCGCCGCCTTTGGCGTAGCCGGCCACCCCGCCTTTGCCTTCCCCGCTGATACGGTAGCCCTTTGGCGCATCGATGTCCGACAGCGTCACATTCCCAAGAAAGGATGCCTTCATCGGTCCGATCTTGAGGGTGACGGACGCCTTCATCTCGGTGGGTGACAGGGCTGTGATCTCCTGGCAGCCGGGAATGCAAAGGCGCAGCACATCCGGATCGTTCAGGGCCCGCCAGACGTCCTCGCGTGACGCCTCGATGCGCTGCTGGCCTGTCATGTCCACGGGAACGGTCCTTATGCGCAGGAAGAGCCGGCGGCTCTTGGAACCCGCCCCTGAAACTGCAAGCCGCATGCCATCCCTCTGTCGTGCCCCGCCCGGGCGGGACATGGCTCCGATCTCCGGGAGAATGCCGTAACATCGTCCAGTGTGCCCGTCTTCAAGGCAATGCGCATATCACTTCGCATTGCAGCCGTGCGGGGCATGCTGGCCTGGATTTCGCATAAGGCGATGCGGAGGACACAGCATGAAGTTCGGCGTTGGGCAGCCATTCCGGCGTGTGGAAGACATCCGGTTCATTACGGGGCAGGGCCACTACACCGATGACTACCGCTTCGAGGGGGAAGCCTATGCCGCACTGGCTCGGTCGAGCGTGGCGCATGGTGTTCTGAAAGGGGTGGATGCCGAAGCAGCGCGCGCAATGCCGGGCGTGCTGGCTGTCTTTACCGCGGAGGATCTCGCACGAGACGGAATTGGCACAATGCCGGTGACCATCGTGCTCGATCATGCCGAAGGCGGACGCATGCCCTTGCCACCCCGCCCGCTGCTTGCGACCGGAAAGGTGCGCTATCTTGGAGAACCGCTGGCGTTCGTGGTGGCGGAAAGCGCGCAGGCGGCGATAGAGGCGGCAGAGGTCGTGGAGATCGTTGTCGATGAGCTGCCGGCCGTCGTGGTCCCGGATGCGGCGTTCGCACCCGGCGCCCCGCAGCTCTATGAGGACGCGCCCGGCAATCTTGCGCTGCACTGGAGCATCGGCGATCTCGAAGCCGCCGACGCGGCGCTGGCCGCCTCCGAGCGCGTGATCTCGCTGGCATTGGTCAACAACCGGATCGTCGTCAGTTCGCTCGAACCCCGCAACGCCATCGGTTTGCACGATGCGGAAACCGGGGATTTCACGCTCGTCACCGGCAGCCAGGGCAGCCATATGCTCCGGGCGTGGTTCTTCGAGGCGGTGTTCGGCCTCCCGCCGGAGAAGCTGCGCGTCATCACGCCCGATGTCGGTGGCGGCTTCGGCATGAAGGCAGTGCCTTATCCGGAGCAGGCGCTGGTTCTCTATGCCGCGCGTGCGCTCGGCCGTCCCGTGCGCTGGCAATCCAGTCGCGCCGAAGCCTTTCTCAGCGACACGCAAGGCCGTGACAACCGCTCCCTTGCCCGCCTTGGCGTCGACCGCGAGGGCCGCTTCACCGCGCTGACGGTCGAAACGCAGGCAAGCTGCGGCGGCGCGCTATCGGCTTTCGGCGTGTATTGCCCGACGCTGGCTGGCCCCCCGATGGCGCCCGGCGTCTACCGCATCCCGGTCGTCGCGACCGATGTCCGCATCGCCTACACCAACAATGCGCCGATGGACGCCTATCGCGGGGCGGGCAGGCCGGAAGCGACCTATCTGATCGAGCGGCTCGTGGACCATGCGGCGCGCGAACTCGGCCTCGCGCCGGACGATCTGCGCGCCCGCAACATGATCGGCGCGGGCGAAATGCCCTTCACCACGGCAACGGGGCTCGTCTACGATTCCGGCGATTTCGAAAGCGTGATGCGGGCCGGCATGGCAGCTGCGGACTGGTCCGGCTTCGGCCTACGCAAAGCGGCCACGGGCGATGGCCTCATGCGCGGCATCGGCATGGCCTATTACGTCGAGCGCACCGGAGTTCCCGGCAAGGAAGGCGCGGTCGTCGAGATCGGAGCGGATGGCAAGGTCGTGCTGCATGTCGGCACCCAGTCCACCGGCCAAGGGCACGAGACGACCTATGTCCAGATGCTGGCGGAGAAGCTGGGCGTCGAGCCCCAGCACATCCAGGTCCGCACGGGGGACACCACGCAGCCGATGCCCTCCGCAGGCGGCACCGTCGCTTCGCGCACCATGGTGCATGGCGGCGGTGCGCTGAAGCTGGCGGCCGAGGCCGCGATTTCCGAGGCGTGCGCGCACGCGGCCCGGATGCTGGATGCGCCGCCGGAACATCTAGCCTTCGAGGACGGGTTGTTCCGACTGGCGGGCACCAACCGGCACCTGTCCTTGCTGGACGTGGCCGCCCATGCCGGCGGCATTTCAGGCACCGGAGACTTCGAGCAACTGGCCGGCACCTTCCCCAATGGGGTCCATGTCTGCGAGGTCGCGGTGGAGGTCGAGACCGGGCGCATCCACATCGAGCGGTTCACGGTGGTGGACGATTTCGGACGCGTGCTGAACCCCCTCATCCTCGCCGGGCAGGTCCATGGCGGCATCGCGCAGGGCATCGGTCAGGCCATGACCGAGCATCTGGTCTATGACGAAGAGACCGGCCAACTGCTCTCGGGCAGCTTCATGGACTACGGCCTGCCGCGCGCCGACGACCTGCCCTTCTTCGATGTCTCGACGCAGAACGTGCCGTGCACCACCAATCCTCTCGGCATCAAGGGTGCGGGCGAAGCCGGTGCCATCGGCGCTCCCCCGGCCTTGGTCAACGCCGTGATCGACGCGCTGGCGCCGCTGGGTGTGAGGACTTTGGACATGCCGCTCACGCCGGCCCGGGTGTGGGAGGCCATTCGCGCGGCCTCGGTCTAGGGCACGGGCGGCATGGTTCCCGGCAAGGGCCACCAGCCGTCTTCCCGCCGTTCGAACAAGGGACAGCCATAGACCGCGCGCACCGGCACCGGAGCGTCGTCCCGAGAGAGCGGGATTTCCCAGCGGTTCGACTGCTTCATCGCGACGACGACGCCGGCCACCTCCGCGCCGGCACGCCGCAGCAGCCTGAGCGCGGCAAGCGCGGTGCGTCCCGTCGAGATCGCGTCATCTAGCACCACAACACGCCGGCCCCTGATCAGCGGCAGAAGATTGGGGTCTAGCCTCAGCCTCTTGCCGGCTTCCGGACTGGTGATGGAGGCCACGGGCTCGGACAGATCGTCCGCGTACCAGAACTTGCGGGAATAGCCGAGCGGCACGAAGCGCGGCTGGCCGAGTGCCTCCGCGACCTGGGCCGCGAAGACGAGGCCCAGCGTCGGCAAACCTACCACGATGTCTGCCGCGAGCGGGCGCGCAGCATCCGCCATGTGCATGGAAAGCGCGCGCACAACGCCGTGCGAGGCCTGGTTGGCGATCAGCGAGGCCACGGCGTGCGATCCCTCCGGCAACTGCCGCAAGGGAAGAACGAGAACCGCGCCGGACGGAAGCTGCACGGGGTAGCCATGACGATGCGGCGGCGTGGCGGAAAAGCCCGCCGGCACCTCGCCATGCAGGTCCTGCCAGTAGCCGAGCGTCGGCTCCGTGAACCCCTCGGTCAAAGCCCTCCTGCTGCCATGCGGTTGGCCATGTACTCGGCCTGCCGGATCGCGAGGGCCACGATGGTCAGCGTCGGATTGCAGGCGCCGCCGGACGCGAAGCCGCTGCCGTCCGCGATGAAGAGGTTCGGCACCTCGTGCGTGCGGCCGTGCCTGTCCACCACCCCATCTTCGGGCCGCGCCGACATGCGGTTCGAGCCGAGATTGTGGCTCGCCGGGTAGGCCGGTGCCTCGATGCAGCGCCGTGCACCGGCGGCCTTGTGGATGGCCGTCAGCGTCTTGTAGCCGTGGCTGCGCATGCGGGTATCGTTGACGTGGTCGTCGTAATGGATGTTGGCGACGGGGACCCCGAACTCGTCCAGTTCATCGGTGAGCGTGACGCGGTTGTCCGCCTGCGGCATGTCCTCGCCAGTCATGAAGATGCCGGCCATGTTGGCGTATTGCTCGATGACCGACACGAAGTCGCGCCCCCACCAGCCCGGTTCCATAAGCGCGGCCGTGGTGGGCAGGCCCATGGAGTTCAGCTCCACGTAATAGCCGCCGGCAAAGCCACGCGAAGGATCGTGCCGGGCGAAGTCCTTGATGAGGCCGGTCATGATCTCGCCCCGGTGCATGTTCACCGGCTTGTCGAACACCGACCACACCGTCTGGATGAGGTGGCGCAGATAATGCCGCCCGACATGGCCCCAGCCATTGGCGA
Source organism: Terrihabitans rhizophilus (assembly GCF_033898525.1). NCBI lineage: Bacteria > Pseudomonadati > Pseudomonadota > Alphaproteobacteria > Hyphomicrobiales > Terrihabitans > Terrihabitans rhizophilus. The sequence continues at coordinate 210,380 of NZ_JAXAFJ010000004.1, read as the reverse complement.
GGCCGTTGGGATAGCGGCCCGTGGCCGAGTTCAGCAGGATGCGCGGGCTCTCCACGCAATTGCCGGCCAGCACCACGGCGCGCGCCCTCTGCCGCTGCATCACGCCGTGCGGGTCCACGTAGACGACGGCGGAAGCGAGGCCATTCTCGTCGTGCTCGATGCGGATGGCGCGGCATTGCGGGCGCAGGTCCAGCCTGCCGGTGGCAAGGGCGCGCGGCAGTTCCACGTTCAGCGTCGACCAGCGCGATCCCGTCTTGTCGCCCGTGATGGTGAAGCCGTCCTGGATGGTTGCGGGACGGCCGTCATAGGGCACGGAGTTGATGGCGTGGCGGCCGGTCGAGACCTGTTCGAGGCCCAGGTTCTTGGCGCCCCAGTACATGACCTTGAAGTTGTTGTTGGGCGGCAGGGGCGGCAGGCCGTTCGTGCCCGTCACGCCCATCTTGGCCTCGGCCAGTTCGTAATAGGGCTCAAGTTCGTCGAGCGTGATCGGCCAGTCGATGAGCGTGGTGCCGGGGATGTCGCCATAGACGCTGCGCGCCCGCATCTCGTCCTCGATGAGGCGGTAGCAGCAGGCCGACCAGTGCACGCTGGTCCCGCCCACCACCTTGCAGTGCCAGCTGGGCGAGAGCGCGTGGTCCTTGGCGACGCGCCAGGTGCCCGAGGATGTGCGCTTGTCCAGCCAGGACAGCATCTCGTAGCCGCCCCATTCGTCGTTGACGAAGTCGTCTGCCGTGAGATGCTTGCCCGCCTCCAGCACCACCACCTCGACGCCGCGCCGGGTGAGTTCATGCGCCAGCGTGCCGCCGCCCGAGCCCGAGCCGATGATGACGACCACGCCGTCGTCGTCGAGTTCATAGCGTGCCATGATGGTCCGTCCGTGCTTGCAGGTAAGGAGGCCGGTCAGACGCCGGCGGGGACCGGCGGCAGCCAGTCGAGGTCGTCGAAGCCGCGGCGGACGTAGCCGCCGAGATGGACGGAGGCGCCCTCGTAGCCGAAGGCCTCCCAGACCTCGACGTCATCGTAGAGGAACCGGACCGCCGAGCGCTGGACGAGAAGGAACGCCATCGAGCCTTCCATGCCCTTGAGCACCGCCACCCGGTAACCTTCCGAAAGGTCGCGGAAGGCCAAGGGCATCGCGCCGTCGGCCCCGTCCACGAATTCGGCGAAGATCTGCGCCATGGCAGGGGCGCGTGTGGCCAGCCGGTCGATGGCATGCACGGTGCGGCGGTAGACGCGGTCCGGCAGGCCATCGTGCGGGTAGAGAGTGCGAACCGCCAGCACGAGCGTCTCCGCCATCTGGGCGTCGAACGTGCCGAGCGTCTCCACCCATTCGGGTCCTTCCGGAAGGTCCACCGGCGGCGGCAGCTTCGGGTCCTTGTGCGCGATCCGGGTGACGGGGCTGTCGGTCATGGCGTCTATCCCTTCACGGCGCCGAGAGTGAGGCCGCGCACGATGTGGCGCTGCAGCACGAACACGACGGCAAGCACCGGGAGCAGCGCCGTCATTCCGACCACCGCCATCTCGCCCCAGCGCACGCCCTGGCTGGTGATGAGCTTCGGGATCGACACCGGCAGGGTCTCGACGCCTCGCCCGCCGAGCATGAAGGCGAAGAGGAACTCGTTCCACGCGAAGATGAAGCAGAGCACGGCGGTGGCCACGATGCCGTTGCGCAGGAGCGGGAACACGACGCGGCGGAAGATCTGCAGCTTGGACCAGCCCTCCAGCGCGGCGGCCTCTTCCAGTTCCTTCGGCAGGTCGCGGCAGAAGCTGCGCAGCACCCAGATGTAGAACGAGAGGTTGAACGTCATGTAGGCGAGCGTGAGGCCGAGGAATGTGTCCAGCAGGCCGACCTTGGCGAAGATCAGGTAGAACGGGATGACGAGGCACACCGGCGGCGCCATGCGCGAGGCCAGGATGAACAGGAAGAGATCATCCTTGGCCCGCATTTCGAACCGGGCGAAGGCATAGGCCGCGGGCGTTCCGATGATGACGACAAGCGCGGTCGAGATCGTGCACAGCACGAAGGAGGTCAGCAGGTGCCAGTGGAAACCCTGTGCCAGCACATAGGTGAAGTGCTCGAGCGTGGGCGTGAACAGCCACTGTGTCGGCCGCGCGAACATGGCTTCGTTCGGCTTGACCATCATCGTCGCCATCCAGAAGATCGGGAACAGGACGACGAGTGCGTAGATGACGGTGACGGAGGTCCAGAACACGCCGCTGCGGGCGGTGGGTTCGGTCACGGAGGTGGCGGCCATGGCGCGGGCTCCTAGAAGGCGTTCAGGCGCTTCTTGGCGACCTGGTAGAAGACGTTGCAGAAGATGAAGAAGGCGATCCAGACCAGCACCGCCAGCGCTGACGCCTCGCCGATGTTCCAGAACTCGAAGGTCATCTTGTTGGCGAGGATGCTGGGCGTTTCGGTGGAGGTGCCGGGGCCGCCGCCGGTCAGGATGTAGATCGTGTCGAAGACCTTGAAGGCATCGATGAAGCGCAGGAGCCCGATGACCGCGAGGAGGGGCGTCATCATCGGCAAGGTCAGGTGGAAGAAGATCTGGAACGGCCCTGCGCCGTCCACCGCCGCCGCGCGGTAAGGCGCGAGCGGAAGCGCCTGCAGGCCCGCGAAGAAGGCCAGCATCATGAAGGGCGTCCACTGCCAGATATCGACGAAGATCAGCGCGTAGAGCGCAAGGTCCGGCGAGGCGAAGATCGAGGTTTCCTGCAGCAGCCCGAACCTCTCGAACACGTTGAACGAGATGAAGCCCCACGAGCCCGCCAGCATGATCTTCCACAGCAGGCCGACGACGATGGGCGCCATCATCGCCGGCATGAAGAGCAGCGGAATGAGGATGGAGCGCCCCTTCACGTTCTGGTTCAGCACCATGGCGCCGGCCAGCCCGAGCATGAACTCGATGGGCACGGCAATCGCGACGAAGGTCACCGCGGTCCCGATGGAATTCCAGAACCGCGGGTCGGACAGCAGCGCGCCGTAGTTCTCGAACCAGATGAAATCCTTGACGCGGCCGAACTTGGCCTCGTGGAAGCTCAGATAGATCGCGTAGATGAACGGGATCAGCGAGACCACCACCAGCGTCAGCATGGACGGTGCGATGAGCAGATAGGGATACCAGGTGCGTCCGCTGTGCGGCTTCCGCACGGTCGCGATCTCAGGCGAACCGGCATGCGTTACGCTGGTCATCTCGGCCTCTGAAGTTGTTTGCATGGTGCCGGAGGCGGCGCGCCGCCCCCGATATCACCGTTGACCCTTGTGTAATGCCGCGTCAGAGCAGGCATTCCTCACAGATCTTCAGCATTTCAGCCTGGCCCTTCCTGGCCCCGTCCTCCGGCGAGATGCGGCCAAGGCCGACCTCCTGCGCCACGCCGCTGAGGGCGTCGTAGAGCTCGTAGAACTTCGGCATCTTCGGCTTGGCGGTGGCCACTTCGAGGGTGGACTGCATGGCCGCGAAGAGCGACGGATTGGGATTGCTCTTGATGGCATCGAGCGCCCACGCGCTTTCGCGGATCGGCACGCCGCCCTTGCCCATCTCGATCAGCTTGTCCTGCTGCTTCCGGTCGGTCAGCCATTGCAGGAAGATGAAGGTGGCCTCCGGGTTACGGCTCGCCTCAGTGATGACCGTGACGGAGGGTTCCGCCTCCGCATGGCGCTGGCCTTCGCGGCCGGCCTTTGCCGGCACCGGCCCATAGACGAACTTGCCGGCGAGCGGCGACACGCCGGGCTTGTCGATGCCCAGAACGAAGTCCGACCAGGCGATGGACTGCGCGGCGATGCCGTTGCCCATCACGGTGGGGACGTCGACCAGCGAGTATTCCGCGATGCCGGGAGGCGCGAACTTCCACAGTTCCGCCCACATCTTGAGCGCCGCCACGTTCTCGGGGCTGTCGAAGATGGGTTTGCCCTTGGCGTCGATGATGTCGCCGCCATAGTTCTTCATGAAGTTGTTCCAGAGCGCGGGGAAGGTCGAGCCGCCCTTGATGCCCTCGAGCACGATGCCGTAGAAATCGCTCTGCAACGTTTCGCCGGCGAGCTTCTCGCCCTTCTTCCGCGTGAAGAACTCGGCGATGTCGCGCATCTGCTCGATGGTCTTGGCGGGCGCGAGATCGTAGCCGTACTTGGCCTTGAACGCGGTCTTCTCCGCCTCATTGCCGATGAGGTCCGCGCGCGTCCAGTAGACCTGATTGTAGTTCCAGTTGATGAACGAGTACTGCTTGCCGTTCGTGAAGGCCGCCGTCTTGTAGGGCTGCTGGATGAAGTCGGCGGTGTTCAGGTCCGGATTGGAGAGCTTGGGATCCGCCACCAGCTTGTCGATGGGCAGGATGGCCTCGGCCGAGAGCATTGGGCCAAGCTGGAAATTGTGCAGCATCACGGCATCGTAGAAGCCACGGCCCGACAGCATGTCGGCTTGGCCCTTGTTGATGACCTCGAAGTGGTTGAGCAGTTCGTACTCGACCTTGATGCCCGTTTCCTTCTCGAACTCGGGCACGATCTTGGCCAGCGTCTCCTGGAGCGGCGTGATCTCGTCCAGAACTCGGATCGTGGTGCCGGTGTAGGGCTGCGCCGCCTTCTTGTAGAAGCTGTCCTCCGCATGGACCGCCGGCGCCACGAGGGACCCGGGGATCAGAGCCGCAGAGGCCGCCAAGCCCGCAGCCAAAGACAAGAACCTGCTCTTCATCGCCCTGTACCCCCTGAAGTGTCTGGATGTCCGCCTAGAGCGGGGCAGGCAGCGCCTGGCCCGTCTCTTCGTCGAAAATGGTGATCGCCTGGCCCGGAAAGGTGGGCGCGATCGTCCGGCCGATGCCGGCGCCTATTCCGCCGCCCGCTTCCGCCGCCGCAGCCATGCTGGTCTTCACCTTGATGAGGTGATTTCCGATGTCCACGGTGACGATGGCGTGCTTGCCGAAAGGCTCGTTGGAATAGATTTCGGAGCCCGTCGCCGTGCCTTGGGCAAGCCCCAGCGCATCCGGCCTCACCCCTAGAACGATGCCCCGGNCCACGGTGACGATGGCGTGCTTGCCGAAAGGCTCGTTGGAATAGATTTCGGAGCCCGTCGCCGTGCCTTGGGCAAGCCCCAGCGCATCCGGCCTCACCCCTAGAACGATGCCCCGGCCGCTGGCCCGTGTCGCAGCCTGCGCGGCGGGGCCTTCCAGCGGAATCCGGAGCTGGCGGCGGACGAAGAAGACGGCGTCGCCGGATTGTTCGATGGTGCCGGGGATCAGGTTCATCGGCGGATCGCCGAGAAGCCGGGCCACCTGTATGTTCGCCGGGCGTTCCCAGAGGTCTTCGGGCGTGCCGACCTGTTGGATCACGCCGCCATCGATGACGGCGATGCGGTCGCCGACGGACAGCGCCTCCATGCCATCGGGGGTAGACCAGATCGTCGGGGAGGCACCGCCGGACAGCCTTCGGCGGATTTCCCCGCGCAGCTTGTGGCGGAGCTTGGCGTCCAGGTGCGAGATCGGCTCGTCGAGCAGCAGAAGCCCGGGCGACTGTACCAATGCCCGGGCAAGGCCCACCCGCTGCTTCTGCCCGCCGGACAATGCGCCGGGAAGCCGTTCGCCGAGGTGGTGGATCTCAAGGAGCTTCAGGACCTCGTCCACGACGGCCGCGACCGATTGCGGGTTCGTGCCCTGCCGTCCATTGGGGGCCATGAGCGGCGAGAGCGCGTTCTGCCGCACGGTGAGGTGAGGGTAGAGCGCGTAGGACTCGAACATCAGCGCCACGCGGCGGCTGCCCGCCGGCACGCCGGCCATGTCCTTCCCGCCGAGCAGTACGGTGCCGTCTTCGGGGTGCTCAAGGCCTGCCAGAATGCGGCAAAGCGTGGTCTTACCGGCTCCGGAGGGCCCCGTCAGCGCGAGGATCTCGCCGGGCGCGACGTCTAGCCCGACGTCCGAAAGCACCTTGTGCTGGAAGGTCTTTGATATGCCGCGGATCGACAGCCCGTGGCGCGACGCTCCGGCCGTCACGGCCGCCGCGTTGAAGGGCGCGTTCATGGCTGCGCCTCGAGGTTGAGCCCGCTCGCGGCATCGAAGACCAGGACGCGGTCAGGCGGGATCTCCACGCCCACCGGATCTCCCGCCCGCCAGTGCGACGGGCCGGCGATCTCGGTGACAAAGCTTTGGCCGCCTTCGGCGCCGCTCAGCCGCACCGTCAGCACATCGGCGTCTCCGCGCGGTTCGCGGTAGGAGACGACGCCTGCAAAGGTGCCGGAGGTGCCCTCGGCATGCAGCCCGATATGCTCGGGCCTGACGCCGGCGACGATTTCGCCGCCCGATGCGCGGGCGAGCTTGTCCGCACGGTCGCGTTCCAGCATTGCCGACCAGCTGCGGCCCGCCAGCACGCCATGACCCTCGGACACGGCGGGAACAAGGTTCATGGGCGGCTCGCCGATGAAGTTGGCCACGAAGAGGTTGATGGGGTGCTCGTAGAGCTCTTGCGGCGCCCCCACCTGCTGCAGCACGCCATGGTTCATCACCGCGATGCGATCGGCCATGGCGATGGCTTCGGTCTGGTCATGCGTGACGAGGATTGACGTCACGCGGCGCAGCTTCTGGAGGCGCTTGATCTCGGCCCGGAGCTGCACCTTCTGGTCGGCATCGAGATGGGAGAGCGGCTCGTCGAAGAGGATCACCTCCGGATCGCGCACCAGGGCGCGGCCGATGGCAACGCGCTGCATGGCGCCGCCCGAGAGCCCGCGCACGTTCTGGTCCGCCATGCCCCGCAAGCCGAGGAGCTGCAGCACCTCGCCCACGCGCTCGGAAGCCGGCTGACCGGCCTGGCCGCGGACCTTCAGCGGGAACGCTACATTCTCCCAAACCGTCATCTGCGGGTATAGGCCGTAATCCTCGAACACCATGGCGATGTTGCGCTCGCCAGGCGAAAGCCGGGATACCGGGCGTTGACCGAAGTAGATCTCGCCGGCTGACACCGTCTCGATGCCGGCAGCCATCTTCAGCGTCGTGCTCTTGCCGCAGCCGGAAGGACCCAAAAGGGCCAGCATCTCGCCCTCGGCGCAGGAGAGATCAAGCGTCTCGACAGCACTGGTCGGCCCGTACTGCTTCGAGACAGAGACAAACGACAAAGACGCCACGCGTGCACTCCCCGCTTGGGGTGGCTCCTTCAAGTCTCGTGCCAAATCGTGCGGGAAGCGAATAACGCTTCGTTTCAGCCGGCCGCCTGAATTCTCTGCCGCAAATAGGAGCAGAGAGATTGAAGCGAGTGCATTCGATCACCAGTGCATTCTGTTGATGAGGCGCGCCGAGGACCGCCGGTACCGTCGCGGCAGCGGTCCGATCTGGTGAGGAGCATAGGGGCCGGGCCGGTCTCGCGCGTTAAGGGCAGGCGGCTGTCATCATGCCGTCGCGCTAACGTGCTGCTTCCTTTCTCGAGAGCCGCAGCTCGACAGGTAACATGGACATACTGACATCCATCCTGGGCGGGCTCGGGCTCTTCTTCATCGGCATCAAGGCGGTCAGCAGCAATCTCCAGCAGCTTGCGGGGCGGCGGGCGCGGAACGCCATCAACCGGCTGACAGCACGGCCGCTTGCACCCGTCCTCCTGGGCGTGCTGCTGGGCGCGCTGACGCAAAGCACCAATGCCGTCACCGTCATCGCCACCAGCATGCTGGGCTCCGGCCTGCTGACCATGCGGCGCGCCGTGCCGGTCGTCGCATGGTCGAATGTCGGCACCTCGGGGCTCGTCCTGCTTGCCGCGATCGATATGAGGGTGGCGGCGCTCTGGCTGCTGGGCCTGACCGGGTTTGCCGGTTATTTCGGCTGGGACAAGGGCGGCAAATGGCGGCCCGCGCTCAACGCGCTGGTCGGGCTCGGCCTGCTGTTCCTCGGCCTCACCATCGTGAAAGCCGGCGCGGCGCCCATGCGCGATGTCGCCGCAGTGCGCGATGTGCTGTCGCTTGCCAATGGTGCGCTGATCCCGCCTCTCGCGCTCGGCGTGCTGGTGACGCTCGTCGCGCAATCCTCCTCGACGGTGTCGATCCTCGCGATCACCTTCGCGGCCGCGCAGCTCATCACCTATGACCAGACGGTCATGATCGTCTATGGCGCGTCGCTCGGCTCGGGGCTGTCGGTGCTGCTGCTTGCGCGCAGCTTCTCCGGCAGCCCCCGGCAGCTCGTCCTGTTCCAGGCGCTGTTCAAGTGCCTGGGCACGATGCTGTTCCTGCTGCTCTACGTCATCGAACACGCCATGGATGTGCCGCTCGTCCTGGCCCTGTGCGATCTCCTTGCCGCCGATCCGTCGCGAAAGGTCGGCTGGCTGTTCCTGATGCTGCAGCTCTGCACGGCACTGGCCCTGACGCCGTTCACCGGCATCCTGCTGGGCCTGATCGCCCGCTTCTCGCCTCCCAGTGCAAGCGAGGACCTGTCGCGTCCCGCCTTCATCAACGAGCAGGCCCAGCAGGATGCGCCGACGGCGCTCGACCTTGCCGAGCGCGAGCAGGAGCGGCTCATCGCGCGGTTTCCGGCCATGCTGGAAGGCGTCATCGACGGGGGCGGGACCGGCGACGTGCCACGACCCGTTTTGTCGGGTTCGAGCGAGCATCTCGAACGCGAGATCGCGGAATTCCTGAAGGCGCTGATGGAAGCCGGACTTGAGCGCGAGACGCTGGACCACGCCGTCGGCCTCAATGCCCGCAACGTGCTGCTGACTGGATTGCGCGAAACGGTCGATGAGTTCGCGACCACGCTGGAAAGCGTGCAGGGCCGGATGGATGCTCCGCCCCTGATCAGCGGGCTTGCCGAAGCGCTGCACACCTTGCTGTGGCAGATGGAGGAAGCCACCCGCTCCCGTGACACGGACGACATCGCCATGCTGCTCGACCTGACCCGTGACCGGGGTGAGATGATGCAGGCGCTGCGCAGCCGGGCGGTGGCGCAGGATGCGGGGCTTGCCTATGACCTGCACGACGCCGTGTTCCGCGCTTCGGCGCTGTTCGAGCGCGCAGTTTGGCTCCTCCGGCGCCTGGCGTTTCAGGTGCAGCAAGCGCCGGGCGCCGATCTGGAAGTGGAAAGCCCGGCCGTGACGGCCTAGCTTTTCAGGAAGGCAGGGTCAGCAGGATCGCGGCCACGTCGTCATAGGCGGGCTGTTCTCCCTCATGCACCCGGACGAGATCGGCCAAGTTGCCCAGTGGGTCGGCCGCCGCATCATCCAGGGCCGCCAGAAAGCAGGCAACCGGCTCCTCGCCGAACTGCACGTCCGCGCGATCGACGGCCTCGGTGATTCCGTCGGTGACGACGAGGAGGCGCGTTCCACGGGCGAGAGGGACACGTTCGGAGCGGTACAGGGCTCCCTCCATCGCACCCAATGGCAGGCCGCAGCGCGCGGTCAGCCGCTCCACGGTCCCGTCGGCCGCGCGCAGGAAGGGTGGCACATGCCCGGCGCAGACATAAGCAAGCTCACCCTCGGCGGGATCGAAGCTCCCGAGGAAGAACGTCACGAACATGTTGGAGGCGTTGCGGGCGGAGAGGCTCTCATTGACCAATGTTGCCGCCTGCTCGGGCCTTGCGAACAGCGCATCGGCATCGGGACGGGTGGAGAGACCGCGAAGAAGGGCGTGCGTTCGCGCCATGACGAGGGCGGAACCCGCGCCCTTGTCCGACACATCTCCCAGTACCAGCACCACCCGCCCTTCGCCGACGACGAACCAGTCCACCAGATCGCCGCCGACTTCACGGGCGGGCTCCAGCAGCACGTCGACCCGAAGCGGCACATCCCTCAACTCGCCGCAAAACGGAGCAGGCACGAGGGCGAGCTGGAGGTCGCGCGCTTCGTTCAACTCCATCCGCTTGCGTTCCAGTTCGGCACGGGTCTGGTCGCGAAGCTGCTTCTTTTCGATGGTGGCTGTCACCCGCGCCTTCAGCAGAACCGGGTTGAAAGGCTTGAAGACGAAATCCTCGGCACCGAGTTCGAGGCAGCGCACCACGGGCTCAATCTCGTTGAGGGCCGAGATGACCACGACCGGAAGGTCGGACCTGCCCTGCCGCTTCAGTTCCTCCAGCACCCCGAAGCCGTCGAGCTCCGGCATCATGATGTCCAGCAGCACCAGATCGAAGCCCCGGCGCGCGATGGCGTCCAGCGCCTCCACCCCGTTCTCCGCCTGCTCGATCTGCTCGATCCCCAGCCGCCGGAGCCGCCGGATCAGGATGTCCCGGTTGTCGGCGACGTCGTCCACGACGAGCACGACTGCATCTTTGATCGCCACCGTGCGCTCCGCTCAGGCCAGGGACGGCAGCAAAGCGGTGATCTTGCCCAGGAGGCGCGGCAGTTCGACGGGCTTGGTGTCGAACTCGTCGCATCCGGCGGCCAGCGCCTGCGCGCGGTCCTGCTCCATCGCGTGCGCGGTCAGCGCGATCACGGGGATGCCGGCGGTCTCCGGATCGGCCTTCACGCGTCGCGTGGCCTCCCAGCCGTCGAGGACAGGTAGGCTCATATCCATGAGGATGAGGTCGGGCTTCGCGGATTTGGCGAGGTCCACGCCTTCCTGCCCGTTCACCGCCAGCACGACATCGAAGCCGTTGCGGATGAGGCGCCGCGACAGCATGTCCCGGTTCATCTCATTGTCTTCGACCAGCAGGATCCTCGGCATCAGCGTGCTCCCGTGCGGGCGATGGCGGACAAGGCTGAGCCCAGGGTCGCGATGGGCTGGGCGGCCTTGCTCAGGATCAGCAGCGTGTTGCGCGCGAGGAAGGCCCGTTCCTCGTCGGTGAGGTCCTTCGCCGTCAGCACGATCACCGGCAGGTCCGCCAGTTCGGTCCTGCCGCGCACCCGCTGCAGGAAGTCCATGCCGTCCATCACAGGCATCATCAGGTCGAGCAAAACGAGGGATGGCGCGGGATTGGCGGCGAGCCAGTCAAGCGCCTCCGCGCCGTTCTGCGCCTCCGCCACCTCGACGCCGCACTCCTCAATGGTCTTGCGCATCAAGGCTCGCACGTCGGCGTCGTCGTCCACCACGAGGACCAGGCCGCCTTCATTGTCCGGCGCGAATTTCCGAATCAGGTCGACGAGGCGGCGGCGATCGATCGGCTTCGTCATGTATTCGGATGCGCCGAGGGAGAACCCCAGGTTCCGGTCGTCCACTATCGTCAGCATGATGACGGGGATGGACGCCAGATCGGGATCGGATTTCATGAGACCGAGCAGGGACCACCCGTCGATCTTCGGCATCATCACGTCCAGCGTCACCACGTCCGGCGGATCGGCGCGCATGATGTCGAGCGCTTCGTTGCCGTCGCGGGCGTGGCGAAGGCTGTAGCCCTCCTTGCCGAGGGTCGCCGCGAGAACGTCGTGGACCGCCGGATCATCGTCGACGATCAGCACCTTGATCGAGCCATCACCTCCTCCGAGCACGCCGGGCGCGGGAGCGGGGATGGCTTCGGCTGACTGGAACGTGTTTTCCGTCTCGGCGGGCAGGCGGATGGTGAAGGTGGAGCCGAGGCCGAGCGTGCTGGACACGCCGATGCTGCCGCCCAGCATGGTGCAGAAATGCCGGGTGATGGTCAGGCCGAGGCCGGTGCCCCCGAAGTTGCGCGTGGTGGACGAGTCTGCCTGCGTGAAGGCCTGGAACAGCCGCGAAAGCTGCTCCTCGTCCATGCCGATGCCGGTGTCGATGACCGCCAGTGCCATTCCGGGGCGGCCGTCCTCCAGGTCCTCTCGCGAGATCCGGAGCGTGACGGTTCCGTTCTTCGTGAACTTCGCGGCATTGCTGAGGAGATTGATCAGGCTTTGCTTCAGCTTGGTGACGTCGGTGCGCAGCGATCCCAGATCGGGCGCGCAATCCACGACAAGCGTGTTGCCGTTCTTCGCCAGCAGGGGCGAGATGATGACCCTTACCTCGTCCAGCAGGCGGGTCAGCAGGACCGGCTCGATATAGACATCCATGCGGCCGGCCTCGATCTTGGACAGATCGAGAATGTCGTTGATCAGGCCGAGCAGGTGTTTGCCGGCGCCTTCGATCTTCGACAGGTCGGCCACGGTGGTATCGTCGCCGCGATCCTGCGCGTCTTCGATCAGGATCTCGCTGTAGCCGATGATGGCGTTCAGCGGCGTCCGCAGTTCGTGGCTCATATTCGCCAGGAATGCCGACTTCACGCGGCTTGCGGATTCCGCCGCCTCCTTGGCCTCGACCAGTTCGCGCTCGGCACGCACGCGGTCGCTGATGTCCATAAGGCTGGCAATGACCGCCGCCCGTCCCTGGAATTCCAAATCGACGGACGAAACGGCTGCGTGGCAAACCGTCCCGTCAGGCCGCTCGAAGCGGAACTCCGTGCGCGTGGCGTTTGGCCGGGCGATCAGTTCGCCCAGCACGCGGCCTCGTTCGGGATCGTCGAAGAGTGCCTCCACGGTCTGCCCCATCAGGTCTTCAGCGCGGCGGCCCACCAGTTCGCAGAAGCAGGGATTGAGGTGCAGGATGCGGTGGTCCCCGAGGTCGACGATGACGAGGCCGACCGGTGCCGCCGCATCGATGGCGCGGAAGCGCTCCTCGTCGTCACGGAGCTTCATCTCCGCGAGCTTGCGTTCCGTGATGTCGGTGTAGATGGCGATGAAGCCGCCGCCGGGCACCGGATCGCGTCTGACTTCAAGGACGGTTCCGTCCGGCCGCGTGCGCTCGAACCGGTGCGAGCTCTTCAGCATCGCCAGCCGCTCGTTGAGCTTGTCCTCCACGGAAGCCGTGCCGAACTCGCCGCGCTCGCCGAGATAACGGATGTAGTCGGAGAAGGTGCGGTCCGTGCCCAGGAACTCGTCCGGCATCTCCAGATACTCGCGGAACAGGCTGTTCCAGGTGACGAGACGGTGCGCGCCGTCATACATGGCAACGCCCTGCGCCATGTTCTCCAGCGTCGCCCGCAGCAGGACAGCTTCCTGGCCGGCATCGACTGCGGGCGCCGTCGTCTCGTGCTCCGTCCGGGGCCGTCTGGGATCTGTCGTCATGTTCCGCCCCGTTACGTGCCGTACCGGCTTAAGTACTGCATCCTTCCAGCGGGAAGCACTGAAAACCAGATCTACCCGTGATTTCATCAGGGTTGGTTACGCGGGCTTTACGATGCCTCTGCTTCGGCATTGCGGGGCTGGCTGTCCAGCAAGCCTGGAGCTAGAGAGATGCGGGGCCAGCGAGCGGCGCGCCCGACGGCGGGGGACATGCGATGAACATCACCGAACAGGCCGAAGGTGCGAACATCATCCTCAGCATCTCCGGACGGCTGGACAGCACCTCGTCCAAGGGTCTCGAAGATGTCCTGCTCAGGGCGGTGCAGAACAAGGCCGGCGTGGTGATCGACTTCGAGGGCCTGCAATATGTCAGCTCCGCGGGGCTTCGGGTGTTGCTGAAGTCTGCGAAGATGGCGAAGTCGTCCGGAAGCAAGCTTGTTCTCGCCAGCCTCGCGCCACAGGTGGAAGAAGTGTTCGAGGTCAGCGGGTTTACCGCGATCTTCGCCATCCATCCCGACGTGCGGTCCGGTCTGGCCTCGCTCTGAGCACCGAAGATGAGGGGAGGGGTCCGACGATGGTGCCTACCTTCTCGCTCCGTGTGCCTGCTGAAGCCTCTCACCTGAACACTGTCATCGAGAAAGTCGCGGCGTTCCTCAAAGCTGAAGACGTCGCGGAACGTCACAGTCACCGCATCTGCCTCTCGCTCGATGAAGTGCTCTCCAACATCATCGAGCACGGCGCGCCGCAAAGCCTGAAGCGAAGGGATGGCTTCATGGAAGTGGTCGTCGCTGTCCATGAGGATCGCATCGTCACCACGGTCGTGGACGATGGCACATCCTTTAACCCGCTCCTGATGCGAGATCCCGACGTCTCCTCCGGTCTAGATGACCGGGACATCGGCGGACTGGGCATTCATCTGATCAGGAAGCTTTCCAGCGCTGTCCGATACGAACGCGCCGACGGTGTGAACAGGCTGACCTTCGAGAATGCGATCGGGTCTTGAAGGAGAAGAGCCCCCTTCGCCACGTGCTGTCGTTCTGGACACAATGGGGGCAGCGCCGTCAGTTCGGCGCGCCCAGAAGGGTGCGCCAGTTCGCTTCGACCTGTTCCACGAGCTGGGAAGGTAGCGGAACGTAGCCCAGATCCGTTGCGCGTTTCGCCCCGCTTGCCGCGGACCAGCGGAAGAAGGCGATTGCCATTCGCACCCGTTGCGACGCCGGCTTCTTCGCAGACACCACGGCGAATGTGGTGGCCACGATCGGATAAGCCTCGGCAGAGGCGGAGTCCGTGAGCAGCAGGTTGAACTCCCGTGCGGACGACCAGTCTGCGTCGCGTGCGGCAGCCTGGAAGCTTTGCTGGCTCGGGGCCACGAAATTGCCGGCCCTGTTCTTCAGCAAGGCTGAGGACAGTCCGGAACGCTGCGCCTGGGCGAACTCGACATAGCCGATCGAGTTCGGCGTGGCCTTGATCGCGTCTGCCATGCCTCCGTTGCCCTTGGCGCCAGTCCCGACGGGCCAGTCGACGGCCAGCGCACGTCCAATCCGTGCTTGCCATTCGGGGCTGACCTTCGACAGGTAGTCCGTGAAGTTGAAGGTGGTGCCAGACCCGTCCTGGCGCCGGATCACGGCGATGGCGGCGTCCGGCAGGGACAGTTCGAGGTTCAGGTCGCGGATCGCAGGGTCGGACCACGTCTTTATGCGGCCGAGATAGATATCGGCGAGCAGGGGGCCGGTGAGTTTCAGTTGCCCCGATTTGAGGCCCGGGAGGTTCACGGCGGCAACGACGCCGCCCATGACGATCGGGAACTGGGTCAAGGCCGAAGCCTTCAGTTCTTCCGGCCCGAGCGGCACGTCCGTGGTTCCGAAGTCCACGTCGCCGGCGCGCAGCCGCATCATCCCGGCCTGTGAGCCGATGGGCTCGTAATCCAGCCCCGATCCCACCGGCTGGAATTCGGCGTCCGACTGCTCGCGCTGATAGGCCTGCGACCAGCTTTGCAGCACGGGGAACGCGAAGGTCGAACCAGCGCCGCTGATGTTCTGCGTCCATGCGGGAGAAGCGCCGAGAAGGCCTGCGGCGATCGTGGCGGCGAGCAAAGCGAGCCTCATCTGGGCTTCCTCCGGCTGGATCTGGGGCTGTCGGTCATGGTGCGTCCGGCTGTGCCGGCGGTCACGTGCGCGCTAGGCCGGGACGGGACTGCCGGCCAGCGGGAACTCGGAGCCCGATTGCACGGGCGCCTGGGAGCGGACGGATCGCGACACCGAGCGGCGCTCCGCGTCGATCCGCTCGATGAGGACGAAAGCGCGCTCGGCGCTGCCGAGAAGGGCCAGCAGCGATCCGCGCTCGGCCGGCGGCAATTCCGGGCCAAGCTTCAGGCACTGTTCGCGCAGCGCGGCGATCTCCGGCAGCCGCCTTTCGGCGTCCGCCGCGATGGCTGTTTCGCCGTTGGCCTCCCGGGCCAGCACGTCCAGTGCATCGCCGATCTTGCCGAGAACCACTTCGGCCAGAGCCTGCCCAGCCGTCGAGAACTGCTCGCGTTCCACGCGACGCGCCGTTTGGTAGAGGGTTTCGCCGAGGCTGGCCGTGAAATCCGCCTCCTCGATCAGGCTCGCGACAAGATCGGTCTGTGCATAGGGAAGGCCGGGCTTGAACATGCCGGCCGCATAGGTGCGGATTTCGCGGCTGAGGATGTCCGTGGAGGAGTAGTGCTCCCGCGCATCCTTCGGCGCGGTCTTGCTGCCCCGACCGATGTCGAGGAACAGGCGCGCTGCCTCGAGATAGCGCCCGAGCTCCTTCTGGACGGCCGGAACGGCCTTGGCCGGATCACCCTGCTCGCCTGCGTTGAGGTAGCGGGCCTGGGAGAAGTCTTCCAGCTCCTCCGCCTCGTTGCGGCCGACCCTGAGCAGGACCCGCTCGAACACGCTGACGAAGGGGAAGAGGAGGGCGGTGTTGAAGAGGTTGAAGCAGGTCGAGTAGATGCCCACGGCGACCGGGACAAGCGGGAAGGATTCCTTGCCGTCGATCATCTGCGGGACGCCGGGATCTCCGCCGAACCAGCCCATCACATAGGTCAGCAGGATCATGGACGGGAAGAACAGCGGCAGCATCACCGCGACGCCGATGAAGTTGAACGAGATGTGCGCGTAAGCGGCGCGCTTCGCGTTCTTCGTCAGATTCAGGGAGGCGATCCAGGAGGTGATCGTCGTGCCGAGATCCGCGCCCAGCGAGAACGCCACGGCGGTCTGCCATTCCAGCACGCCCGCGGCACCGAGGCCCATGACGATGCCGATGGTTGCCGACGAGGAGTGGATCATTGCCGTGATCCCGGCGGCGATCAGCACGCAGGTGATAAGCCCGCCGAAGGTGTCCGCGTTCAGGCCGGAGATGGCCTCCATGACTTCCGGCATGGCGCGAAGGGGGCGGAGGCCGCCGGTCATCAGGTTGAGGCCGTAGAAGATCAGCGAGAAGCCGATGCAGGCCAGTGCGATGTTGCGAATTTTCGGATTGCTCGAGAAGACGTAGACAAGAGCGAAGAAGCCGGCGAGCAGGAGGCCCAGGGGACCCAGCGGCAGGGCGATCAGGCCGTTGCCGAGCGTGGTGCCGATATTCGCGCCCATGATGACGCTGATCGCTGGCCGCAGGCCTAGGACGCCAGCATTGACTAGTCCGACCACCATAACTGTCATCGCCGTCGACGACTGGATGATGCCGGTGATGAGCGTTCCCGCCATGACGCCCTTGATCGGCGTACCCGCGATGCGACCGAGAAGGGTGCGCATGCGGCTTACGGCCATGGCCTGGATGCCGTTCGACATAAATTCGAGGCCCAGCATGAAGATGCCAAGCCCGCCGATAACCGGCACCAGGATGTCCTTGAAGATGTCGGCCTGCATCTGCCTGTCCAATTCACAGCTGTACGGTAGGATCCTCTCCATCACTGAAGGAGTTTCATGAAGGCGTGACGACGATTGCGACGCTGGGAAAGGCGATCAACTACCGTGATCGGCGGGACTACGCTCCGAAGATGCAGGCAGCCGCCGAACTCTCGCGCTGGCGTTCTCATCGCTGCTGGCAACACGCTCTACATCGGGCGGCGCAGATCGCACCGCGATCCACGACGGCTTATGCCTGCTATTCGTTCACCGGCAGAATGAGCTTCATGACTGCGTGTGAGTGTACAAGGAGCTTGATCGGTCCAGATGCCGCGCCATCATTTCCTCCGCATCGTCCGCTTCATTGGCGGCGATATGGCGGATGATCTGGCCGTGCTCGACGAGCGTCAGGTTCTCCTTGCCGCGCCAGAGCAGCACTTCGGTATGGTACTTCCGCAGCCAGCCCAGCATGGCCTCGCTGACGGCTTCGAACAGCGGATTGCGGGAAATGGCCGCTATCTCCCTGTGGAACCGCATGTCCGCGGAAATGAAGGTCTGGGGATCGGCCGCGCCCCGCGTCTGCTCATCGAGGACGGCAGCAAGCCGCGCAACGTCGTCCTCCGTCGCGCGAGCGGCGGCCTCCCTCACCATCGCGCGCTCGAACAGGCGCCGGGCCTGCTTCAGATGTTCCAGGCTGGTGGGCGAGGTGGACAGGAGCATCTTGGCCGTCAGGTCCACCTGCTCGAAGATGGACCGGGCGTTCACTTCGCGAACACGGGCCCGCTCGCCGTGGGAGATGGTCACCAGGCGATTGTTGGCGAGCGCCTGCAAAGCCTCGCGGATGGCGGGCCGTCCGACGCCGAACCGCTCCATCAACTCGCGCTCCGAGGGCATGGCATCTCCCGGGCCAAGTTCCCCGCTGGTGATCAGGGCCTTCAGGCGATCGAAGATCTCGTCTGAGAGCTTGCGCCGCACAATTGCCTCGGGTGGATTCGCCATCGCTGCGTACCTGTTTCTGTCCGTCGCCCTGTTCGCAAAAGCCGGGCCTGCTCAGTAAAGCAGGCTGGCCGGCCACATCACGATGCCTGGAAACAGCACCATCAGGAGCAGGACCACGAACTGGACGAGCATGAACGGCACCACGGCCTTCATGAGATCTTCCATGCTCACCTTCGTGACCCCGGATACCACATTCAGCACCGTGCCCACGGGTGGCGTGATCAGCCCGATCGAGTTGTTCACGATGAAGAGGACCCCGAAATAGACGGGATCTATGCCTGCCGCCTTGACGATCGGCATCAGGATGGGCGTCAGCACGAGGATGGTCGGGGTCATGTCCATCGCCGTGCCGACCAGGATGACGATGCCCATGATCGCCAGCAGCAGCAGCGTCTGGTTGTCCATCAGCGGCTGGAGCAGGGTGACCAGATCCTGCGCGATGTCGGACACTGTGATGAGCCAGGACGACACCAGGGCCGCCGCGACGAGGAACATCACGATTGCGGTGGTCTTGCCGGCGGCCAGGAACACGTCGAACAGTTCGCTGACCTTCAGTTCGCGGTACACGCAGGTCGCCACGAACAGGGAATACACCGCGGCAACGACGGCTGACTCCGTGGGCGTGAACACACCGAACTTCAGGCCTACGATGATGATGACGGGCAGCATCAGCGCCCAGACACCGTCGATCAGCGCCCGCAGGATGGCCCGGCCGCTCTGGCGCGGCGGAGGCACGATGTTTTCCTTCTTGACCTCCCACCACCATGCCAGCGCGAGCGCAAGTCCGATGATCAGCCCCGGCACCAGCCCTGCAAGGAACAGCTTGGTGATGGACACGCCACCGATCACGCCGAAGATCACAAACCCGATGCTGGGCGGAATGATGGGGCCGATGACACTGGAGGCCGCGATCAGCCCCGCGGCGCGCGGCTTGTCGTGCCCGGCACGCACCATCATCGGCACGAGCAATGCAGACAACGCAGCGGCATCCGCGACGGCCGATCCCGACAAAGCGGAGATCACGCAGGCGGCGAGGATCGCCACATAGCCGAGCCCGCCTTTGACATGGCCGACGATCGTGAGCGCCACGTTGACGATGCGCTTGGATAAGCCGCCGGTGTTCATCAGTTCGCCGGCGAGCATGAAGAACGGCACCGCCATGAGCGGGAACGAGTCCGCGCCGTTGATGATGTTCTGCGCGATGATCTGCGGATCGAAGATGTCGAGGTAGTGCATCAGCGCCACGCCTGCGAGCAGGAGGGCAAAGGCGATCGGCATTCCGATGGCCATGGTGCCGAGCAGGGACCCGGCGAAGACGAGGATCGTCATGGCTGCCTCCTGCTCGTTACCGGCACCGCGACGAGCACCGGAGCACCGGCAGGGCTGGCAAGATGGCGTTCCTGGATCTCGTCGATATTGCCTTCTTCCGACTCCTGCACCGTGACGAGCTTGGCGGCGTCCAGTTCTCCGGCGAGGGCGCGGTAAAGGCCCACCAGCAGGATGGGGATGGTGGACACGCCGAAGACGAGGCCGACGCCGTAGAAGAAGGCCACGGACAGCCCCGACGCCGGAGCGACGACATCCCAGTTGATCAGGGTTTGCTGCCAACTGCCGATGAAGAGCAGGGACGTTGCGTAAAGCATCAGCAGGTAGCTGGCGGTGAAGCACAGCTTCTTGCCCCAGAGCGGCAGCCGGCGAACGAGGGAATCGACCCCGAGATGGCCACGCTCCCGCATGGCGATGATGGCCCCGAGGAAGGTCAGCCATACGAACATCCAGCGCGACACCTCCTCGGACAAGGTGATGCCGGAGTTGAAGCCGTAGCGCAGCACGACATTGCCGAAGACGAGGACGACCATGGCCGCCATAAGGAATGCGACCAGTATCTTCAGTATCCAGAAGTAGACATCAACAATGTACGACACGACTGATCCTCCCGTCGCCGCCGGTGCTCCCGGCTCTTGAGCGTCCACGCCATCCCGCCTGTACTGAAAGAGGATCGTCCCGCCCGGCCGGGCGGCCGGGCGGGACGAAGCGCCTAGTGCACGGACGCGATGGAGGCCTGCGCCTGCTTCACGAGATCTTCGCCGACGGTGGCGGTGTACTTGTCGATGACGGGCTGAAGCGTGGTCTTGATCCTGGAAACCTCCTCCGGCGCCAGCTCGTTGATCATCATTCCCTTGGACTTCAGGTCCGCAACGATCTTGGCGTCCTCGGCGCGGCTGAACTTCCTCTGGAAGTCCTTGGCCTCGTTGCAGGATGAAACGAAGATCGTGCGCTCCTCCTCCGACAGGCCGTCCCAGAGCTTCTTGCTCATGATCACCGCCCAGGGAGAATAGGCGTGCTTGGTCACGCTGATATACTTCTGCACTTCGTTGAGCTTGTTGACCGAGATGATGCCATAGGGGTTCTCCTGGGCATCGATGGCTCCGGATTCCAGCGCCGTGTAGACCTCCGGCCATGGCATCGGCACGGCGTTGGCGCCGAGCGTCTTGAAGGATTCGAGGTAGACCGGATTCTGCATGGTCCGGATCTTCAGGCCGGCGACGTCCTCGCCCTTGCTGATCGGCCTTTTGCTGTTGGTGATGTTCCGGAAGCCGTTCTCGAAGAAGCAGAGCCCCGCGAGGTTCTTCTCGGACAGTTTCGCCAGAAGGGTCTGCCCGACCGGTCCATCGACCACGGCATCCGCTTCCTTCTCGTTCGCGAACAGGAACGGGAAGTCGAAGATGGCATATTCCTTCACCAGCCCGGCGAGCGGGGCAGTGGAGGTGCCGACGATGTCCTGCACGCCGCCTTGCGTGGCGGAAATGGTCTGCGTTTCCGAGCCCAGCTGCGTGGCCGGGTAGACCTTCATCTTGATCTTGCCGCCGCTCTTCTGGCCGACAAGCTCGACGAATTTGTTGGCTCCCTGACCGAGGGGATGGGCTTCAAAGGTGCTGTAGCCGAACTTGAGCGTGCGCTCCTTCACCTCGGCGAGCGCCGAGGTCGAGAGCAGCGCCAGAGACAGCGCGGCGGCCGCCAGACGGGCGGGTATGTGGTTTGACATGGCATTTCCTCCAAAATGCGTGATGGACCGCCGCGACCATTCGGTCTGTCAGCGGGCAGGCAGGCTGCTTTACCCTCTCGTCGTGGTCACGCCGCCCGGGGCGGATTGCAGATCTCCTCCACTGAGCGTTGCACGGCCGCCGGATCGAAGATCCTGTCGAGCCAGCCGTCGCGGAAGATCTGCGGGCGCGCTTGCTCGATGGCGTAGAGCGCGCCGTCCGAGAACTTGCCTTCCGGGAACACTTCGAAGGCGATGGCGAGTTCGATGGTGAGATGCCCCAGCAGGAAGTCGGTCGCGGCCTCGCGCGGCACGCCGCGCCGCACAGCTTCATCCACCGCGTCGCGCAATGCCAGGCACATCGTAGCGCCGATCGTCTCGGCCAGCGCCGGCTCCATGATGGCGATCTGCTCCACTGTGCAGCGGTGCGCGCGCATGACCGGTTTGTAGATGGTGCGGGCGATCTGCTCGCAGGCGGCATAGTGTTCGTCCGGTCCCTGCATCAGGGCGCAGACGATGTGCTGCTTCGCATGGACGCCTCCGAAGAAATCCTTCTTCGCGGCCTCCGTCACCTCGTCATTGAAAATCGGCGGATGGCACGGATGGGTCACGAAGTAGGTGACATCGTCGCGCTTCGGCAGTTCCCCGGCATGGGGGGCGGCGGCATCGAGCATGATGATGGCGGTGCCGGGCCTGACCTTCTCGATGAAGGTGTGGGCGATCTTGCCGATCATGCGGTCCGGCACGGCCATCAGGACGGCGTCGCTGTCGGCAAGTGCATTGTCTCCGTCGACGCAATCGGCGCCGGTGGCAGCCTTGAGCCGGGCGCGGCCTTCGTCCGAAGGCTCCACGTGGAGAACCTCATAGGGCGAGCCCTGAAGGTTGGTGGCAAGCCGAACCCCCATCTTTCCACCGGCACCCAGCAACGCGATCTTCTTCATGGTGTCCCTCCTCAGGTTACGCTTTCTGTCCGCCGTCCCGGGCGTCCAGGAAGAAACTGGGCGACCCCATCTGGCCGCCCTTGAATGCGATCTCGAGCCCGTCGTGGTCGCCCTCGGCATGGGCGCGGCAAAGCGGTGAGCCCGGCACGAGCGGGGCAAGCGCGGTGACGGCATAGATCCCCAGCGCCATGCCGGCCTGGCCGGACGTGTCGCCGCCGGAGATCACCGCGCGCTTCAGCTTCGCTGTCCTGAGCACACGGTCGAGGACCGTTCCGAGACCATCGCCGATGCGGGTGTTGATCTCGCCGGTATCGTCACCGCTGGCGGCGATTGCTGCGCCAAGCGCCGGAATGGCCGGATCGTCGGGTCCGCTCGCGGTGAACACCAGAGGATCGCGGCCGTCCTGCAACGCGCCCAATGCCTGCTCCGTCGCGAGGTCGAGTTCGCCGTTCCAGGCTCGCGCATCGACGGCGCGGCTGGCGTCCAGCCGGATGCCCGCGAAGCCGGCCAGCAGCGCCCGGTCGATCTGGACTGCGGTAATGGGCGAGCAGGAGCCGGAGACGACCGCGAGCCGTTCGGCACCGATGGCCGCAACGCCGGCTGCGGCCTCCGGCAGGAGGCCGGCGGCGCGCCAGTGGGCAACGAGCGCGTATTCGACGCCTTGCGAGCCAACCGCGAACAGCCTCTCCCCGCGATGTTCCCAGATCAGGCGCCCTACTTCCTGCAGCGTCTCCTGGTCGATGACGTCGAGCGAGATCAGCGCGCGTCCGGCGTCCTGCTCGCGCCGCAGGGCCATGTCGGCTCGTCCACCCTTCATCTCCGCGAGGTCGATGAGGCCGACAGGCATCCGGGTCTGATCCGCCAGGTGCAGGCGCAGATCCGATTCCCGCATTGGCGTCACGGGGTGGCGCGACATCACCGGGTGACGATCCAGCCGGTGCCCGACACCATCGATTGCCGCGAACAGGTTTCCGAAGGCCTGGTATCGCGCCAGAGCGGGCGCACCCACGACCATCGGGTGCCAGCTTCCGCCGAGCGGGGGTGCTGCGATCTCGATGGCCTTGCCGATGGATCCCATCTCCGGCGCGGAGTCGAAGGTCGAGCAGACCTTGTAGTGCGCGATGGGCGCACCCAGCGACGCCATCATTTCGAACGCCGCAGGCAGATGGTCTTCCATCCACCGGGGCGAGCGCGCACGCGCCATTCCGGCGATGCCGAGCGCGCGGTACCCGGAGAAACGTGCGATCTGCTCCGGCGTCGGCAGGCCAAGGAACAGGACAGTCGGCACGCCTGCGAAGGTCAGCACTTCCATCACGGCCGAGGAGCCGGTGTAGTCGTCCCCGTAGAAGCTCAGGAGCCAGTCCGCCTCGGGTGCCGGATTGGTCATGAAGCTTTCGCCTCTACCGGTCCGAAGTCGGCACTCGCGGCCGACGGCGCATTCCTGAGTGTCGTGTCCCAGGCTTCGCGCAAGGCGGCCACGCCGGCGGCAGGCCCGCCCGGATGGGCCATGATTCCGCCGCCGGCGGCGAAGATCAGGTCGGCCGATCCAAGCGCCGCGTAGGTGGGGGGAACCTGCTTCGCCGATTGCCCGGAGGAGAAGACAGGCATCGCAAGGCAGGGCTTGTCGGCGAACATCGGCGTCAGGCACTCCCGCGCCGAGGCGATCACGCTATCGTCCGGTTCGGAGAACTTGTTCGCCAGGCCGTTGACGTGCATGTGGTCCGCGCCCGCGAGCCGCCAGATCTTCTGCCAGGCGATGTAGGACCAGCCCAGCATCGGTGCGCGGGAGAGGTAGCCCCAGCCATTGCGGTGGGCGTGTATCGGCAGCTGGCTGAAACGCCCCAGCTCGATCATGCCGACCAGCCCGACGGAGTTCAGGCTTGCCATGACGCAGGTGCCTCCGAGCTTGAGGACGAGGTCATGCCGCCGGCGCATCTGGTCGATCTCGCCGGTGATGTTGAAGGCGAACATCACCTTTCTGCCGGTGCGGTCGGCATGCTCGTTGACGACGCGCATCACCGCGCGGGCACGGTCGTCGAAGGGGCAGTGCGGGCCGTCGGATTGCAGCTCATCGTCCTTGATGAAGTCGAGGCCCGCCTCGCACATGGTTTGCGTGAGATTTGCGGTCTCGGCCGGCCCGAACCCCACGCTGGGCTTCACGATGGTCCCCACGATCGGGCGCTGGTGCACCCCGGCGAGCCGCCGGGTCCCCACGATGCCGAATTTCGGGCCGGGATAGGCGCCGCCGAACGCGTCGGGCAGGCGGATATCGAGCAGCCGCAGCCCTGAGAACTGCTTCAGTTCGAAGAGATTTCCGGCCACCGTCGCCACCAGGTTGGGCAGCGATGGGCCGAGATTGTCGAGTGGCCAGGACAGGGTGACGCGGGCGCGCTGAAAGTGGCCGTCTGGCGGTGTGCCGGCTGAACCGGGAAGCGATGGCGTCGAAACCGTTTCCAGAAGATCGAGCGCTTCGATGCGCGCGGCCGAGCGCTGCTTGAGCTCGGGGGTTTCCCCGGGAACGGGCACGAAGGTGCCGCTCGACTGCTCCCCGGCGGCGGCTTCGGCAGCGCGCCTGGGATCGTCGGAGGTCTCGATGATGTAGTCCGCTTCAATCCTCTCAGGCACGACCCCTCCTTGCACCTGGGCGGGGCAGGTGCCGTTCAGATCCATGAAGTGGAAGGGCGAAGCCCTATCAGCGTTTCCGGCAACTCTTCGGCTGCTTTGGCATACTGATTATACCAGTTACTTGGGATGAACAAGCGTCTGCTGGCGCGCCTTCGAGCGGCCCGTCCGTTTGACGCCGGCAGGCTGCGCTATCGAGATGTGGCCTTACGCGGCGTGCAGCCGAAGGGAAGGCTGCCCCAGCCGGGGGTAGTCCTGACCAACCTCTTTGGCGGCGATGAACTGGTGAAAGACCCGGGCTCGGCTCTCTCGTCCTGAGGCTGGGCTTCTCTTCGTTTGCAGAGGATCGGCCGCACGCCAGCTGGCACGCGCGTTCTCAGCTAGTAGACGCGGTGCTAGGACGAGGCCGTGCCATCGCCAACGTAACGTGTACCACCGGCAGCACCTAAGGCGGCTGCCCGCCGAGGCGGAAACGCGACGGTGCGCTAGACGAACTCGTCGCGCATCGGCGTAAAGACATCGACGAGCACGCCCGCCTCGGTGGCGACCACGCCGTGGATCTCGTTCGACGGAACGAGGAAGCAGTCGCCGGCCACCATGTGCTCGGTCTTGCCGGAGATCGTCACGTCGAAGGCGCCGCTCTCGATCAGCGTGCACTGCACGTGGACATGCTGGTGCAGCGATCCCACGGCGCCCCGCTCGAAGTCGACACGGACCATCATGACCCCGTCATTGTAGCCGAGGACCTTGCGGCGCACGCCCGGCTCCGTGGGCGTCCAGGCAATGTCGGCGTCGTGGGTGAAAACCTGGTTCTTCATCGTGTCGTCCTCGAAAGTGTCAGCGCGCCAGCCAGCCGCCATCGACCGGCAGGGTAATGCCGTGGACATAATCCGCGGCGCGCGAGGCCAGGAACACGGCGGCGCCGCCGATGTCGGCGGGCTGCCCCCAGGCGCCGGCCGGGATGCGGCCCAGAATGGCGGCGTTGCGGTTGGGATCCTCGCGCAGCGCCTGCGTGTTGTTGGTCGCGACATAGCCGGGCGCGATGGCGTTGACGTTGATGCCTTTGGCAGCCCATTCGCAGGCCAGCAGCCGCGTCAGGCCCGCGAGCCCGCTTTTCGCGGCTGTGTAGGACGCCACGCGGATGCCGCCCTGGAAGGACAGCAGCGAGGCGATGTTGATGATCTTACCGCCCGCGTTGTCCGCCAGCATGGCGCGCGCCGCCGCCTGGGACAGGAAGAAGGCCGACTTCAGGTTGACGTCCATCACGGCGTCCCAGTCGGCTTCCGTGAAGTCGAGCGCGTCGGCGCGCCGGATGATGCCGGCATTGTTGACGAGGATGTCGACGCGGCCCGAGAGTTCGGCAGCTTCCGCCATCACCCTCGCGACGGGCTCCAACGTGGCGAGATCCGCCGACACTGCGCGGAACGGCGCGCCGTGGGAGGCCACCAGTTCCGCGGTCTCGTCCATGCCGGAGCGGCCGAGCGCGACCACGCCGGCGCCGGCTTCCGCCAGCGCAACAGCGATGGCCTGGCCGATGCCGGTGTTGGCGCCCGTGACGAGGGCGGTGCGGCCGGAGAGATCGAACGCCGCCGGCCTCACCGCAGCGCGTCCATCGCGATGACGTCCATGTCGGTGTAGTCAATGTTGTCGCCGCCCATGCCCCAGATGAAGCTGTAGGCGCTGGTGCCGACGCCGGAATGCACCGACCATGGCGGCGACAGGATGGCCTGCTCGTTGGCGACCACGAGGTGGCGCGTCTCGGCGGGCTCGCCCATCAGGTGGATGACGCGGGCGGTGTCCGGCAGGTCGAAGTAGAGGTAGACCTCGGCGCGGCGGTCGTGGACGTGGGCCGGCATCGTGTTCCACATATTGCCGGCGTCGAGCTGCGTCAGGCCCATCACAAGCTGGCTCGTCGTGCAGACGTCCGGGTGGATCATCTGGTAGATCGTGCGCTTGTTGGCGGTTTCCTGGGCGCCCAACTCCATCTTCTTGGCGGACGCGGCGGAGATCAGCTTGGTCTCGTAGCGGGCATGGGCCGGCACGCTGAGCAGGTAGAAGCGCGCCGGATTCGCGGCGTCGTCGGAGTGGAAGCGCACGCTCGCCGTGCCCTTCGTGACATAGAGCGCATCGCGCGGCTGCAACTGATGGATCTCGCCGTCCGTCTCGACACGGCCGGGGCCGCCCACGTTGAAGACGCCCAGTTCGCGGCGGTCGAGGAAGTTCGGCGAGCCGATGGTGGCGTTGTCGCTCTCCAGATCCAGAGGCCGCGTGGTGGGGGTGACGCCGCCCACCACGAAACGCTCGATGTGGCTGTAGGTCAGCGCGATCTCACCAGGCGCGAACAGCCGCTCTATGAGGAAATGGCGGCGCAATTCCTGCGTGTCGTAGGCCTTGACGGCGTCGGGGTGGCTGACGTGTCGGACGTCGATCATGACGGGTCTCACTTGTTCGGAAAGGAAAGAGGCGCGGCGCCCTAGTGGTGGAACAGGCTGGGAAGCCACAGCGACAGGGCCGGCACGTAGGTGACGAGCAGCAGCACGACGACGCTGGCGCCGAGGAACGGCCAGATCGTCTTCATGGCCTCGCCGATCGAGATCTTGCCGACGGCGCAGCCGACGAACAGAACCGAGCCAACCGGCGGCGTGTTGAGGCCGATGCCGGCGTTCAGGATCAGCACGATGCCGAACTGCAGCGGGCTGACGCCGAAGGCGGTGACTACGGGCAGGAAGATCGGCGTGCAGATGATGACCATCGGCGCCATGTCCATGAAGGTGCCAAGGATCAGCAGCAGGATGTTGATCATCAGCAGGATGATGATGGGGTTGTCGGACACCGCCCGCATCAGGCTGATGGTGGCCTGCGGCACCTGCAGGAAGGCCATCAGCCAGCCGAAGGCGCTGGCGCAGCCGATGACCAGCAGCACCATGGCTGTGGTGCGCACCGCGGCGAGCGTCGCCTCCAGGAAATCGCGCCATTTCAGGCTGCGGTAGGCGAACACCGTGATGCCCAGCGCGTAGAGCAGCGCGACGCATGAACTCTCGGTGGCGGTGAACACGCCCGACCGGACGCCGCCGAAGATGATGGCGATGAGAACGATGCCCGGGGATGCCGCGAGGAGGTAGGCGAGAACCGTCGCGAAACCGGGGAACACGCCCGCGGGATAGCCGCGCCGTACCGCCACGATCCAGGCGGTGATCATCAGCGCCGCCATGAGGAGGAGCCCCGGGATGATGCCGGCCGTGAACAGGTCCGCCACCGACACCGAGCCGCCGGCGGCGATGGAATAGATGATCATGTTGTGCGACGGCGGCAGCAGCAGCGCGATGATGGCCGCGTTGACCGTGACGTTGACCGCGTAGTCGCGGCCATAGCCGCGCGCCGCCATCTGCGGGATCATGATGCCGCCGACCGCCGACGCATCGGCGATGGCCGAGCCGGACACGCCGCCGAAGAAGGTGGAGGCCAGGATGTTGACCTGGCCGAGGCCGCCGCGGAGATGGCCGACGAGGCTGGCGGCGAAGCGGATCAGCCGGTCGGCGATGCCGCCGCGCACCATGAGGTCGCCGGCATAGATGAACAGCGGGATCGCGATCATCGCGAACGCATTCATGCCGGAATTGATCTGCTGGAACACGACGATGGGCGGCAGGCCCATGTAGAGCACCGTGGCCAGCGACGCGATGCCGAGGCAGAACGCGACCGGCGTCCCGATGACGAGGAGCAGCGTGAAGACGCCGAAGAGGATCCACAGTTCCATGGCTAGTCCTCGACGGCGACGAGATGCGGTTGATCAGGGCGGACGAGGGGAACCTCCTCGCCGGCGAACAGAAGGCGGGCCAATTTCTCGAGCGCGAACAGCGCGATGAGCGCGCCGCCGACCGCGAGCGGCAGGTAATCCATGCCCTGCGGGATGGGCAGGCCGGCCATGTCCGCGCTCCAGGTGGAGGCGGCGAGCTGCCAGCCGTACCAGCTCATGGCGACGCCGAAGCCCGTGACGAGGGTTTCCGTGGTGGCCAGCATGACGCGGCGCAGCGGGCGCGGCGCGTGGTGGAGCGCCGTCTCGAAGCCGAGATGGACGCCCTCTCGGACGCCCACCGCCGCGCCGAGCAGGATAAACCAGCTCATCAGAAGCAGGGCGCCCGGCTCGGTCCAGCTTGGGGAATCGTTCAGGACGTAGCGGGCGAAGACCTGCCACGCGACGAACGCCGTCATAAGGACGAGGCCTGCGCCGGCCAGCCAGACGGCCGCCGTGCTGATGCGGGAAAGAATGTCGGGGATGTGCCTAAGCCTGGCCATGCCGCGATCTCCAAACGAGACGAGATGGTGGGCCGGATCGCTCCGGCCCGCCCGGCGGAATGTGGATCAGTTCGTCGCCTGGATGCGGGCGACGAGGTCCTTCAGCTTGGCGTCCTTCGCGTACTTCGCGTAGAGCGGCTGCACGGCGTCGATGAAGGGCTGTTTATCGACGGTGTTCACCTGCGCGCCTGCCGCGCGCACCTTGGCCTCGGAAGCCTTCTCGCGGGCGTCCCACAGCTCGCGCATCTTGGCGACGGACTCCTTGGCGGCGGCGCGGACGATGCCCTGCTGCTCCGGCGTCAGGCGGTCGAATTTGAGCTTCGACATCACGAACACTTCCGGCGACATCGAGTGCTCCGTCAGCGAATAGAACTTCGCGACCTCGGCGTGGCGGAAGGAATCGTAGCTCGGCCAGTTGTTTTCGGCGCCGTCGACGACGCCGGTCTGGATTCCGCCATACACCTCGCCCGCCGGCATCGGCGTGGCATTGGCACCCAGCGCGTTGACCATGGCGATGAACAGGTCCGCCTGCTGGACGCGGATCTTCATGCCCTTCATGTCGGCGGGGGAGTTGATCGGCTTCTTGCTGTTGTAGAAGGAGCGCGCGCCGGAATCATAGAAGGCGAGGCCAACGAGGCCGTGCGGCTCGAACGCCCTGAGGATCTCGTCGCCGATCGGGCCGTCCATGACATGGCGCATGTGCGCGATGGACTTGAAGACGAACGGCAGGCCGGGGACGGTGGTCTCGGGAATGAGGTTGTTGAACGCGCCCATGTTGACGCGGTTCAGATCGATGACGCCGAAGCGGGTCTGCTCGATGGTGTCCTTTTCCTGCCCCAGCTGAGCGGAGCTGAACACCTGCGCCTTGAGCGCGCCCTTGGTGCGTTCCTCGACAAGCTGGCCGAAATACTTGACGGCCTCGACCGTCGGGTAGCCATCCGGATGGATGTCGGCGGAGCGAAGGGTGACTTGGGCGTGACCCGCTGTGGTGGCGGCGGCAAGCGCGAATGCCGCGCCGATGAGGGTGCGTCTGCTGATCATGGTATGTGCTCCTCCGGGCGTGGCGTTCGTTGACGCCATTCTTCAAGTTCGAGGGCCGTATGACCGACCCCTCTTGAATGTGGTATGGTAGTAGGAAAGAGTATGCAAGACAATCGGGAGGGCCAGCTTTTGGAGGAAAGATTCGAAGCCGCGCCCTATTTCTCAGCGGCCCAGCGCATCGAGGCTGAGCTTCTGCAGGCCATCATGACGCTTGAGCTGCGCCCCGGCACCCGGCTGTCGGAACAGGACATCGCGCAGAAGTCCGGAGTGTCGCGCCAGCCCGTCCGCGAGGCCTTCATCTCGCTGGCGCAGCGCCAACTCGTCGAGATCCTGCCGCAGCGCGGCACCGTGGTGGCCAAGATCACCGTGCGGAAGATGATCGAGGCGCGCTTCGTGCGCGAGGCTGTCGAGACCGCCGTCGCACGGCGGGCCTGCACCTCCTTCGACACGCAGACACGCGTGCGCATCGACGACATCATCGACATGCAGGAGAAGGTCGCGACGCGCGGAGAGCATGGCGCCTTCAAGCGCTATGACGAGATGTTCCATCAGGCGCTGGCCGAGGGCGCGGGCTGCCCTCTCGCGTGGACGATGGCGCGGGACATGAAGGCGCACATGGACCGCGTGTGCCAGCTGACCCTGCCCGGTCCGGACGCCATGCTGCCGCTGATCGAGCAGCACCGCGCCATCATGAGCGCCATCGACCGCCGCGACGAGGACGATGCTGCCGCCGCTATGCGCGCGCACCTCATGGAAATCCTGCGCGCGCTGCCGCAGCTGGAGACCGACTACCCCGATCTGTTTGACTAGGGCAGCACGGGCATCGATCAGGGGCGCAGCGCCTTCGCCGCACGCGCCAGATCGGTGATGCGGGCGAGATCGCGCGCCTTGACCGCATCCGCCGGCACGATCCACGAACCGCCCACCGCACCGACGTTCGGCAAGGCCAGGTAGGCCGGGGCCTTGGCGGCATCGACGCCGCCCGTGGGGCAGAACATCACGTCCTGCAGCACCGGCGCCCACGCCTTCAGCACCGCCGCGCCGCCGGCCTGCTCGGCCGGGAAGAACTTCAGCACGCGGCGGCCATGCTCGCGCAGGCGCATGACCTCCGACGCGGTGACGGCGGCGTGCAGCCAGGGCAGCGGGAAATCGGCGCCCTCGCGCAGCAGCGTCTCGGTGCTGCCGGGCGACACGAGGAAGCGTGCCCCGGCCTCCTGTGCCGCACGGGCCTGCTCGATCGCCAGCACGGTGCCGGCGCCTACCCAGGCATCGGGGAATTCAGAGGCCAGGGCTGCGATGACCTCCAGCGCGCGCGGCGTGCGCAACGTCACCTCCAGCACGTCGAGCCCACCGTCGATCAGCGCGCCGCTGATGGCGATGGCCTCCTCCGGCGTTTCGAACGTCAGCACCGGGATGACCGGTGCGCGGGCGAGGAGGTCGCGCAGGGACTGGTTGTGGTCGATCATGACGGGGTTCCGGAAGAGGGCGGGGCGAGGACGGCATCCACCTCGGCGCGCGTGGGCATGGGGGCGACGGCGCCGTGGCCGCGCGTCTGAAGGGCGGCGGCGACATTGGCATGGCGCGCGGCGGTGAAGGGATCGCCGGAGCGGAGGTATTCGGCGAGGAACGCGCCGCCAAAGGTGTCGCCCGCGCCCGAGGCGTCGACGGCCTCGACGCGGATGCCGGGCACGATGCGGCGTTCCTCGCGGGTTGCGACGAGGCAGCCTTCGCTGCCGAGCGTCAGCGCCACGATGCGGGGGCCAAGCTTGAGATAGAAGTCCACGATCTCGTCGGGGGTATCGAGGCCGGTGAGCTGGCGCGCGTCATCGAGGCCGGGGCGGGCGATGTCGGCGTTGGTAATGGCTGCGTGGATCACGGTCCGGGCGCGCTCCAGCGGCCAGAGGCGAAGGCGAAGGTTGGTGTCGTAGGAGACCAGCGCCCCGGCGGCCTTGGCCTGCTGGATGGCGGAGGACACGGCATCTGCCGCATCGGCGCTGATGGCCTGGCTGATGCCGGAGACGTGGAGGACGCGGGTGCTCTCCAGCAAATCGCGCGGCAGTTCGTCTGGGGTCATCAGGCTCGCGGCAGAGCCGGCGCGGGCATAGGTGAACTCGTGGCCCTCAGGGCCGTAGGTGATGAAGTAGACCCCGGTGCGGCCGTTCTCGCGGGTGATGACGCTGGAGCGGTCGATGCCCTCGCGATCCCAAAGGTCGAGGAACTCGCGCCCGAAGGTGTCGTCGCCGAGCGCGGTGAAGGCCGCGACCCGCCCGCCCTGACGCGCAGCGGCCACCGCGACGTTCATCACATCGCCTCCGAAGCCCGGCAGCATCAGCCGCTCGCCCGCGCGCTTCACCTCGGCGAACTCCATCAGGGGCTCGCCGATGCACAGGATGTCGAGGCGCTTCATGCGCCGGTCCCGGAGGCGACCGCCTCGACCGTGGCGGCAGACCCGCGCGCGAACAGGGAGGCCAGGGCTTCCTCGACCGGACGGGTGAAGCGCGGCTCGTTCGGCAGGTCCTCGCCGAAGATCTCGCGGACGCCGAGCAGCGCGGGGGCGAGGCGCGCGGCGTCCGGGCCGGCGGCGTCCGCAATCGCGCGAAGCCGCTCACCGAGCGGGTCGCGCACGTCGATCCCGGCGCCGTTCTCGTCCACGCCGGTGACGTAGCGCATCCAGGCCGCGACACCGAGCGCGATGCGGGCAATGGAGCCGCCCGCCGCCAGCCGCTCCCGCGCCGTGCCGAGCAGGCGCTGGGGCAGCTTCTGCGAACCGTCCATGGCGATCTGCCACGTGCGGTGGCGCAGAGCGGTGTTCTCGAACCGGGCGATCAGCGAGGCCTTGTAGCCCGCGAGATCGGCGCCCGGCGGAACCTGCAGGGTGGGCGTGACCTCCTCGTCCATGAGGCCGCGCACCAGCCGCGCAAAGGCCGGATCGGCCATGGTGTCGGCAATGGTCTCATGACCGGCGAGATAGCCGAGATAGGCCAGGGTTGAATGCGAACCGTTGAGGAGGCGCAGCTTCATGGCCTCGTAGGGCTCGACCTCGGTGACGAGTTCGGCGCCGGCCAGTTCGAAACGCGGGCGGCCGGTCGGGAAGCTGTCCTCGATGACCCACTGGCTGAACGGCTCTGTCGATACCGGCCAGGCGTCGTCCACGCCGAGGCGTTCGGTGATGAAGTCGCGATCTGCGGCCGTGGTGGCGGGCACGATGCGGTCCACCATGGTGGCGGGGAACGCGACGTCGGCCGCGATGTGGGCCGCGAGATCGGCATCCAGCAGTTCGGCGAGGCGCACGACGACGCGGCGCACGGTGCGGCCATTGCTCGGAAGGTTGTCGCAGCACAGCACGGTAAACGGCACGGTGCCGTTGGCGCGGCGGCGGCGCAGCGCCTCCACCAGCAGTCCGGGCGCGCTGCGAGGCGTCAGCGGCACCTCGAGATCGTGGACGATGTCGGGATGGTTCTCGCGCAGCGTGCCCGTCGCGGGATCGTGGCAATAGCCCTTCTCCGTCACCGTGAGCGAGACGATGCGGACGGCGGGATCGACCATGGCGCGCAGCACCGCCTCGGGATCCTCTGGCGCCACCAGCACGCCCTGCACCGAGCCGATGACGCGCGGCTGCACGCCCTCGCCCCCGCGCACCAGCACGGTGTAGAGCCCGTCCTGCGGCTCCAGCGCGTCGCGCGTGTCCGGCGAGCGCAGGCTGACGCCGAGGATCGCCCAGTCGCGTTCGCCGGCCGCCATGCGGTCATCGACATAGACGGCCTGGTGGGCGCGGTGGAAGGCGCCGATGCCCAGATGGACGATGCCGATCTTCTGGGCGGCGATGTCGTAGCCCGGCTGCTGCACATCCGGCGGCAGGTTCGGGAGGGTCTGGCGGGAGAGGTGGGCGGTCATAGGCGATAGGCCTTCTTGGCGAGGCGGTAGGCGAGGTCGTGAGCCGTCTCGTGGGCTTCGTCCTCGCCGAGGCGGTGGGTGGCGACCAGTTCGGCGAGGAAGCCGCAATCGACGCGGCGGGACACGTCGTGACGGGCCGGGATGGAGGGGAAGGCGCGGGTGTCGTCGTTGAAGCCGACGGTGTTGTAGAAGCCCGCCGTCTCCGTCGTCAGGTCGCGGAAGCGGCGCATGCCGCCGGGGGCGTCGAAGAACCACCAGGCGGGGCCAAGCCGCAGTGCGGGGTAATGCCCCGCCAGCGGGGCCAGTTCTCGCGAGTAGGCGGTCTCGTCGAGCGTGAAGAGGATGATCGTGAGGTCGCGCTCGTTGCCGAAGCGGTCGAGCAGCGGCTTCAGTGCCCGCACGTAATCGGTGCGCGAGGGGATGTCGGCACCCTTGTCGAGGCCGAAGCGCTCGAAGACGCCGGGATTGTGGTTGCGCACCGCGCCGGGGTGGATCTGCATCACCAGTCCGTCCTCCAGGCTCATGGCCGCCATCTCGGTCAGCATCTGGCCGCGGAACAGCTCCGCATCCCCGGGCGCGGCATTGCCGCTGCTGACGCGGCGGAACAGCGCCTCGGCCTCGGCTGGGTCGAGGTCGGCTGTCGTCGCGCTGGGGTGGCCATGGTCGGTCGAGGTTGCGCCGAAGCTCTTGACGTAGGCGCGGCGGATGCGGTGTGCGGCGAGATAGCCGGTCCAGCTCAAGGCATCCTCGCCGGTGAGATCGCCGAACTGCTCGAGGTTGGCGCGGAAGCCCGGGTAGTCGGGATCGACCACCGGATCGGGGCGGTAGGCGGTGACGACGCGGCCGCTCCAGCCGGATTCGCGGATCATGCGGTGCCAGCGCAGGTCGTCGAGCGGGCTCTCGGTGGTGGCGATCGCCTCGATGTTGAAACGCTCGAACAGCGCGCGCGGCCGGAACTCGGGGCGCGGCAGGGCCTCCGCGATGGTGTCGTAGTAGAGGTCGGCGGTCTTGGCGGAGAGCGGCGCGCCGAGGCCGAACAAGGTTTCGAAGGCGTGCTCCAGCCACAGCCGGGTCGGGGTGCCGCGGAACAGGTGCCAGTTTTCGGCGAAGCGGCGCCAGATCGCGCGCGGGTCGGTCTCGACGCGGATGCCGCTGCCCGGGCGGGCGGGAACGCCGAGGTCTTCCAGCGCCACGCCCTGACTGTAGAGCATGCGGAAGATGTAGTGGTCGGGAACCACGAACAGCGCGGCGGGATCGGCGAAGGGCTCGTTCTCCGCGTACCAGCGCGGGTCGGTGTGGCCGTGCGGCGACACGATCGGCAGGCCGGCGACGCCGTCGTAGAGCCGGCGGGCTATAGCCCGTGTCGTCGGATCGGATGGGAACAGGCGGTCCGGGTGCAGCACGCGGCGCTCTCTCAGGTGCGGTTCGGAAGGGAGTCGAAGTAATCGGGGTGGAGCTCGAGAAGCTCGTCGA
This sequence comes from Terrihabitans rhizophilus, assembly GCF_033898525.1. Taxonomy (NCBI): domain Bacteria; kingdom Pseudomonadati; phylum Pseudomonadota; class Alphaproteobacteria; order Hyphomicrobiales; genus Terrihabitans; species Terrihabitans rhizophilus. Next base: position 175,253 of record NZ_JAXAFJ010000004.1, on the reverse strand, counting down.
TGCCGGGCAGCACGCCGGCGAGATGGGCGTGCATGGCGTGCTCGGCGGCGTCGGGGTCGTTACGCTCCAGCGCATCCACGATGGCGGCGTGCTCGGCGATGACATCCTCGCGCCGGCTCGACAGCGGCAGATGGAGGACGCGGCAACGGTCGATCTGCACCTTCTCCTGCCGCACCACACGCCACAGGCTGGGATGGCCCGAAAGGTCCGCGATCCTCTGGTGAAAGCCCTCGTCCTCGGCGTGGAAAACCGCGAAGTCGGCGGCGAGATTGCTGGCTCGCTGGCGTGCCAAAGAGATGCGCAATCCGGCGATGTCCGCCGGCGTCGCTCGCGAGCTGGCCCTGCGCACCGAGGCGCGTTCGAGGGCCTGCCGGATCACCATGCCGTCTTGCACGCTGTCCAGCCGTATTCGTGAAACGAAGGTGCCGCGCTGGGGGAAGATGTCCACCAGCCGCTCGTCCGCCAGCCGCAGGAGCGCCTCGCGGACAGGCGTGCGGCTCACGCCGTAGCGCTCGCACAGCTCTTTCTCGGATACGGGAGCGCCCGGCAGAAGTTCAACGTTGGTGATCGCCTTTCGCAGGACCTCGTGGACCCGCGCCGAGATTGGCACCGCGCGGAGATCCACACGCTCCAAGCCATCGAACTGCACGGCCAAGCCATCACTCCATCTATATCTTCAGTTACTCATATATTAGTATATCGAGAGGGCAAGCGCCCTCAGCGCTCTGGAGAACGATCTCGGCGTGCGGAGTGCGAGAGTCGCGCCTCTTCCCGTTCAGTGGCGCGCTGGAAAACTTCGAACAGGCTAAGGACCGGTCCGGCGCCTGAAGGGTGCAGATCGACCCGGCTCGCAGGACGAACAACTGAAGGACATGGGATGAGACATACGTGGCGATGGTTCGGGCCGGTCGACAAGGTAATGGTCCGGGACGCAGCGCAGGCCGGCGCGGAGGGCATTGTCAGCGCGCTGCACCACATCCCGACCGGCGCCGTGTGGCCGACCGGTGAAATCCTCCGGCGCCATGATGAGATCAGGACCGGCGGTCTGGTGTGGGACGTGGTGGAAAGCGTGCCCGTCTCGGAAGAGATCAAGACCCAGAGCGGGGATTGGCGCACGCATATTGCCAACTGGCAGGAGACGCTACGGCGCCTCTCGGCCAGCGGCATTCGCACGGTGTGCTACAATTTCATGCCCGTGCTGGACTGGACGCGCACGGACCTGCGCTGGGAAACCCGCCACGGTGCGCGCGCGATGCGCTTCGACCTCACCGACTTCATCGCCTTCGACATCCACATTCTGGCGCGACCAGATGCCGTCCGGGATTACCCGGAACGGCTGGTGGAGGCTGCGGCCCGGCGCTTTGCGGAGATGCCGGATGGGCGGATTTCCGCGCTCGGCCGCAACATCGGCGCCGGTCTGCCCGGCTCGGCGGACGGCTACACGCTGCAGCAATTGCTGGACAAGCTGCGCTCCTATCAGGGCGTCGACCGCGGCAGGCTGCAGGCTCACCTCATCGACTTCCTCAGCGAGGTCGTCCCCGTTGCCGAAGAGGTCGGCATCAATATCTGCGCGCATCCAGACGATCCGCCGTGGCCGCTGCTCGGCCTGCCGCGCATCCTTTCCACGGAAGCCGACTATTCCTATATGCTGGAGGCCGTCGACCGCCCCGCAAACGGCGTCACCTTGTGCACGGGGTCACTTGGCGCACGCGCGGACAACGATCTGCCTGCGATTGCAGCCCGCTTCGCATCACGGATCCACTTCGTGCACCTGCGCAACGTCACCCGTGACGAAGAGGGCGTGCCATGCTCCTTCTTCGAGGACGAGCATCTGGAGGGCGGCACCGACATGGTGGCCGTCATCGCGGCTCTCCTGGCGGAGGAAAAGCGGCGCCGGTCGGAGGGCAGGGAGGATCACCGCATCCCCATGCGGCCGGATCACGGTCAGGAAATACTCGACGACATGACGCGCGGTGCCCAGCCCGGCTATCCCGCCATTGGCCGGCTGAAGGGGCTTGCGGAACTCAGGGGCATCGAGCGCGCCCTCGCACATGCGGAGTTCGGACTGAGGTGACCTTGATGCGGACCCGGAGAGAACACCCCATGAAGGCCGTGGTCTGCGACACGCCCGGTCGCCTGCTCCCTCAGCCGGAATGCGCAGCCTTAGGACCTCGCGCGGCCGCCACGATGACTGGCATCAGGTCGTTCTTTGATTGGCCACAACCGGATGCCGGCGTGATCGACGCGATCCTGGAGGTCTGACATGACGGTGAAGAAGACGCTGCGCCTCAACCCGCAGGATAATGTGGTGGTGGCGATCGCGGACCTGCCTGCCGGCACAGCTGTGGAGTCCGGCGTGGTCGCGCTGGCGCGGGTGCCCCGCAGCCACAAGGTTGCCAGTCGCGCCATTTTCCGGGGTGAACCGATACTCAAGTTCGGCCAGACCATCGGCTTTGCCGCGGAGGACATTCGCCCCGGTGAATGGGTGCATGAGAAGAACGTGACGATGGGAGACGACTTCCAGCGCGACTATGCCTTTGCGGCCGAAGCCGGACCGGTGGAGGAGTTGCGGCAGGGCGAGGTGCCCGCCTTCTTCAAGGGGTTCCGGCGGGCCGATGGCCGCACCGGCACCCGGAACTATATTGGCATTCTGTCCTCGGTGAATTGCTCCGCAACGGTCGTCGACTACATCGCCGACGAGATCACGCGCTCGGGTATCCTCTCCGATTATCCCGGCATCGACGGCATCGTGCCGCTGCCCCACAGCCAGGGCTGCGGCATGGCCGGGCGGGGCGAGGCCTTCGACGTGCTGTCGCGCACGCAATGGGGCTATGCCAGCCATCCCAATTTCGCAGCCACACTTCTGGTTGGTCTCGGCTGCGAGGTGTTCCAGATCCCGCGCATGAAGGACACCTACAAGATCGCCGAGGGCGATCATTTCCAGTCGCTGACGATCCAGGAGATCGGCGGAACGCGGAAAGCCGTCGAGGCGGGTGTGGCGCGCATCAGGGGGATGCTCCCCTTCGCCGCGCGGTCGATCCGTGAACCCCTGCCAGCCCGCGAGTTGACCCTTGCCCTGCAATGCGGCGGGTCAGACGGCTATTCCGGCCTCACCGCCAATCCGGCTCTCGGCATCGCGGCCGACATGCTGGTGCGGCAGGGCGGCACCGCAATCCTGTCGGAAACGCCGGAAATCTACGGCGCCGAACACCTGCTGACCCGCCGCGCCGAGAGCGCGGAAGTGGGCCAGAAGATCGTCGATCTTATCCACTGGTGGGAAGAATACACGCAGCGCAACGGCGGGGAGATGAACAACAATCCGTCGCCCGGCAACAAAGCTGGCGGGCTGACGACCATTCTGGAGAAGTCGCTCGGCGCCGTCGCCAAGGGCGGCAATTCCACGTTGCGCGGCGTATACCGCTATGCCGAGCGCATCGACCGCAAGGGCTTCGTCTACATGGACACGCCGGGGTATGACCCGGTGGCGGCCACCGGGCAGGTTGCCGGCGGCGCCAACATCCTGTGTTTCACAACCGGCCGCGGCTCCGCCTATGGAGGCAAGCCGGTGCCGACGATCAAGCTCGCCACCAACAGCGAACTCTATGCCCGCATGACCGACGACATGGATCTCAATTGCGGGGACATCATCGAAGGCGTCAGCCTTGAGGATAAGGGCCGTGAGATCTTCGAGGCCGTGCTGGCGGTGGCATCCGGCGAGCGGACGAAATCGGAACTGCTGGGCTATGGCCGCAACGAATTCGTGCCCTGGCAAATCGGCGCGGTGATGTAGGCCGCGCACGCGTCGGCAGGGGTCAGACAGCATCGCTTCTGGAATGTCTCCCCGTGGAGGGCCGACCTCGCTTGCAGCTTGCATGCAAGTGTGCAAGCTTGGCTGCGCCGGTCACGAAAGCCGCTCATGCAGATCACGCACGTTGATGTTCAGGCCTACAGTCTCCCGCCGGCTTCGCCGTGGGAAGACGCGACGAACCGCGTCGGAAGGCTCGAATTCCTCGTGGTCGAACTGCAGACACGAAGCGGCCTGCGGGGCATGGGGCTGAGCTACACCGTCGACATCGGCGGCACGGCCATGCTGAGCCTCGCGCGGGATTATCTCGCCAATCTTGTGCTCGGCATGGATGCCCGCGACTACGAGCGGATCTGGGAGCGGCTCAACCGCCAGTCGCGCCGCCTTGGCCTTGGGCTCAATTCCATGGCCATCGCGGCGTTCGACATCGCGGTGTGGGACCTCATCGGCAAGAGCACCGGCCAGCCGCTCCATAAGCTGCTCGGCGGCGCCCGCGACAGCATCCCGGCCTACATCAGCGAGATCAATCTGAGCGCCGAGGACCGGGTCGAGGATCTCGTCGCGCGCATCGCGGATTATCGGGATCGCGGTTACGGCGCGGTCAAGATCAAGGTCGGCAAAGAGGATTTCGCCGAGGATCTGGAGCGAGTGGCGCGGGTGCGGGAGGCGCTCGGCCCCTCGGGCCGGCTGTTCGTCGACCTCAACCAGAAATGGAGCGCGTCGGAGGCGATCGTGAAAGCCCCGCAGCTCGACGCGTTCAACCTTGGCTGGATCGAGGAGCCTTTGCTCTACAACGACGTGCCCGGGCACGCCGCCCTGCGCCGCGCCATCCGCACGCCCATCGCTTTGGGAGAGAGCCTCTACAGCCGCCATCAGGTGCTGGAGTATCTGCGCGCGGATGCCGTCGACATCGTTCAGGCGGACGTCGCCTTCGTCGGCGGCATCACCGAATGGCTCAAGATCGCCCATCTGGCGCAGGCGTTCGGCCGCCCTGTCGCGCCGCACTTCATGATGGAGTTGTCGCTGCATCTCCTGTGCGGCGTTCCCAATGCCTTCATGCTGGAAAACGTCATCGGCGGCAGCCTGACCGAACTCGGCCTCCTGGAAGAGCCTATCGCCGTCGTGAACGGCATCGGCGTGCCGCCCGACCGCCCGGGCCACGGGATCGTGCTGAACAAGGCCGCCCTGAAGCCGCACGAGCTGACAGGCGAACGCGCCCGCGCGGCCTTCATGGGAGGCAGCAAATGAATTCCGTCGCAAGCCAGATGCCTAAGCGGCGTCCCGGCGGCAAGGTGACACCGCTGCTGGTGCCGCGCACGACGCTCGACACCCTCGTCTATGACGAGCTGCGCAAGCGCATCGTGACGCTTGTCTACCGGCCGGGCAGCCTGATCTCGGAAGTCGCCGTTGCCGAGGAGCTGGGCGTCAGCCGCACGCCTGTGCACCAGGCCTTTCTGCAATTGTCGCACGAGGATCTGCTCCAGATCCTGCCGCAGCGCGGCGCCCTCGTGGCGGAGCTGTCGATCGCAAAGGTGAAACAGGCGCAGTTCGTGCGGGAAAGCCTGGAGATCAGCGCGTTCGGCGAAGTGGCGAAAGCCTGGAACGCCGCGGATCCCGTCTACCAGGAAGCGGAACGCAAGATCCTCGACATCCTGCGCCAGCAGGAAGGAACCGTCGTCAGCAGGGATTATCTCGCGTTCACCCAGCTCGACGTCGCCTTTCACAACGTCATTCTCGATCTGGCGGGAAACGCCATCCTCCTGTCGTTCATCCACGACGTGCGCGCCCATCTCAACCGGGTGCGCTACCTCGAACTGCAGGAAGCCCATCACGAACAGGAAGCGATCGACGGTCACTGGAAGATCCTCGACGCGATCCGCAAGAACGATGTGGAGCGCACCACAGAGGAGCTGCGTCTGCACTTGAAGATGCTCGAAGAATTCCGCGAGGAAATCTTCGCCCGACATAGGGAGATCTTCGTCTAGCGAGCCGAAACACCGCCAAAGGCGGCAACGGAACAAGAGAAGCGCCGCGCAGAGCGCAGGAATCGGTTGGGAGGCCGCTCAATGAGTTTGTCTTTGGCGATCACGGCAGTGGAAGAGGCGGCGCCTGGCGCGCCCTTCGTGCTGCGCGGGCCCTTCGCCCAGTCCATTCCCCACGCGGCCGAGCTCGGCTTCGACGCTATCGAACTCCACATCGCGGACCCCGCCGAAGTCGACGCGGAGGCTATCCTCGAGGGCTGCCGTGACGCCGGCATCCGCGTGTCCTCGATAGGGACGGGCCTTGCCTTCCTGCGCGACGGCGTGACCCTCGTTCATCCCGAGGAGCCCAAGCGTGCGACGGCGCTCCATCGGCTCGAGCACTTCATCGATCTCGCTGCGCGGCTGGACTGCGTGGTCATCATCGGTCTGATCAAGGGGCAGGTGCGCGATGTCGGGGAGCGCACCCTCTACCTCCAGCGTCTTACGGAGGCGTTGCGCCACCTCATCGCCCGCGCCGAGAGGGCCGGGGTCACGCTCGTGCTGGAGGCGGTCAATCGCTACGAGAGCGACATCTTCAACACCCTCGCGGAAACCACAACGTTCATCGAGGGCTTCGGCTCCGATCGGCTGAAGCTCCACATCGACACCTTTCACATGAATGTCGAGGAGGACCGGATCGCGGCGAACATCGCTGCGGCAGGGTCGCGCATCGGCCACGTCCATGTCGCCGACAGCAACCGGCGAGCACCCGGCACCGCGCACTACGATTTTGGAGGAACCATCTCCGCTCTGAAAGACGCCGGCTACACCGGTGTCCTCTCGGTCGAGTGCCTGGGATTGCCCGACCCCGACACTGCGGCGCGCCAGGCGCAGCGCTTCCTGAAAGGCTGCCTGTGACGGACGCACGCCAGCAGCCCCCGGCCTTCGCCCTGCAGGCACAGCTCGCCGGTCGCGTTGCGGTGGTGACGGGCGGCAGCGGCGTCCTGTGCGGCGCCATGGCCGTGGAACTCGCACGCCACGGGGTCAAGGTGGCGGTGGTCGGACGCTCGCTGGAGAAGAGCGACGATGTGGTGCGTGCCATCGCGTCCAGCGGCGGCACGGCGCGCGCGTTTTCCTGCGACGTTCTCGATCCGGCGGCGCTCGCCCGGTTGCACATCGAGGTGGGAGACGCGTTCGGCCCGGCGGACATTCTGATCAACGGCGCGGGCGGCGGGCATCCCAAGGGCAACACGGGTACGGAGGTGCTGAAGGCGTCCGACCTCGACGACGAGACGGTGCAGACCTTCTTCGACATCACTTCGGAAGGGTTCGGCCATGTGCTCGATCTCAACCTGCTGGGGACATGGCTGCCGACGCAGGTCTTTGCGCGCGGCATGATCGACCGTCCCGGTGCAAGCGTCATCAACATCTCGTCGATGGCGGCGCAGGTGCCCATCACCAAGGTGCCGGCCTACTCCGCCGGAAAGGCAGGCGTCGACAGCATCACGAAGTGGCTCGCGGTGCATCTCGCGGATGTCGGCATCCGGGTCAACGCCATCGCGCCGGGCTTCTTCCTCACCGAGCAGAACCGGGCGCTGCTGACCCAGCCTGATGGCTCCTTCACGCCGCGCGCAGAGAAAGTCCTGAGCCGCACGCCGATGCGCCGGCTTGGCACCCCGGAGGACCTGCTGGGAACGCTGCTGTGGCTGGTGGATGAGCAGCGCTCCGGCTTCGTCACCGGGATCACGGTGCCGGTGGATGGCGGCTTCATGGCCTATGCGGGTGTCTGATGCGAAACGGAGAACAGGGCATGACTGAGCGGTTGCAGGGAAAGCGGGCCCTCGTGACTGGGGCGGGGCAGGGGATCGGCCGGGCCATCGCGCTCGCCTTTGCGGCCGAGGGAGCCGAGGTCATCGCCGCCAGCCGGACGGGCGCGAAGATGGCAGACCTGCCGGCGATTTCACCGCGCATCTCCCCGACGGAACTCGACGTGACGGACCGGCAGCAGGTGATGGACGTGGTGTCCGCCGGCGGCGAGATCGACATCCTCGTGAACTGCGCGGCCTGGGTGCACAACGGCACCATACTCGACTGCACGCCGCAGGACTGGCAGCGCAGCTTCGACCAGAACGTCACGGCCTGTTACCACCTGCTGCAGGCGGTGCTTCCCGGAATGATCGCGCGCCGGCGGGGCTCGATCGTCAACATCGCCTCGGTTGCCTCCTCGATCTCGGGTGTCGCAAACCGCGCGGCCTACGGCACCAGCAAGGCCGCGTTGATTGGCCTCACCAAGGCCGTGGCCCGGGACTTCATCGGGGAAGGCATCCGGTGCAACGCCCTGTGTCCGGGCACCACGCAATCGCCCTCGCTGGACGAGCGGATTTCCGCAACCGCAGACCCGGAGGCGACGCGCCAGGCCTTCATCGCGCGTCAGGCCATGGGGCGCCTCGGCACGCCGGACGAGATGGCGAAGGCCGCGGTTTACCTCGCCAGCGATGAATCGAGCTTCATGACGGGCACGATCCTCGTCATCGACGGAGGGCAGACCCTGTGAGCGAAGGCACGCCATCTCCGGCCCCTCAGATCGTCTCCCTGGACAGGCTGGACCGGTTCTGCCGGGACGTTCTCGCGGCGGTGGGCGCCGACGCGCCTACATGCGATGCCGTCACGCGGGCGATGATGCATGGTACGCGGCTGGGCGTCGACAGCCACGGCGTGCGCCTGCTCGCGCATTACGTCTCGGTGCTCGAGGGCGGGCGGGTCAACAAGACACCCCGCTTGAGCTTCTCCTCCAAATTCGGGGCGATCGCCGCTCTCGACCTCGATCACGGACATGGCGCGCTCGGCGCCTATGTCGGGATGGGCCGCGCTATCGAGCTTGCGGAGACGCTGGGGATCGGCGCGGTTGCGATCCGCAACAGCTCCCATTTCGGTGCCGCCGGAGCCTTCGCCTACGAGGCGGCGCAGCGCGGCTTTATCGGCCTCTCCCTCTGTCATTCCGACAGTTTCATGCGGCTCCACGACGGTGCGCAGCGTTTCCATGGCACCAACCCCATCGCCTGCGCGGTGCCTGTCGAGGGGAGCCGTCCCTGGCTTCTCGACATGGCGACAAGCGCGATCACGTACAACCGCGTCCAGCTCTACAAGAGCCTGAAGCACCCGGTGCCGGAAGGCATGGCCTCCGATCAGGAAGGCCGTGACACGTTCGACGCCGAAGATGTCGACATGCTCGCGCCGCTCGGCAACGAGGTGGGCTTCAAGGGCGCGGGTCTTGCGGGTCTCGTCTCCATCCTGTGCGCGGTGCTGCCGGGAATGGCTCTCGACTTCGACATCCTGCCGATGAACGGCGAGGACAAGTCCACACCCCGCCGCATGGGCGCCTTCGTGATGGCGATCCGGCCGGACGCCATCGTCGAGAGGCACGAATTCTCAGGTCTCATGACGCGCTATGTCGAGACCCTGAGAGCCTCGCCGGCCCGTCCGGGCGCCCGTGTGCTGGCCCCCGGAGACCGGGAGTGGGAGGTGGCGGACGTTCGCGATCGCGAGGGCGCACCCATCGACCCCGCCACCGAAGCAGCGTTCCGCGAATTCTCCGGCACCTACGGAGTTGCCCTGCCCTTCGAGGAGAACAGCCGGACGCTTTGATCTTCGAGGTCTTTGTTCAACACGCAAACAGAAGATTTGCTGAAAGGGAGAGAACACCATGACCAAGTTCAACAGCTGGATTGCCGCCCTGTGCGGAGCGACGGCACTCTGCGCCCTCGCTGCGGCCCCGAGCCTCGCGCAGGAGAAGTTCACGCTGCGCTTCAACCACGTCCACAGCCCGACGGAGCCGAACGCCATCGGCTTTACCAAATGGGCAAAGGCCGTGGAGGCGCGCACCAAGGGCGGCCTGAAGATGGAGGTGTTCCACAGCGCGCAGCTCGGCGTCGAAGAAGACATCATCGAGCAGATCCGGCAGGGCGCGGCGATCGGCCAGAACACGGACGCGGCGCGGCTCGGCAACTACGTGCCCCAGCTGGCGGTGGTGAACGGCCCCTACTTCGTCGAGAGCAAGGAAGAGGCCTTCAAGCTCGGCGATCTGGAGACCATCAAGAAGTGGGAAGATGAGCTCGCCACCAAGCAGGGCATCAAGGTGGTGTGCTCGGACTGGGTGCAGGGCAAGCGCAACTTCTACACCAACAAGCCGGTCCGCAAGCCGGAAGACCTGTCATCGCTGCGCATCCGCACGCCGCCGGCGCCCATCTGGCAGGAGTCCATCCGCGCGCTCGGCGCCTCTCCTACGGCGATGAGCTTCGGCGAGATCTATCCCGGCCTGCAGCAGCAGGCGATCGACGGGGCGGAACTCGTCTATCCCAACATCACGGCCGGCAACCTCAACGAGGTTCTGAAATACGCCAACGAGACCGGTCACATCACGCTGATCAACTTCGAGGTCGTCAGTTCCGCCTGGTTCAACAAGCTGCCCGCCGAGTACCAGACGGCGCTTGTCGAGGAGTGCAGGACCGCCGGGCGCGAAGCGTCCGCCGCCATGGAGGAAGCTGGCAAGACCGACCGCGAGAAGCTGAAGTCGCGCGGCATGACGATTGTCAGCGACGTGGATCTCGCCGCCTTCAAGGCCGCAGGTGAGAAGGCCTACGAGAAGCTGAACCTCAAGGCTGCTCGCGATCAGGTCTACAAGGAACTGGGCCGCTAACCTCTGCGGAGGGAGGAAACCTATGAAAACGTTCTATCGATACATGATCGGGGCTGAGGCTGTGCTTGCCGGCACGTTCCTCCTGATCATGGTTGCCGTGATCTTCGGCGGCGGCGTTGCGCGGATGATGCACTATCCGCTCAACTGGACCGGCGAGGTCGCCACAGGCTGCTTCGCTTGGGCGTGCTTCCTGTGCGCAGATATCGCGTGGCGGAACAACACGCTGATGTCGCTCGACCTGATCGTCGATCTGTTTCCTCCCTCCGTCCGGCGCGCAATCGTCTACTTCAACCTCTTCGTCATCGCGTGCTTCCTCTGCTACGCGATCTACGCAGGTGGCTGGCTGGCCTGGATCAGCCGCTCCCGCAGCTTCCAGGGCATCACCGGCGTCAGCTATTCCTGGGTCACGGCAAGCCTGCCCGTTGGCGCCGCGCTGATGCTGATCACCACTGTCCTGAAGATCCGGACGGCAATGCAGGATCATCGTGTAGTGCACACGGCTGAAGAAGGAGTGCCGTCGGCATGGTAATCGTCGCCATCGTCTTCTTCGTCTTCATGGCCCTGGGCATGCCCGTGGCATTCGCGATCGGCATCGCAGGCCTTACCTTCTTCCTGCAGAACCCGGATCTTCCTTTCACGATCCCGTTCCAGATCACCGTCTCGCAGACGCAGAACTTTGCGTTGCTTGCCGTTCCGCTGTTCATCATGGCCGGCAACTTCATGAATCGCTCCGGCATCACGGAGCGGTTGCTGGATCTCGCATCGGTCATCACCGGCCGCATGAAAGGCGGGCTGGCGCAGGTCTCGGTCCTGCTTTCAGGGCTGATGGGCGGTGTGTCCGGGTCGGCCATCGCAGACGCCGCCATGCAGTCCCGCGTGCTGGGCGACGAGATGGTCCGACGGGGCATGTCGCCCGGCTTTACAGCCGGCGTCATCTCCTTCGGGTCGATCCTCACCCCCATTGTCCCGCCCGGCATTGGCATGATCCTGTTCGGCACCATCGGCCAGGTGTCTATCGGCCGCCTTTTTGCGGCCGGCTTCTTTCCGGCAATCCTGCTGTGGGTCGGCCTCAGCTTCGCCATCTGGCTGACGGCGAAGAAGCGGGGTTACCCGCCCCAGCGGACAACCCGGCCGACGCTGGCCGAGTACGGCACCGCCTTCCGTGGCGGCATCTGGGCCTTGCTCTTCCCCGTATTCCTGCTGGCCGGGCTGCGCATGGGCATCTTCACGCCGTCGGAGATCGGCGCCTTCGCCGTGGTCTACGCGCTGTTCATCGGGTTCCTGATCTACCGTAAGATGAACGGCCGGGGTTTCCTGCATGCTCTGGAGGTCAGCCTCGGGGACGTGGGTTCGGTGATGTTCCTCATCACGCTGTCCGCGATCTTCAGTTACGGCATCGTTTTCGAGCGCATTCCGGAAGTCATCTCGGGCAGCATCACAGGCGTCACGAGCAATGTGTCGGCGGTGATGGTCATCATCGTGCTGCTGGTCATCGTCGCCGGGTGCTTCATCGATGCCACTGTGCTGATCATCATGATGACGCCGATCTTTCTGCCGCTGGTCCGCAGCCTGGGTGGTGATCCCGTTCACTTCGGCATCGTCTTCATCGTTGCAGCGACGATCGGCAACTTCACGCCGCCCGTGGGAGCCGCGATGTACACCGTGTGCTCCATCCTCAAGGTGCCGATCGGCACCTACACCCGGGAATCGATCCCGCTGATGATCGCGATCGGGGTTGTCGCCCTGTTCCTGATCTTCGTGCCGGGAGCCGTGCTCTTCCTGCCGAACCTGCTGTTCAATTGAGGGCTGGAAGCGGGGGGCACGTCCCCCCGCGACCTCCCGCGGAGACACCGTGACCCAGCGTGCCATTCACTCCTACACCTGGATTCCGCGCTGGAGCACGGAGGGCGGAAAGCTCGCCGCCGAACGCGCCGCAGCGCATGAATACGACCTTCTCGCCATCCCGCTGCGCGACCACGAGGTCATCGAGCCGGAAGCCATCGCTGCCCTGTGCCGGGCCAACGGCATCAAGCCGGTGACGACGTCGCCGCTGCAGGCCGGCAACGACATCTCCAGCACCGATCCGGACATTCGGAAGCGGGGCGTCGAACGTCACATTGCGGCTCTCTCGTTGGCGCGCGACATGGGCGCGACGAGGATGGGAGGCATCCTCTACAGCGCGTTCGGCAAGGCCTCGCGCGCGGCCACCGAAGAGAACGTCATGGCGGCGGCCGAGGGACTTCATCAGGTCGCCGAGGCTGCGCGAGAGAAGGGGATCACTCTCACGCTAGAGGTCGTCAATCGTTACGAGAGCAACCTCATCAACACCGCAGCCGACGCCGTGCGCCTCATCGGCCTCATCGGGGCGGACAACGTAAAGGTGCACCTCGACACCTTCCACATGAACATCGAGGAAGACAGCCTGCTCGGCGCGCTGGAAACGGCCTTGCCCCATCTGGCGTATTTTGAGCTCGATCAGAACCATCGCGGGCGCCTCGGCCAGGGATCGATCGACTTCGCGCCGCTCCTGCAGCGGCTCAAGGCTGTCGGCTATGAAGGCGTCGTCGGCGTGGAGGCATTCTCATCCACCGTCTCGCACCCCGACATCGCTGCAGGTGTCGGGGCCTGGCGCCCGCTCTTTGCCCATGGGGACGAGGTTGCGGAGGACGGGCGCCGTCTGTTGGTGGCGAACGGCTTTTGATCTGAAGCGTTCCATGGCGGCAGGCGCCGCCGGTAGGTTGAGTTCGCTTCGGCAACAGCGGACCGCCGACGCGGTGCGAGATGCCTGCGGAAGCGACTACAGTCGCTGCTCACCCGCGCGCTCGATATCACGGTCGCTGCAACGATCAATGCTGCAAGAGCGGGGAAGGTCTGCTCAAGCCCCTGAATAGAGGTCGTTTTCAGGACATCCCGCGGCGCATTGCTGACAAGCGGACAGAACCAGCAGTGGATCAGTAAGGCGGGTGCAACGACGCCGGAAGCTGCTGCTCGAAGAATTTCGAGAACAAAGCAACACGCGGCGGAAGGGCTTGATAGGGCGGATAGTAGAGCGTCAGCCACAGGTCCGGCGGCGCCCAGTTCCTGAGGACGTGCACCAGTTTGCCCGCCTGCAGATGCTTCGAGATATCGAAGCCCGGCAGCAGCGTTACGCCCAAGCCCTCCGCGGCCATGTCGGCCAGAACCTCGCCGCTGTTGGCGCTGAAGGCGCGGCCGGCGGAGATGTTCACCGTGGAGCCGCCATCCGAGAGAACCCAGTTCTCCCGCCGGCTGTCGCCGTTATAGGCAAGGCAGTCGTCCGGGGAGAGCTCGCCCGGATGCTTCATATCCACGAAGCGGCTGTTCGGAGCTGCGACAAGGATGCGAGGAATGACGCAGATCTTGCGCCAGATGGTGAATTTGTCGGAGGGCTGCGATGAGATCCGGATGGCGAGGTCGTACTCGTCGTCCAGGATGTTGACGAGACCGTCCGACAGGGAGATCTCGAAGCACATCTTGGGGTGGAGCTCCTTGAATCCCGCCAGGATCGGCGGAAGGATCGTCTTGCCCAGCCAGGTCGGCGCACTGATGCGGAGCCGGCCCTGATCCGCCTTGTTCGCATTCACGACATCGCGCCGTGCAGCCTCAAGGGCCTCGATGGACGGCTTGATCTGCGCCGCGAACACCGCGCCATCGGCGGTCAGTGACACCTGCCGGGTCGTTCTTACGAAGAGCTGCACGCCGAGGTCCGCTTCCAGGGCCGCAATGGCGCGTGTGACGGCAGCCGGCGTCATGTCCAGCTCGCGCGCAACTTGGGCGAAGCTCTTCTTCTCCGCCGCCATCAGGAATGTCTTGAGCGCCTTGAAGTCGTTCATGGCGGCGTTTCATCCAGCGCAATTCAGTCGCAAGGATTATTGCAATTCTCGCGTCCCGGCAACGCGGTTAGGTTTTGTCTCAAGGAAGACATCACGAAAGCGCGGCGGGAACAATCATGATCAAGGATATCAGAGGTATCCACCACATCACGTCTATGGCGTCTGATGCGGGAAAGAACAATCGGTTCTTCACCGACACGCTTGGACTTCGGCGTATCAAGAAGACCGTGAACTTCGATGAGCCAAGCATCTACCACCTCTACTACGGAGACGGTATCGGCTCCGCCGGAACGGTCATGACCTACTTCCCCTTCGAGCAGATGATGCGGGGGCGGCCCGGAACCGGCGAGGTCGGTGAAACCCAGTTCTCCGTGCCCAGGGGTTCGCTGTCCTTCTGGCAGGACCGGCTCAAGGCCAGCGGCGTGGCCGCCATGACGGCGAGCCAGGTTTTCGGCGCGGATCGCCTTCGTTTCAGCGGTCCCGACGGTGACAGCCTCGCGCTGGTCGAGGTGCCCGATGACGGAAGGACGGCATGGACCGGCGGCGGGGTGCCTGAAGAGGTGGCGATCCGGGGTTTCACGGCCGCTCGCCTGACCCTGCATGACATCGCGGCTACGGAGGAACTTCTCCGCTTCATGGGCTATGAGCGCGAGGCCACGGAGGGCAGCACCACCCGCTTCGTGATCCCCTCCGGCAACGGCGCGGACCACATCGATCTTGAAGCCCTGCCGCAGACGCCGGGCGCACGTCAGGGAGCCGGCTCGGTCCATCACATAGCCTTCGCCGTGGATGATCGCGCAACCCAGCTCGCGGTTCGCAAGGCGCTCATGGACACTGGCTATCAGGTCACGCCGGTCATCGACCGCGATTACTTCTGGGCCATCTACTTCCGCACGCCGGGCGGGGTTTTGTTCGAGATCGCGACCAACGAACCCGGCTTCGCCCGTGACGAGGACCGCGCTCATCTCGGCGAGGCGTTGAAGCTGCCCGCCCGCTACGAGCCGCTGCGAGATCGCATCGAGGCGGGGCTCACGCCGCTGGCCGCCTGACCTATTGGGCCGGCTGCCGAGCAGCCATCGCCCGCATGACCTTTCCGCCGGAGCCGCCTGCGAGGCACCGGACCAAGCCATCCCACCCATTCCACAAGAAGGAATTCGATCATGTCCAGCAAGCTTCAGGTCCTTACCCCCGACAACAGCCAGCTGATCTTCATCGACCAGCAGCCGCAGATGGCCTTCGGCGTCCAGTCCATCGACCGGCAGACGTTGAAGAACAACGTGGTGGGGCTGGCCAAGGCTGCCCGGATCTTCAACGTTCCGACCACGCTCACGACCGTGGAGACCGACAGTTTCTCCGGCAATACGTTCCCGGAGCTGCTCGCGGTCTTCCCCGAAAACGACATCCTCGAGCGCACCTCCATGAATTCATGGGACGACCAGAACGTGCGAGACGCTCTTGCGAAGAATGCGGCGAACGGGCGGAAGAAGGTTGTCGTCGCCGGTCTCTGGACGGAAGTCTGCAACACCACCTTCGCGCTGTCCTGCATGCAGGACACAGACTACGAGATCTACATGGTCGCGGATGCTTCGGGCGGCACCTCGCTGGACGCCCATAAGTTTGCGATGGACCGCATGGTGCAGGCCGGCGTCGTTCCGGTGACCTGGCAGCAGGTCCTGCTCGAATGGCAGCGCGACTGGGCCCGCAAGGGCACCTATGACGCCGTTACATCCCTCGTGAAGGAGCATTCCGGCGCCTACGGCATGGGCATCGATTATGCCGTGACGCATGTGCATGGAGGCGCGGAGCGCGTCGGCCACGGCAAGCGCATCGGTCCAAATCCCGCCAACTGACGCGTGCGGCTCCGGCAGGTCCACCTGCCGGAGCGATCGCTTTTCCGAAAGCCAGGTGTTCGCATGAAAACCTATCTTCTCTCGCTGGGCGCCGGGTTGCTGGTCGGCGTCATTTACAGCCTGCTGGACGTGCGCTCGCCGGCGCCGCCCGTGGTTGCCCTCATCGGGTTGCTGGGGATCCTGGTGGGCGAGCAACTGGTGCCGCTGGCGAAAGGTGCCTGGGCGCAGGAGCCCGCCGCACGGTCCTGGCTGCATCAGGTGAAGCCGCACATGTTCGGCCATCTTCCGAAGGGTGCCGGCCAGCCGGGCATCCCGTCCGCCAGCGCCGAAGCGAACTCACGGAAGGACAGCTGATGACGACGCGCAGAACCTTTCTGGGGGCCGCAGCGGGCCTTGCCCTTCCGCACCTGCTTTCTTCGGCACGCGCCGATCAGACCAAGACCGGAGACACGTCCATGCACGCAGATACCATTCTCCACGGAGGCATGATCACTACGCTGGATCAGGGGAACCCGAACGCCACCGCGATCGCCATCAAGGACGGCGTGTTCCTCGACGTGGGCAGCGACAGTGAGATCATGGCGCTGGCAGGCCCGGAGACGAGGATCGTGAACCTCGGTGGCAAGCGCGTGCTGCCCGGTCTCATCGACAACCACACCCACGTCGTCCGGGGCGGTCTGAACTACAACATGGAACTGCGCTGGGACGGCATCCGCAGCCTGGCCGACGCCATGGACATGCTGAAGCGGCAGGTGGCCGTAACGCCCGCGCCGCAATGGGTGCGGGTGGTGGGTGGCTTCACGGAGCACCAGTTCGAGGAGAAGCGCCTGCCGACGATCGAGGAGATCAACGCAATCGCTCCCGACACTCCCGTGTTCCTGCTGCACCTCTACGACCGCGCCCTCCTGAACGGGGCGGCGCTCCGGGCCGTCGGCTACACCCGCGACACGCCGAACTCGCCGGGAGGCGAGATCACGCGCGATGCCAGCGGCAACCCCACTGGCCTTCTGCTGGCAAAGCCCAATGCCGGCATCCTCTATTCCACGCTGGCGAAAGGCCCGAAGCTTCCGTTCGAGTACCAGGTCAATTCCACGCGCCATTTCATGCGGGAGCTGAACAGGCTCGGCGTCACTGGCGTGATCGACGCAGGCGGCGGCTTCCAGAACTATCCGGACGATTACGCGGTGATCCAGAGGCTGTCCGACGAGGATCAGCTGACCGTTCGCCTCGCCTACAATCTCTTCACGCAGAAGCCCAAGGAAGAGAAGCAGGACTTCCTGAACTGGACCAAGTCCGTCAAGTACAAGCAGGGCAACGACTACTTCCGGCACAATGGTGCCGGCGAGATGCTGGTGTTCTCTGCCGCGGATTTCGAGGACTTCCGTGAGCCGCGCCCGGAGCTTGCGCCCGAAATGGAGGGAGAGCTCGAAGAGGTGGTGCGGGTGCTGGCGGAGAACCGCTGGCCATGGCGCATGCATGCCACCTACGACGAGACGATCTCACGTTCGCTGGATGTCTTCGAGAAGGTCAACAAGGACATCCCGCTGGAAGGCCTGAACTGGTTCTTCGACCACGCCGAGACCATCTCCGATCGCTCGATCGACCGCATAGCGGCACTTGGCGGCGGCATCGCGACCCAGCACCGGATGGCCTATCAGGGCGAATACTTCGTGGAGCGCTATGGTCACGGGGTCGCCGAAGCCACGCCGCCCATCCGGCGCATGCTGGACAAGGGCGTGCATGTCTCTGCCGGCACGGACGCCACCCGCGTCGCCTCCTACAACCCTTGGGTTTCGCTGTCCTGGATGATCACCGGCAAGACGGTGGGCGGCATGCAGCTCTACTCACGTGGCAACTGCCTCGACCGCGAGACGGCGCTGAGGATGTGGACCGAGAAGGTCACCTGGTTCTCGAACGAAGAGGGCAAGAAGGGCCGCATCGTGAAGGGGCAGTTCGCCGATCTCGTTGTGCCCGACAAGGACTTCTTTGCCTGCGCCGAATACGAGATCTCGTTCCTTGTCTCGGAACTGACCATGGTGGGCGGCAAGATCGTCTACGGCAGCGGCGATTTCGCGGCTCTCGACGAGAACCCCGTTCCCCCGGCGATGCCGGACTGGTCCCCGGTGCGCAGCTTCGGCGGTTTCGCGGGTTGGGGTGAGCCCGAAGGCGCGGGCAAGCATTCGCTGCGGCGCACCGCCATGTCGACGTGCGGGTGCGCGGGCAATTGCGGGGTGCATGGTCACGATCATGCCGGTGCCTGGACCTCCAAGCTTCCGATTGCAGACCTGAAGGGCTTCTTCGGAGCCCTTGGCTGCTCCTGCTGGGCCGTGTGAGAGGATGAGCATGTCGTCACGAACCAGCCTTTCGCGCGGCCTCTCGCAGCTTGCGGCGTCGCGCGGACTTCGCTTCATCGCGCTCCTGGCGCTGTGCGCGGCCTATATCCAGGGGCCGCTCACCAAGCTGTCGGACTTCCCGGGCGCGCTTGCCGAGATGGAGCATTTCGGCCTTCGCCCGCCAGTCGCCTTCGCGGTGGCCGTCATCGTCTTCGAACTCGGGGCTTCGGCCATGGTGCTTTCGGGCTTCATGCGCTGGCTGGGAGCTTTGGCACTGGCCGCCTTCACGCTTCTCGCAACGTTTATCGCGCTGCGCTTCTGGGATCTTGCGCCCGGCATGGAGAGGGCGATGGCGACGAATGCCTTCTTCGAGCACGTCGGTCTGGCGGGAGCCTTCCTGCTCGTCGCGCTCATGGACATCGGCAAGGGAGAAGACAGATGAGCACGTCCAAGCCCTCCGGCGGCAGCTTTGCGCCGCTCCGCCAGCCGGTGTTCGCGGTTCTGTGGGCCGCGACCGTGCTGGGCAATACTGGCAGCTTCATGCGCGACGTCGCCAGTTCCTGGCTGATGACGGACCTGTCTGCGGCACCGGCGGCCGTGGCCATGGTGCAGGCGGCCGCCACGCTTCCCGTCTTCCTGCTCGCGATCCCCGCAGGCGTGCTGTCCGACATCCTGGACCGCCGCAAATTCCTGATCGCCATCCAGCTCCTGCTCGCGAGCGTCAGCATTGCGCTCATGACCTTGTCCCATCTCGGCATGCTGAGCGTCAGCGCGCTGATCGGCCTTACCTTTGTGGGCGGCATCGGCGCCGCGCTGATGGGGCCGACATGGCAGGCGATCGTTCCCGAACTCGTGCCGCGCGAGGACGTGAAGAGCGCGGTCGCCCTGAACTCGCTCGGCATCAACATCGCCCGCTCCATCGGTCCCGCCGCAGGCGGCTTGCTGCTCGCGGCATTCGGTGCCGCGGTGACCTACGGTGCCGACGTGGCCAGCTACGTTCTGGTCATCGCCGCGCTGATCTGGTGGCCCCGCGCCAGGGATGCCGGGGACGCGTTGTCCGAGGGTTTCCTTGGCGCGTTCCGGGCCGGACTTCGCTACACGCGGGCAAGCCGGCCGCTTCATGTCGTCCTGTTGCGGGCCGCCATCTTCTTCGCCTTCGCCAGTGCTGTCTGGGCCCTGCTTCCCCTCGTGGCACGTCAGCTGCTGGGTGGGGACGCCAGCTTCTATGGCATCCTGCTCGGTGCCGTGGGTGCGGGTGCGATCATCGGCGCGCTGGTCATGCCGCGCCTGCGGGAGCGGCTCGATGCCGACGGCCTGCTGCTCGCATCCGCCATCGTCACCGCTGTGGTCATGGCGGTGCTCGCGCTCGCGCCGCCGCAATGGCTCGCCGTCATTGTCCTGCTGTTCCTGGGGGCAGCCTGGATCACGGCGCTGACCACGCTCAACGGCACTGCACAGGCTGTTCTGCCGAACTGGGTGCGGGGCCGGGGGCTCGCCGTCTACCTGACGGTTTTCAACGGTGCGATGACGGCGGGCAGCCTTGGCTGGGGTGCGGTGGGGCAGGCGGCCGGCGTTCCGGGAACCCTGCTGATCAGCGCGGGTGGCCTGCTGGTCGCCGGTCTTCTCATGCACCGCGTAAAGCTGCCGTCGGGCGAGGCCGATCTCGTTCCGTCGAACCACTGGCCTGAGCCGCTGGTGGCGGAGCCGGTGCCGCACGACCGCGGGCCGGTGCTGATCCTCATCGAATACCGCGTGGAGAAGGCGCACCGCGCCGCATTCCTGCACGCTCTCGACGAGTTGTCATTCGAGAGGCGAAGAGACGGTGCCTACGGGTGGGGCATCACGGAGGATTCTGCCGATCCGGAGAAGATGGTGGAGTGGTTCATGGTGGAATCCTGGGCCGAGCACCTCAGGCAGCACCGGCGCGTTTCGCATGCGGATGCTGACCTGCAGGAAAGGGTGCTCAAGTTTCACTCCGGCACGGACCGACCGGTCGTCAGGCATTTCCTCACCGTCGATAAGCCACCGAAGCTCGGCCGGGCCTCTTCCCGTAGCGATTTCGACTGAGGCAATGCCGCACGCCGAGGGTGCACGTTATCCTTGCGCAAGGTGAGATGAGACGGCGTCGCGGAGGAGCCTTACCTTCGCGAACACGACCGGCCGGGTAGGCAGGTCGGCCCAGATCCCCGGATCAGGGAGGGCGAAACCGGAGAGCGGCACGTCCACGGGACGGCCGCTCGCGACATCGTCACGTACTTCCAGTGCGACAGCCAGTCGCCTGCAGCCTCTCCAGACCGGCAGCATCCTCGTCGATGGCTTGCCGGCGGGCACGACGCCGAGCCGTGAACTCGCGCGCACGCTTGCGATCCTCCGGCAATACCTTGGCATCGCGTGGCGCCTCAGCGTCCGCGAAGCTGCTAGAAGATGCTTGTCACCAGCTCATGCACATAGTGGAAGGCTTGCCGGGCTCCGGCCATGGCGCGGGCATCCTCCTCCCCAGTCAGCTGAATTGCATCCACATCTGCTTTAAACCGCCGCCAGTTCAATCCGCGACCTTCGGGATGCGGCGCGAGATGCCTCGCGCCGAAAGCTTCATCGAGGCCGAGCTTGGCCGCCTCCTTGAACAGGAATGCGCCACCAAGATTCGAACCCTCGGCGACGTAGAGCCAGCCAAGCGCCTCCGGAAGGTCGAACGCGGGTGCGGCCGGAAGCAGTGCCGGCACGATGCCGAGGTCCGCAAGATCGCGCTCCACGTCGGAAAGCCGGGCCCGCTGGGCCAGGTCGGGGATGAGGGCGTTGAGCCTGCGGTCTTGATAGGCGCTGTCCACGGTAGCGTGGAAGCCGTATTGCACCCTCAAGAACATCCCATAGCGCTCGCGGCTTTCGAACGGCCTCCCGTCCATGATGCGCTGGTCGAGCCGGCCGTGTTCGGACGTGGTCGCGTCCTTGAAACGCTGGAGACGGCTGCCCTGATCCGGGACATTCATGGCAATGTTCATGTGACGTCCCCCTCAGAACTGTGCGGTCAATGATGCACGGATTGTACGCCCCGGGGAGGGCAGCCAGCCGTTCAGCGCGTCGATGTAATAGCGGTCGGTGAGGTTCTCGCCCGAGATGTTCAGCGTCACGTTGTCGTGGATCTTGTAGTCCACGAAGGCGTCGAACACCGTGTAGGGCAACCAGTAATTGGTTTGCTGAACCACTGCGGGCGGTCCACCAAGTCTTGCGCCGTTGTGCAGGACGCGGCCGCCGACGGTCAGCTTCTCGTTGAACAGGCGCACGCCGAGGGTCAGGGAGGTCGAAATCTCCGGCATCATGTGATTGAGCGCGTAGTCGCTCGTCAGTGTTCCTGAAGAGCAGGGCTTACCCGCGTCGCAAAACTCGAAGTCCGTGTAGTAGGTCAGGGCGCCTTCGGCGAAGAACACGCCCGCATCGTAGGTGCCGGACAGTTCGAGGCCGGTGAAGCTGGCCTTGTCTATGTTGGCGACACTGTAGAAGGGCCGCTGCTCGCCAGGTTCCAGGGGGCCGGTCTTGGGGTTCTGCACGCGGGATATGTAATCGTCGTAGGTGTTGATGAAGTAGGCGGCCTTTAGGCCCGCCTTGTCGCCCTCGAACAGGGCGTCCTCCATGGAGACATTCGTGCCGAACTCCCAGTTGCGCGCGATCTCCGGCTGGAGTTCGGGGTTGGGGGCCAGCGTGGAATCGCTGTGGATGGACTCGCGCAGGCTGGGCGGACGGAAACCTTCTGCATACAGGCCGTAGAACTGGAGGCCGGAGACCGGCTCCAGCGTCACGCCGAGGGTAGGGTTCAGGCGGCCGCCTTCCTTGTCGGCGTACACCCCGTAAGGCGAGGCCGGTCCCTTTTCGTCGATGGCGAAGTGATCGTAGCGTAGGCCCGCACTGATCTTCAGCCAGTCGAGCGGCGTGTATTCCGCCCGGGTGAAGAGCCCGGCGATCTCTCGGGTGCCGATGCTTGGCTGCAGCAGCACGCCGATGTCGTTCCAGTAAGCGCGCCCGCTCAAGTAGGGTTTTCCGTCGGTGTCTTCGAGTGTGTAGGAGCCGCCGTAGTCCAGCGCCAACCCGCCGAAGCCGGTCTCGACGCGGCTGGTGTTGCTGGCGTTGACGCCATAGGTCCAGGTTTCGGAGAAGCGCCTGTCCTGCGCCGGCGGCCGCATCGCGGGCGTCAGCCATGGGGGAAGGTAGAAAGCGGGACCCACGGAAACCGTATTCGCCTCCACGTTCGTGGCGAAGGCGTTCGCACGAAGGTCGATGAGGTCGCCGACGGGATCCCAGCGGTAACGGACATTGTAGGTTTCGACGTTCGAGTCTGCGAGAAGCGTCTGTCGCCAAGTACTGTCCTGCATGGTCAGCATGCTGCCGATTGCCTCGCCGAAGGTCGCGTCGTAGTGCTGGAAACCGAACTCGACGCTTTGATCGTCCGTTGGCCGGAACGTTGCCTTCGCCAGGATCGACTGTGTGTCGGATGAGGTGTTGAACACCTCCTCGCCGGGCTTGGTATAGGACAGCGGAACATCGGCATTGCGGCCGGGCGGCCGCCAGGTCGACGGCCCGTTCTCGCCGGCGAAATAGTTGCCGGACCGCCGCTTGGCGACGGCGAAGAAGAGATCGTAGTTCTCCTGCGTGGTCGCGAGCGCGACATTGCCCCAGCCGTTTTCGAAATCGAACAGCCCCGGCGCATCCGTGCTCTGGTCGAAACTGTCCACGCGCGGCGAAACGGCATTATCGTGCGTGCCGAGGCGCAGGCGCGCGCCGAAGCTTTTGCCCTCCTCCACGATGTCCTTTGCGCCCAGCGTGCGGAACGCCACGACGCCGCCGATGGCGCCTGCGCCCTCCGCGCCTCCGCTCGGACCCTTGGCGATGCCGATGCTCGCGATGAGGTCCTGGTCGATATAGGTGCGGTCGTCCGCTCCGAGATAACCGCGCCAGGTGGATGTGGTCTGCTCGGTGCCGTCGATCGTCACTTTCACGCGGTTCATCGCCTGCATGCCGCGGATGTTCACACCAAGCGAGGCGCCGTTGTGGTTGCCGGCCGCAATGACGCCCGGAGTTGACTTCAGCAAATCGCCGGCCGAGATGCCTCGAAAGCGGTCCACCTGCTCCGCCGTCACGAAAGACGTGGAGCCTATGGATCGGTAGGGCTGATCGGGGGCGTCCGGCACGCCGCCGCCCACGGTAGAACCGGTTCCTGTGACATAGATCGGCTCGAGTTCGATCTCATCGGGGGAGACAGCGCCCTCGGCTGTCCCATCCGCGGCACGACCGTCCTCAATGGTGACCGTGGCGGCATCCGTGAAATGGTAGACGAGCCCCGTTCCCGCCAGGATCCGCGTCAAGGCGCCCTCAGGGGTCAGGCTGCCTTCCGCGCCGGAACTTACCTTGCTGCGCGCGATGGACGGCACATAGCTGACCTGAAGGCCGGCCTGGTTGCCGAAGGCGAGCAGTGCCGAGGAGAGGGAGCCGCCGGAAACGGCAAAGTCACGTGGACCCGAAGTCGTGGCGCCCTGTGCGGAGGCCGGCATGGTGGGCGCGATTGCGGCGCCGATCAGCAATGCCGCGGTGTATGCAAAGCGTCCCTTTGCGCCGGCCGTGCGCCTCCTGACCCTATCGTCCATCGTCCTGAACTCCCCCAGCACCACGGGCGTGGCTCGCTCGCAAGGCTGCGACCGCCATGCCCATCGTGTTGACGAAGAAGCGGCGCGGATTTCTCGCCCTCCGGGTAAATTTCCTCAGATCGTGGTGATGACTGTCAGCCCGGGAGCAATCGAGCGGACACGCCCGCTGAACGGTGCAACCACGGCCTGCAGCGCCGCATCCGGGTTGCTGAGGTCGAAGAGGCCGCTGACCTGCTCGTCCCGCAAGGACCGTTCAGGGATCAGGATGCGGCCCTGCTTCCAGCGGCCGATCTCCGCGATCACGTCCGCCACTCGCTCTTCTTCGGCGATGAGCTGCTTTCTTCGCCAAGCCGCCATATTGGCGGGATCGCGGCGTCCGCGACGCACGTGGCCGGCATCTTTTGAGACAGACATCCAATCCCCGGCGCGAAGAAGCTGCTTCGTGCTGGCCGCTGATGTAACTTCCACCTCGAGTTCACCCGTCGCGACGGCGATGTCGTGCCGACTTGATGAAGTCCGCAGCTCGAAGGTGCCGGACGAGGTGACCCCGCTGAGGTGGTCGCTCGCACAGACAAAGGGGCGTCCGTCGGGCGTGGCTTCGCAGAATGCGGCCCCGGAAAGAAGTTGGATGCGTCGCTCTGACGGGGTGAAGGCGAAACGTGCCGCACTGTCCGGGCCCAATGTCAGCTGGCTGCCGTCCGGTAATGTGCTGCGGTGGATTTGCGCCGAGCTTGTTGCCTGATCCGCGGAGAGACGGCGCCACCAGCCTTGTCCCTGCGACATGAGGGTGCCTGCGGCGATCATGCTGCCGGCACCGATCATGGCCTGCCTTCGGGTGACGCGCGGATGAGATGACTTCCGCCGGCCGGCGCTGGCCGCTCCCGTCAGCAGGAAGACCCGCTTCGCCTCGTCCCATGCTGCAAGATGAGCCTCTCCTCCGGCGCAGAAGGTGCGAATTTCTGTGCGGACGGTCTCGTCGTTCGGCCTTTGTTGCCAAGTGAGCAGCAGGGCCATCGCCTCGTTCCAAAGGTCGTCACGCGCGTTCATGGGCCGTCCAACAAGGCTGTGCTGCGACACTGTTGCTGAATACTAGACGGATCAGTCTGGAAGATTTCTCATCTTCCGCGGCGTTTTTTATGCGCCCGCCTCGCGCAGGCGGTCCCGCACCACGCTATAACCGCTGAGCACGAGGCGGCCTGCCTGTGCGGTCGAAACGCCGAGCGTGCGGCCGATCTCAGCCAAGGTGCACTCGCCCAGGCGGTGCATCTCCAATGCACGGCGGGTGCGTTCGGGCAGGGAGGCCATGGCATCAAAAGTCAGCTTGAGCGCCTGCCGATCGGCAAGAACCTGCTCGGCTGACGGTATTGGATCGGCCATCGCAAAGATGCCGGCGTCCTCCAATGTCAGCGTCTCGCGCTCGCGGCGCTTCTGATCGATCGCGAGGTTGCGGGCGATGCGGCTGAGGTAGGACCGTTCGTCCTGGACGTTGCCGCTCTTCGAGGCCGCGCCGAGGAGGTTGACGAAGCTATCCTGTACCAGATCATCAGCCACGGCCTGATTGCGAACGATGCGCTGCACGAGCCGCCAAATGCGTCCTCGCTCCGAGACGTACAGCTTCGCGACATCAAGAGGGGTGGAAGTCATAGTTCTGAGGTAGCAGCGCCGAACCTGCGAAGCAACGATCCTAGTCTGTACCTATTATAAGTAGAAACTGCCTTGAATACGAAGGTCGAAAGTCCGCGACGACTTCAAGGCAATCTCAGGTTGCCACCGGTGACTTCGACAATTCGATGGTCATTACAATCAGAGAGCGTCCTTGCCTTGGGCATCCAGTCAGCGGCGAACAGACGCTGGATCTTTTGCTGTTCTGCACGCCGGGGCGTTCTTCAGCCTTCACGATCAAGGATCACCCAAGCCGCGTGTTCTGCATCCTGGCTCCACGGTGATCCTGGTTCGAGGCCACACGCCCCTGCCGCATTCATCTCGCAGGGGCTTTGAAGTCCTCCCAGAGCGGCGCGAAGGAGGTGTCGACGACGGTGCGGAATGCCGGTAGCGGCGCCTCTACCGATCCTGTCTTCAGAAGCAGTTGGCCAGTCTTTTCGAGATAGGAAGGCTGCAGGACCGGCGAGAAGGTGTTGGCCTGCCGCTGCAGGGAGGCCTTCATGATCTCGATGCCCGGTGATCCGTATTCGGCATCGGCCAGCTTTGCGGTCTCGTCGAGATTGGCGGGATCGGTGATGAAGTTCAGCGAGGCAACCACGGCGCGGACGACCTTGTCGGCGGTCTCCCGGTTCTTGACGAGGTAGTCGCTTGACGTCTGCAGCGTGGTGTAGCCGATGCCGCGGAAGCTGTCGGGCCCTTCGCCCTTGGTCAGGTCGACCACATAGCGCCACTTGCCGCTGTCTTCGGCGATGACGTTCCACGGCTCCATGACGAAGGCGGCGTCGATCTCACCCGCCTCGCCGGCGGTGAGCTGGCGGTCCGCGCCCTTGATCGGAACAAGCTCGATGTCCTTCTCGGGATCGAGGCCTGCATCGGCGGCGATGTAGCGGGTCGAGACATCCGCGAAGCCGCCGCGCGCAAGTGTGCCGACGCGCAGGCCCTTCAGGCTGCTGGCATCGAGCTTGTCACCCAGCTTCTCCACGACATCGGTGCGGGCGACGAGCGCGCCGGCGAATTCGCTCTGGAGGCCCAGGATTGAGACGATGGGCTGGCCCTTCTTGACCGCCTTGATGTTGTTCTCGAAGGCCGCATCAATGAACTGCACGGAGCCGCCGATCAGGGCCGCCGTCGCCGGCACGCCGCCCGCGAAGTAATCGACCGTGACGTTCAGGCCTTCCTTTTCGAAGAACCCCTTCTTCTGGCCGATCAGGATCGGCAGGCCCAGCAGGGAGCGGTTGGAGACGCCGATATGCACGTCGGTTGCCTGGGCGGACGCTGCGCCGGGCGACGCGGCGGACAGAAGGGCTGCGGCGGCAAGGGCGACGGCGGATCGACGGGTGAACAGGGGCAGCATGGAAGAGGTCTCCGATCTGGTGTCAGGCGGCGGCGTCGCGCCAGCGCAGGAAATGCTTCGAGGTTGCAAGGACGAGGCGGTCGAGTCCGAAGGACACCAGCATCAGCACGACGAGGGGCATCAGCATGCCGGTGGCATCGAAGTCGCCGGCCGCGCTGTCGATCATGAAGCCGATGCCGGCGCGTGCGGAGATGAGCTCGCCCACAATGGCGCCGATGATGGCGAAGGAGATCGACACACGCAGGCCGGAGAATATCCATGGCACGCAGTTCGGCAGCAGCACCTTGATGAAGGTCTGTGCGCGGCTGGCCCGCATGACGCGCATCACGTTCAGGAGGATGGGGTCGACGGCGCGTATGCCTTCATAGGTGTTGATCATCATCGGCACGACGACCAGCGAGAAGGCGAGGAGGAACTTCGAGGCGAAGCCGATGCCCACGAACATGATGATCAGCGGCGCCAGGGCCACGCGCGGCAGGCTGTTCAACGCCACGATGAACGGCTCCAGCGCGGCGCCGACGACGCGGCTGACGCCCAGCAGCAGGCCAAGCGCGATGCCGACGAACGCTCCGACGACAAGGCCGGACAGTGCCTCGGACAGGGTCACCCAGGTGTGGCGGGTGATCTCCAGGCTGAGGAGCGAGTCCCAGAACGCGGCGGCGATCAGGCTGGGGCTGGAGATCCACATGGCGCTGGCCGTGCCTGTGCGGGCGATGAGCTCCCACAGGCCCAGCGTGCCGACGAGCAGCACAAGCTGCGTCAGGCGGACGGTGCGGCCGGCGCTCATGGCTCGCGGCCCCGCATGCCGGCCGAGGCCTCGCGGCGGAGGTCGGCCCAGATCCTCTCGTAGAGATCGTTGAAGAGCGTGTGGCTTCGCAGGCGGTCGAAATCACGCGGGCGAGCCAGGGGCACGTCATGCTCCGCGATGATGCGGCCGGGCCGCGCGCCCATCACCAGCACCCGGTCGGACAGCGCGATCGCCTCCGAAAGATCGTGCGTTACGAACAGCACCGTCTTGCGATGATTGTTCCAGTAGCGGGCGAACAGTTCCTGCATGAACACCTTTGTCTGCGCGTCGAGCGCGCCGAAAGGCTCGTCCATGAGGATGATGTCCGGATCGGCGATCAGCGTGCGGGCGAGCGCGGCCCGCTGCCGCATGCCGCCGGACAACTCCCCGGGAAAATGATCCTCGAAGCCTCTCAGGCCCATCTCGGCAAGCATGGCGCCGGCCCGCTCGCGCCGTTCCGCGCGCGGCGTGCCGGCGATCTCCAGGCCAAGCTCGACATTGGCGCTGATCGTCCGCCACGGCATCAAGCCGTGGCTCTGGAACATGAAGCCGACGCGGCCCGAACCGGGAGGCTTGCCGAATACCTCGACGCGGCCTGCCTGCACCGGCAACAGGCCGGAAATGAAGTTCAGCAGCGTGCTCTTCCCGCAACCGCTGGGCCCCACGATGGAGACGAACTCACCGTCCGACAGTGCAAGATCGACCCCGCCAAGGATATCGGTGCGCCGGCCACGGCGGTCGGTCACCGCGAAGCGCAGGCTTTCCACCGTGACGATGGCCGGCCGTTCCCGACTGTCTCGGTCGGCGGCAAGGCTGAGGGCGGGCTTGGTCATCGAAGGTTTCAGGGTGTGTAGCCGGTGGCGGCGTAGAAGTGCTTTAGCGCTGCCTCGGCCACCACGACGTCTTGAGCCGCCGTGCCGGAGCTGATGCCGACGCCTCCGACGACCTCGCCATCCACGGTGACGGGGAAGCCGCCGCCGATGATGGAAAAATGGCCGCCATTGGTGATGTGGATGCCGAAGGTCGGCTGACCGGGCTGGCACAGCTCGTTGTAGACATGCGTTGCCTTGCGCGCAGCCGCACCGGTGAACGCCTTGTCCACGGCGATGCTGATCGAGCTGATCTTGCCGCCGTCCATGCGCTCGAAGGCGAGCAGGTTGCCGGATTCGTCGGTCACGGCGATGCACATGGGCAAGCCGATCTCGTTTGAGGCCTTGATGGAGCCCTCCACAAGCACGCGTGCTTCCTCGATCGACAGGCGCTTGATCTCAAGCATTGGCGGCTTCCTTGGTCAGTGCGGTCGTGTCGAGATATCGGTGCAGGCTCTCGAGCGCGTCGCCCGAGACCGGCGCATAGGGCGGGTAGGGCTCGCCAGCCGGGATGCCGAGATGGTTGGCGGCCGCCTTCATCACGGCTGCGAGGCCGGAGGGCATCCAGCGTGCGGGGAACAGCGCAAACTGGCCCTGAAGCTCGACGGCACGGGCAAGGTCACCGGCCTCGTAGGCGCGGATCACTTCGCGGGCGATGCGGGCCGCCGGCGGCGGCAGGGTGATGCCGGAGCCGCCCAGCTGCAGGGAGGTCAGCAGCACCTGCATCGTGGTGAAGTAGCGGGCGTGGCCGGCCAGATCGATCTCGTGGATCAGCCGCGAAACGCGCGTGATGTCGCGCGAGCTCTCCTTGATGAAGTGCACGCGGTCGAGCTTGGCCAGCTCTATGGTCTGCGGGATGGTGAGGTCTGCGCCCGGCCCGGCATTCAGATACAGGATGATGGGCAGCGAGGTTTCGCGCCCGATCAATTCGAAATAGCGCACCAGCTCGGCTGTCGTGGGAGCGCCGCCGGTCGGTTTCTGCGGTGCGAGCAGCTGCACGCTGTCCGCGCCGAGCTGCTCCGCAAGCTGTGCGAACTCGATGGCGATCCTGAACGATGGATGCGAGATGCCGACGGCAACCGCAGTGCGCCCGCCGACGGCGGCCACCGTCTGCCGCACCAACTCCCGGCGCTGATCGAGGGTGAGGAACTGATATTCCTGTGCCTCGACGCCAGCCGCGATGACAACGTCCGCCGCGCAGTCTCGAACCACGTAATCCACGCCTTTCTGCAGCGCGGCATAATCCACCTCAAGGTCGGGGCGGAACGGGGTGAGCGGGGGAACGATCGTCGAAAAAGCCATGCGTCAGCTGTCCTTGCGGAGCATTCATCGATTAGGTAACAAGACTTATCAGCTCAGGCGGTCACGTCAATATGCATTACCAATTGGTACATAGTCTAGGTTGATCAGGCTGAAACTGTTAAATAACCCGAGGTTCCATCTCTCGCGGGTTTGCCGCCGTGTGCTGCGAGACCGAACATCGAATGGCAGAGGCTGTTATGAGTACAACCGATCTCCAGCCGCGCACGGAGCTCCACGCACCGCCCAGCCCTCTTGAAGACCCGACAAGCGCGCTCTCGCAGGTTGCGCACCAGCCGATGATGCTGGGCCTGTTCCTGCCAACGCAGACGGGAGGCTTCTCGCAATCCACGCTGCCTCGTTCCACGCGCTGGGAGTTCGACTACAACCGCGACCTCACGCTGAAGGCCGAAGGCTACGGCTTCGACTTCGTGTTCGGGCTGCAGCAATGGCTGCCGAAGGGCGGCTTCGGCGGCGAAACGCACTACCGCGAAAACTTCCTGGACCCGTTCATCTCCACCGTGGCGCTCGGTTCGGTGACGCGCCGCATCATCACGATCTCGACCGTGCATGTGCTCTACGGGAACTGGCATCCGCTGCATCTGGCGCGCTTCGCCGCAACGGCCGATCACATCTCCGGCGGCCGGTTCGGCCTCAACATCGTCACCGGCTACGATGCCGCCGAGCCCTTGATGTTCGGCATGACACGCATCGAGCACGATGAGCGCTACGAGCGTGCCGACGAGTTCTCGCGCATCATGGAGCATCTCTGGGCCGGAGAGGACAACCTCACCTACAAAGGCCGCTTCTACGACCTGCAGGGCGCCTATGTTTCGCCCCGCCCATGGCACGGACGGCCCATCATGGTGTCGGCCAGCGCATCCAGGCGCGGCTTCGACTACGCGGCGGAGCACTCGGACGTGGTGTTCACGTCAAGCCCCGCGGGCGCCGTGTTCGACAAGGCCATCGCCGCCCTGCCTGCCCATACCGCCGATATCCGCGCCTCCTACGAGGCCCGGGGCAAGGCGCCGGGCAAGGTGATCATCTTCCCGCTGGTCGTCTGCAAACCGACGCGCGAGGAGGCGTTCGCCTACCGCGACGCCATCGTGGACCACGCCGACCTCGCAGCCATCAACGCCTACACCGCGCGTCACGCAGGCGGCGATGCCAAGGGATGGCAGCAGCATGTCCCGGCAGATCGCGTGCTGGGCGGGCACATCCAGATCATCGGAAGCCCCGAGGATGTGGCCGACCAGATCGAGGCCCTTCATGGAGCCGGCATCAACGGCATCCAGATCGGCTTCTACGATTACGGGCCGGATCTCGACTTCTTCGCCGCCAATGTGCTGCCGCTTCTGGAGCGTCGCGGCCTGCGCCTGCCGCCGGCATGACGGGGGCGATCCTCAATGTCGGCGTGCTCGGCGTCGGCATGCATCCCGGCGCCTGGCGGGCGGAGAAGGGCGCCACCTCGGCCAATGGCCTCGACTTCTACGCGGAAATCGGGCGGCTTGCGGAGAAGGGAAAGCTGCACGCCATTTTCCTGGCGGACACGCTGGCGGCCGACGAGGAGAATTTCGAGCGCCCGATCCTGGGCGCGATGGACCCCACTTTGGTGCTCGCAGCCTTGGCAGCCGGCACGCGCCATGTCGGCCTCGTAGCGACAGCCTCGACCAGCTACAACGAACCGTTCAACATTGCGCGCCGGTTCGCGACGCTCGACCATCTCAGCGGAGGGCGAGGCGGCTGGAACGCCGTCACCACCTTCGTGCCCGCGGTGGCCGCCAATTTCGGCGATGCGCCGCTCCCCGAGGGATCGGCCCGCTACGACCGCGCCGAGGAGTTCGTCGATGTGGTTCGGGCCCTCTGGGGCAGTTGGCGGCCCGGCGCGCTGGTGGCCGACGCCGCTGCCGGCATCTATGCCGATCGCGGCCGCATAGATGTGCTCGATCACCGTGGCACCCATTTCTCCGTGCGCGGGCCGCTGACCCTGCCGCGTTCGCCGCAGGGCGCGCCCGTCCTGTTCCAGGCGGGCTCGTCGGACCGGGGGCGGGCGCTTGCGGCGCGCACGGCCGATGCGGTGTTCACCGTGCAGAACGTGCTGTCCGCGGCGAAAGCCTTCCGTCACGACGTCCGTGACCGGGCTCGCGGGTTCGGCCGCAACCCCGATCATGTCAAGGTGCTGCCCGGCCTCGTCCCGATCCTTGGCGGCACCGAGGCCGAGGCGCGTGCACGGAAGGATCGCCTCGATCATCTTTCCGGCAATGCCGAATTGAAGAAGCTGGCGCTGCGCGTCGGCGTGCCTGTGGCGGAGTTGGCGCTCGATGAGCCGCTGCCGCTGGATCTCGTGGAGGCAAATGCTGGCTTCCGTGGATCGGAAGGCTTCCGGGCCGCCGCTGTGATGCTCGCCAAGGAAGAACGTTTGACCGTCCGGGAACTGCTCTACCGTAACGGAGGCGGCCATCTCCAGGTCGTCGGCACGCCTGAACAGGTCGCGGAAACCGTCGATTTGTGGACCCGCGAGGACGCGGCGGACGGCTTCAACGTGATGGTGGATGTGCTGCCCGTCGGCCTCGCCAGCTTCGTCGACGAGGTCGTGCCGCTTCTCCAGCAGCGCGGCATCTTCCGCCGCGATTTCACCGGCAGCACGCTCCGTGCCAATCTGGATCTCGAGGTTCCCGCATGATCGCTTATGAGAATGATGGGCAGACAGCCCGCATCACCTTCAACGCTCCGGAGACCGGAAATCGGGTCACCTACCGGATGATGAACGACTACATCGCGGCACTCGAAGCCTCCCATCAGAGCGGCGCACGCGTCCTCGTCCTACGCTCTGAAGGCGAGCACTTCACGCTGGGCCGCGACCAGAAGGAAAAGGTGGATGTGCCCAAGCGCGACAATCTCGGCCTGATCCTTCGCGCCAATGACTTGCTGCGCACCTTTCCCGGCGTCTCCCTTGCGCTGGTGAAGGGGCGAGCCATGGGCTTCGGGTCCGGCATCGCGCTGCACGCCTCCATCGCTGTTGCGGAGGAAAGCGCCATCTTCGGCTTCGACGAGATCAAGCATGGGCTGGCCCCCTTGATCGTCGTTCTCTACCTGCCTCACTTCATCCCCCGGAAAGCTGCATCCGAGCTTTGCCTCACAGGTCGAGATGTCGGCGCTGCCGAAGCGGCCGCTATCGGATTGATCAACCGGGTTGTTCCGGACGGTGCACTCGCTGCTGCCGAGGCTGAAATCCTGGATGTCCTTGCGTCCTACCACCCTGGCGCATTGAGCCTGATCCGCCGCTTCGTCAATGGTGTGTCAGACTATCCCTCAGCGGAGGACGGGCATCTTGCCGTAGACCAGCTGGCCGCGTGGCTCGAAGCCGGCAAGCCCACGAGCTGACGCCGAGGCGTTCCTGGCTGACCACCCGGGGCAAAATCGGTGAAGCGCCGCCAGTCCGTTTCAGTCGACTTGAAGCCTAGGCATCATCAGGATGTTAGGCAAGGTGTGGCGGAGAGGGTGGCCGCTGACCACTAGTCCGCTGTTGTCCAGCTACATACAACAGGTGAAGCGCCGCAATGACTTAGCGCCATTGCTGCGTCCAATATGATGCATTGTAAACCGACAAAAGCTGAAGCACAATGTGGGGTAATTTGTGGGGTAGCCAGTTCGAATGCCGACTGCAGCCAAGCGCCATCCGTACAAGGCTTTATCAGCCTTGCAGGTCCGCAACATCAGTGCGCCAGGCCGATATGCCGACGGCAATGGCCTCTACTTGGTGGTTGACGATTCAGGAGCTCGGCGTTGGCTCCTGCGGATCATGGTTCAGGGCCGGCGGCGGGACATTGGCTTAGGAAGTGCAAAACTGGTGCCACTGGCGGAAGCGCGCGAGAAAGCGTTGAGCTACAGGAAGACCGCTAGAGAAGGTGGAGATCCGGTCGCTGAGCAGCGCAAGCTGAAGGCGGTGGCGCCGACCTTCGAACAGGCAGCAGAGCAGGTCCACGCGGAACACTCGCCGACTTGGAGGAACAAAAAGCACGGCGACCAGTGGCTCACCACGCTCCGCACTTACGCATTTCCGGAAATCGGGCAACTGCGCGTCGACAGGATCGGCACGCCTGACGTCATGCGGGTGCTCGCGCCAATTTGGCTCACGAAGGGCGAGACGGCCCGGCGCGTACAGCAGCGCATCGGCACAGTCCTGGACTGGGCGAGAGCAGCGGGACATCGCGACGGTGAGAACCCGGTCGCGGGCGTCAGAAAAGGGCTGCCTAAGCAGACAGAACGCGATCAGCACCATGCCGCACTGCCATATGCGGAAGTGCCCTCCTTCATCGCCGAGCTTCGTGCACAGCCTGCTGACACGGTCACCCTACTGGCCTTTGAGTTCCTCATCCTAACCGCCGCGCGCACCAACGAGGTGATCGGGGCATCGTGGCCCGAGTTGGACTTGGAAAACGGGGTTTGGACTGTGTCTGCGGTTCGCATGAAGGCCAAGAAGGAGCATCGGGTTCCGCTTAGCTCCAGATGCCTAGAGCTGCTTAAGGATGCGAAGCAGGTTGGGGCTGATAGCACTTACGTCTTTCCTGGCAGAGCAGGAGATCGGCCCATTTCTAACATGGCGTTTCTGATGATGTTGCGGCGGATGAAGCGTTCTGTCACCGCGCACGGCTTCCGGTCGTCCTTCCGGGACTGGGCGGCAGAGGCGACGAGCTTTCCGCGCGAGCTGGCTGAGATGGCGCTGGCCCACACAATCAGCAGTAAGGTTGAGGCGGCATATCGCCGAGGCGATTTGCTCGACAAGCGGCGTGAACTGATGAACGCTTGGTGCGCGTTTGCGACCCGGCAACAAGGCGATCAGACATGAAAAAGGTAGATCGCGAAGCATCGGACCTAGAGGCCCACTGGACAAAAATCGTCGAGCAACATCGCGCTGCCAATCGAGAAAAGTTCTCGTACGTCCCAG
Source organism: Terrihabitans rhizophilus (assembly GCF_033898525.1). Taxonomy (NCBI): domain Bacteria; kingdom Pseudomonadati; phylum Pseudomonadota; class Alphaproteobacteria; order Hyphomicrobiales; genus Terrihabitans; species Terrihabitans rhizophilus. The sequence goes on along the minus strand of NZ_JAXAFJ010000004.1, from coordinate 140,205 downwards.
GGTCATTTAAGCGAGACGCTTGGGAAACGTTTAATCCTGACAAGGTCTTGGCTGCTCTCCTGGAGGACAAAACCTCCTACTTCGCGCACAAAGACGTCCTGTTCGCGGGGCTTTGTGCTTGGGCCGTGTGTCCTCGCGAGCGACGCATCATCCAGCAGGCCATGCAGATGACTGTCGGGCGCCGGCTGCACGCCATAGAGAAAGATCTTCCTCAGGAGTTTGGCGACACCTGGATGTTGGCGGATCTATTGATACGGATCCGCAAGATCGGCCCAGAATTCTACGACGAGATGTACTTCACTGTCGGCGGCTTAAGTGGATTGCTTGCGGCTTCGCGGAAGAGCCTGTTGTCGAAGCGCCTTAAGGCGAAAGCAATCGGACTGCCTCATCTATTGTCGATGATGAGAATATTTCATCATCAGATCGCAACGGGGGATAAGGAATATCCCAGCCTCAACAAGGGCAGCGACTTAGTTCATGAGATATCCTGCGAAGAAATAGAGCCGCCGTCCGGTCGGGTGATCAAGGAATTTTGGGCTAAGCACAAAGCGTCCATTGCATACTCCTACGCCGCCTCAACTATCTTCACAGGCGAGCAGCGAACGCTCCTCGATGAGATGCTTGATGAATCTGCTAGCCTCAGGAAGCATGCGTCGCTTTTGCCTGAATGGGCTGGCAAAGCGCAGTATGCGGCGGATGCCATCCTGGGGAAGCTCCCTGAGAGCCGAGTGCTGCGGAAACCGGCGCCTCGCGGGCCTGGACTGATCCCCATCGAAATACCTGCGCCACACTTCGATCAAGCCACAGCGGACGCCATTAGGTCGGGGTTCGCAAGGAAGCCGCGTGGCAAGTCCAAGGCCAAATAGATGATGCTGGGCCGCCTGCATTATGAAGCGTGGCGGGCATAATCCAACCAAAGCTGCGAACGCCCAATTCCTCTTCTGTCCAACGACGGACATCGGAGAAGAGCGTTATGCAGTCTATTCAATACGGCCCGCCCAACGGGTGCCGCTTTCTGCGGCTTAACCAGGTCCTCGCGCCCGACGGCCCGATCCCCGTGTGCAAGAGCACGTGGTGGGCGTGGGTAAAAAGCGGCAAGGCGCCCAAGCCGGTCAAGCTTTCGCCGCGTATCACCGCCTGGCGCTGTGAGGACGTCAAAGCCTTCTGCGAATGCCTCAATCAGGAGGTGGGCGCATGAACCGCGCTCACGCATCAAAGGGCCTTGAAGCTTGTTTCTACAAAGCTGAGATGCTCCGCCGCGGAGGCGTAGCTGCCTACGCGGACTTTCTGTTCAACGAGGCGGTGGCCATCCAGCCAAATCGCCATAGACGCACGCTGCGTGTGCTCGCATTGGCTTACGGCTTTGGCAAGCACCTGATGACGGACGCCGGATCCTGGAAGGAGTTTCGGAAAGATCTCATCTGGGAAGACGAGTGCCCGCCCGAAGAGGTCCCATTCAACGACATCTTCTGCTGGGTCGTACTGCGCATTTTTCCTGACGCAGCCGAGAAGCCAGAGAATTTCAAGAGCTACGTTCTGCTGCTTCACTATTTGGCGCTAACGGGATGTCGGCGTGCTGACGCTTACACTGTACTGGGTGCTCCGATCATCATGAGTGACCCTCGCTGGCGAAAGTCGAGGCGTTCTTCTCAAGAGCAACTGCGCCGCTCGCAGGCCTCCTCATTGTTGGCCTCTAGGTTCGTAATACCGGGGGATCATGCATCAGCGGAGGGCTCGTCGGCCTTCTCTGATTCACCTGAGACCCAGCGCTGATCCGGTAAACAATAAGGACGCCCGGGGCAGACCCCCGGGCTCCTCTTCGAACCACCACAAAAACTGAAACTGCCGTTCAACGATCGAGCCACCTGCAAACGCGGGATCGACCAGTCGTGTCCATCGAGGAAGCAAAGAGATGTCCATCAAGCGTGATAGAAAGCTTGTTCTGAAGGAGATCCTGCACGGCGACGGCCCGCCCTACTGGCGCCAGGGCAAGGCGAACAGGCCCTGCCAAACGTCAGAAGAAGCCGCTATCGAGCGCCGCAAGCTGGTGAAAGTGCTGCGCCGCCATGGCAAGCAGGACGCAATGGCGCTCTCGTTGGCAGAGAAGCTCAACGAGTGCCGTCCGCTGCGCCGATGCGCTAGTGGCGCGTGCCCCGAATGTGGCCGTGCAGCGCAGCGCCGCTTTGTGGGCAAGGCCGACGAGTCCGCAAGGCTGCATGCCGTCGCCCGCTACGACAATATGATGGCCGTCACCATCATCCCCACGGCCCCGGACACGAGCGCTGTCGTCCGCGGGAGCATCCGAGCAGCTAAGTACCGCGTCCTCCGCGCGCTTCACGCAGCGAAGATCAACACCTTCATCGGAGGTGTCGACGTCTCGTACAATGAGACGGCACCCTTCATCCGCCGTGATGATGCCGCTGACCCTTCTCCCAGGAGATCCGGAAGGTGTGCGCACGTCTACGTCGTGATCCCGCAACAGGCTTGGTTCCGCGCTGAGGCCTTGATCCGTGCTCTGTTTCCTAGGACTCCGGATGTGCCTCGTCCGATCAAAGCCGATCGCTTCAACGGCGACCTTCGAGCCTTCGCGTATTGCGTCAAAACCACCTTCGACCGCCGTGTGACCATTCCCAAGCACATCGGCAAAGAGGGCCGCACGGTTTGTCGCAACACGCGTGATCGCGACCTCTTGGCTTGGCAGAAGGTGGAGTTGGCCCTGCACCTAGACGAAGTGGGTTTGACCTCACGATGGTTGCTGTCCGGCATACCTCTGATGAAGCCCAAGCCGGTTTCACGGTCCCATCCTAAAAGCTCCAACACCTCCCATCCTGTTTAGCTTCGTCAGCTTGCCGAGCTCTGGTGATCACGCGTGAACATGGAACCCCGGCACTGGAAAACTGTGTGAACTGCAACTTGGCGCGCCGGAATTGGTGGCGTCGCAATCGCCGGTGAGCGGTGAGCAGTCGGCCTCTCTGCTCACCGCTCACCTCTTTAGGAAGATCACATGTCAACAAACGTCCCATTCAATGACCTGTTTGATACCGCGAGCTCCGTAGCGAGTTTGCGGATCGACAGCATCCTTCATGACATAGACACGGATCAGCACGAAGTAAGGATCGCCTTCCAGGATCTGTCAGGGAAACAGGCGTCAACGACGCTTCTCCGCTCTCAGCTGAGGCGGCCGGGAGATGTCCTGGCAAAGCTGATGGACAGGGGCTGGAACGCACCGGCAGACCCGTCCGCGGCAAAGGCTGCAGTGGAAAGGATGCTCCGGGTGCCTGCACCGGGGATCAGCAAGGTAACTAGCCGTCACGGGTGGCATGGCACCAATACCTATGTGCACCAGGCCTGGACAGCCGGGGAGGAGGCAGGCCACCTCAGCTACGAGCGGGCCAGCGGCGACGATGATCGCGCCTTCTTGTCAGCGGGATCGCTGGAGGCCTGGCGAGAGGGACTCGCCGGCCCTTGCCGCTGGTCACGCTTTCTCACGACGGGGATCGCAGCAGCGTTCGCCGGGCCCTTGCTGGATCTCATCAGCGAGGGCGAGGGCGCCCTGTTCCACTTCCACGGGGACTCCAGCACCGGCAAGACAGGCGTTCTGAGGTGCGCCGCGTCTGTTTATGGCCGGGCCGGTAAGAACGATCTACCAACCTTCAACATGACTGATACGGCGATCGACGAAATGTGCGTACGCCGGTCCGATTTGTGCGTGCTTCTGGATGAAGAAGGACAGGACCCGGCCGGACCTGATCGGCGGAAATCCATTGCGTTCAAGGTGGCTGGTGGGAGCGGAAAGTCGCGGTCGAAAAGCGTCAAATACCACCTGCCGAACTCCTCCTGGAAGGTCACCGGACTAACTTCCGGCGAAACGCCCCTCGATTCCGTTTCCGGGAGAGCGCGGCTGCGCGGAGAACAGGCACGTTACATCGACATCCCTGTGCCGCCAGAGGCCGAGGGAGGGATCTTCGATCGCCGCTGGAGTAGCCGGCGCTCATCACCAACCCAGCTCATTGCGGAGGCCGAGGCAACTATCCAAGCGAACTACGGCGTGGCACTGCGGCCATGGGTTGAATGGCTCCTCGGCCAACGAGCTGAAGCCATGGAGGAAGTACAGATCCTGCGGGCCAGGTTCATCGTGACGGTTGGAGCAGAGGAACAAGCTTGGGAAACCCGGTTCGCGAACAAGTTCGGCCTCCTGTATGCGGCCGCAGACCTTGCCGCCCGCGCGGGAGTGGCTCCTTGGACACCGTTGTTTGGGCGCCTGTCGGTGCTCGGGACCTATCGGGTTGCCCGGCGCCAGATAGCCTCGTCAGGCTGCGGCGTAAGCAGTTTTCTTGCTGCAGTTCGAACGGCCATGGATGAAGGGCGCATTCCCACCCTTCCCGCTGGGCGAAAGCTCCCGGACGGTTTACGAAATCGTGCAGTCGGGTTCCAGCGGACCATCGGGATTGGATCTGTGGTAGCTCTAGATCCTGGCTGGGTGAGGGGGGTCGCGGGGTCAGATGTGGCTTGTCATGTCCTGCGAGCGCAGCTCAAGGAGGCGGGGCATCTGGCTATGAACGGGCCTAAAGGAGGCACGCAGATCCAGGTTCAGGGATTCCCGGGGTCGAACCGGCGGCGCTGGCTCACTTTACGATACGACGCCTTTTCCTTAGCTTTTCTGAAGAGCTCCTGAGGGTCCAGCTCAGCCGACAAAAAACGTGAACGGGTACGTGAGTGGGCCATCAGTGCAGCGGGCGGGCGGCGCGTAGCGCAAGTAAAAGGGTTAAGCATGGACACCTTGGAGCCAACCGAACGCAGCCGACGGATGAGCCTAGTTCGCAGCAAGAACACAGCTCCCGAGATGCTCGTGCGCCATCTTGTGCATGGTATGGGCTACAGATATCGCCTTCATACTTGTGAACTGCCAGGCAGTCCCGATCTCGTTTTTCCACGCAGACATAAGGCAATTTTCGTTCACGGATGCTTCTGGCACCGTCATGGTGATCCAGCCTGTAAGCTCGCCCGCCTTCCCAAAACAAAGCTGGATTTTTGGTTGCCGAAGCTCGAGCGCAATCGCGCCCGTGATCAAGAGAACCAGGATCACCTCGGCGCCCTGGGTTGGGACGTTTTGATTGTGTGGGAGTGCAGGATAAAAGATAGAACGCAGATGGAATCCACCCTTCGGACATTTCTAGGCTGATGAACTCGATCGAGCTTTTTGCCGGTGCTGGCGGTTTAGGCATGGGGCTGCACCAAGCTGGCTTTCATCCGGTGCGTGTGGTCGAATGGGACCGCTATTGCTGCGATACGCTGACTGAGAACAAGCGCCGCGGCATCAAGGCCATGGCGGGTTGGAACGTCACCCATGGCGATGTGCGGGCTGTTGATTTCAGCTCGTATGAAGGCAAGCTCCAGCTGATATCTGGCGGTCCGCCCTGTCAGCCTTTCTCGCTGGGAGGAAAGCACCGAGCTCATGACGATGTCCGAGACATGTTCCCGCAGGCGATTCGCGCCGTGCGTCAAGCTCGCCCAAAGGCGTTCATTTTCGAGAATGTGAAGGGGCTCACTCGAGCTAGCTTCCGCAACTACTACGAGTATGTGCGGCTCCAGCTGGAGCACCCAACGATCGTTGCGAGGCCAGATGAAAGTTGGAATGAGCACCTAGCTCGCCTGGAGGGCCACCACACTAGCGGCTCACGTACCGACCTTCATTATCGAGTCGTCACTCGTGTGCTGAACGCTGCCAACTTTGGCGTGCCGCAGCGCCGCGAGAGGGTTGTTTTCGTGGGACTCCGAGATGACCTTAATGTTACTTGGTCCTTTCCAACCGAGACTCACTCTCTAGAAGGACTGCTCTGGGATCAAACCTACGGAAATTATTGGGATCGCCATCGGGTCTCACGGCGCGGCCAGTTGATGAGCCCAAGGGCAATTGATCGCGCGAAGCGCATCCATATCAAGCCAGACAGCTTACCGTGGCGCACAGTGCGCGACGCTATCCACGATCTCCCGGATCTTGAGAGTTTGGACGGACCTCCTGCCGGCGTTCTAAACCACCGCTTTCAGCCGGGAGCCCGATCTTACCCCGGCCATACTGGCAGCCCGCTTGATGAACCGGCTAAGACGCTCAAGGCGGGCGTCCACGGCGTCCCTGGGGGCGAGAACATGCTGGCGCGACCTGATGGCTCAGTGCGCTATTTTAGCGTGCGCGAAAGCGCGCGCCTCCAGACCTTTCCTGACAACTTTCTCTTCCATGGCTCTTGGAGCGAAACCATGCGGCAGCTGGGGAATGCCGTCCCGGTGATGCTGGCTCAGGCTGTGGGCGAAAGCGTCGCTAAGCACCTCACGGCAGCCGCATGAGGCGGAAAGAAAGCGAGGCCGCTTACAACCCACTTGCGCGTATCAATCTCGCACGGAGCATCGAGGGGGAGCTGCTAAATCGCCCAACGACGCCACTTGCTGAAGTCGATCACATCATCGGCGCGGGCATGTACGTTATTTACTATGTCGGTCGCTTTCCGCCGTACACGCCAGTTGCCGCAGCAAACGCGGATGGGCAGTTCAGAATGCCCATTTATGTCGGCAAAGCTATTCCCAAAGGAGGGCGGAAGGGCGGCTTGAACGAGAATGCGGCGGCAGGCGGCACAGCATTGGCTGAGCGCCTTCGACAGCATGCCGCATCTGTCTCCGAATCGGAAAACCTTGACCTAGCTGACTTTTGCATTCGGCATCTCGTTGTGGATGATATCTGGATACCTCTCGGCGAGAACATGCTGATCGAGTCCTTCAAGCCCGTTTGGAACCGAGCCATAGACGGCTTTGGTAACAAGGATCCGGGCAGAAGGCGGGCCACCCAGTTCAAATCTCCCTGGGACGTGCTGCATCCCGGCCGATCCTTCTCGCACAAGCTAGCTGATAGTCCATTGACGAGCGAATTCCTGATCCAGCGAGTTGCCGACTATTTTGCTGGTCGCCCTCTCGCGAAGCTGCCGAAAGCCGTTGTCGAACAGCAGGCCGCAGAGCTAGCCGAAGCTGAGGAAGGTGCTGATGAAGCCTGAATCATCGATCAGCGAACATTGCTAGAATTCGCATTCGGGATTCTGAGCTAACGACTAAGATCTGTCCGGGCTCGAGCGAAGTCGTGCGCCTGCCGGTCTCCTGATCACGATAGACATTTTGCAGGTTTACCCAAGATCGGCTTTACTGGCTCCTCGGCGATTCTGAGCCCGACTGAAGCGCCATGCGCGCATGTTAAGGGTCGGCAGAAGATGGATGGGAGGCGCTTCGTGGGTTTCTATTCAAGGCTCCGCGACGCTCGGAACGATGACGAAGATTTGCAGCGATGTATTGAGTCCGTAGTCGACCAGCTCGAGACCGCCGACGATCCCCGCAAACCTGGCATGTTGTTGGGCAAAATCCAGTCCGGTAAGACCCGCGCTTTTCTGGGCGTAATCGCGCGGGCGTTCGACCGGGAATTCGACATTGCCATCGTCTTGACGAAGGGGACGAAGACGCTCGCTAGTCAAACAGTGAAAAGAATCAACCACGACTTCAAGGAATTCGTCTGTAACGACGAGATCCTCGTGTTCGATATAATGTCGACACCAGACGCACTCACCAAGTCTGAGCTGCGTCGCAAGATCATCATAGTCGCTAAGAAGCAGGTCCAGAACCTGGACCGGATCCAAGCACTGTTCGATGACACTTATCCGCAACTTCGAGAAAAACGTGTCTTGCTGGTTGACGATGAGGCTGACATGGCAAGTGTCCGCTTCACCAAGAAGAAGGGGCAGGACGACTACGATCAGGGCGCTATTGCGAACCAGATGGACAGACTGCGCGAGACGCTATCTGGGATCGCTTTTTTGCAGGTCACCGCGACACCTTACGCGCTCTATCTTCAGCCTGAGGCCTATGACGGTGCCAGTCAGGCAACAGAGTTCTTTTACCCCAAGCGGCCAGCGTTCACGGTCCTACTACCGATCCACGGAGCGTACGTCGGGGGCGAGGCCTATTTCGGCGGCTGGGGCGCGGATGACTTGCGATACTACCTCTATGTCGAAGTGGAAGATCGGGAGCATGACGCGCTGCGAACAGCTGATGGTCGGACAATCCGAGAGGATCGCCTCTGGACGAGTGAGAACATTAAGATCCTTCGACGCGCGTTGATGAGCTTCCTGCTCGCTGTTTCAGTGCGCCGCCGTCAGCAGGTAAAGCTCGACCAGCGTCCTCAAAAGTATTCAATGATCATCCACAATGACACTCAGCGTGCCGCGCATGACTGGCAGTGGGAGACTGTACATCGCATAGCAAAAGCATTCGAGTCGGCCGTTGAGCAAAACGATGAGCGGCTCCGAGCCCTTTTCAATGAGGCTTACGCCGATCTTTCAAAATCTGTCGTCGCGAATGAGGGGCACCTACCATCCTCGTCCGAGGCTTTCGACGACGTCCGAACGATGATCGGCGACGGCGAGCTCAACGTTCAGCGCGTCAATTCCGATGCACAGCTGGAGCCCTTGCTGGATGCCGACACTGCAGAGCTTCGCCTTCGAACTAAAGCGAACCTGTTCATCGGCGGCAGCATCCTTGATCGCGGGATTACCGTTCCTAACCTGATCGCCTTCTACTATGGCCGTAACCCCAAGCGCATGCAGGCGGATACTGTTCTCCAACACTCGCGTATGTATGGCGCCCGCCATCCTGACGATCTTGCCGTGACGCGGTTTTATACATCGCGCAGCGTTCATTCCCGACTGTCTAAGATTTACGCGCTTGAGACCGCTCTTCGCGAAGCATTCGAAAGTGGTGCGCATGATGCAGGCGTTGTTTTCATCCAGAGTGATGCTCGTCAGGGGATTGTGCCCTGCGCTCCGAGTAAGGTGAAGCTCAGCGGTGTCGTGGCTGTTCGACCCAATCAGGTGTTGTTGCCCACGGGCTTTAACACTGTCTCTGCTACTCGACTTGGTCGGCAGATAGCTGCCATTGACCGTATTGTTGAGCGTGCCGCAGGTGACACGAAGACCTTTGTCGAGTTTCCGCTCGAGGATGCAGTCGCGTTGCTTGACGCGATAGAGCCCACGCTGGAGCTTGCGGAGGACGGCGCTTTTGAGTGGGACGCGATGCGGGGGCTGCTTCGTTATTACGCCGAACGTGGTAGCGGTCAGGTCCTGCTTCTTGCTGAGACAGGACGCCGGCTACATCGGGAGCGTTCAGGAGATCGGTCGGGCCTCTCCATTCTTGGTACGTCAGAATTACGCGACCTGGTTCGTTCGCGCGGCCGAACTGCCCCGGCTATCGTGATGCTGCGGCAGGACGGAGGACCTGAACTCGGCTGGAAAGCAGGACCTTTCTGGTGGCCGATGTTAGCGGCGCCTCCAGGTGCGGCACCTTGCGTCTTCGCCACGAAAGTTGCGGCTTAGGTTACAGGGGCGCCTTCTCCACTGCCTCCTACTTCTATGGAAGCCCCCTGAACCGTACCACTTGAACTCGGTGGGATCGGCAGGCAGGCATCGATTTCAGTGGCGGATCAAGCGGCGTTCGGCTGATGCTGCCTGGAAGGCTACGAAACCCACACGCCCGCTGATTGTCGACCTCCATGCCGAGCTTAACGCTGAGAGATGAAGCTGGAGTGTCGCTTAACGCGACTATCGAGGTGGACCCACGAGGCATTGTCCTTCACAGCCGCAGCGGGACGGACCGGAATCGAGATTACCGCCGCGCATTGGAGCTGATGTTCGCGTGGCTCGACCGCCTAGAAATCTGCTTTGAAGTCTACCTTGATAGCCGGCCCGTACAGCATCTCCCGCTGGAAGATCGTCGCCTAACGTTCAACCAACAGGCCCCGGTCAAAGCTCGTTTCGACCAACTTGTTCGATCAATGAACGCTGGAAGCGCTAGTCATAGCGCTTGGCGTCGCCTCCTCATACGAATGGCAGAGAGGGACAGTGCGAGAATGCGTGTCGCGCTCTCAGCAAATGCGAGCTCGCCGGGCCTTGAACGCTTACCTGCTGCGCAGCTTAGGCAGGTAACTAGCGCTCACATCCACAAGGCTGTGGCCCGGCTTCTTGCGGGCGAGAAAGCGCCGAACTTCGCTTCTTCACGTGACTACGATGTCTTAACGGATGATGGCGCACCACTCGCACCGAAAAAGGTCTTCGGGCTGGCCCTGGAAGACGCCTTGGGAATAGAGGCTTTTCCTCGCCATTTCAGTGCCGGGTGGAGCCAGGTGGCTTTCGAACTTTTGGAGAAGGCAGGTTTATGGATCGTCCCGAAAGGGGAGGGGGCCTCAAGGCCCAAGCCGCATCCGGGCGAAGTCGTAGCCGCATTAACCGCCCTTGCGCCGACGGAGGAGGAGCGTAGCTGGATCGAAGGAAATCCGAAGATTGTTTCACACCTAAAACGTGAGCGGCATCCGGGAGTTGCTGAGCGAAAGCGAGCTGAGTTCATCGCGCTGTGGGGCCGGCTGTTCTGCGAGGAGTGCAAGCTCGATCCAGTCGAGGCATATGGTCCTGAGTTAGGCCCTGCATGCATCGAGGTCCATCACCACCGCGTGCACGTGTCAGCGATGCAGCCGGGCCATGTGACCACCACTGACGATCTAAAATGCCTCTGCGCAAATTGCCATCGCGTGTTGCACCGGAAGCTATCTTTGGGAAGAACGCCAGCAATCTGATCTACGTTCTATCATCCGCCGACGTTAAGCGCGGCTGCGTCCTCGACTACATCGGGGTCCGTTTCGTTGCCAACGTCAGGTACCAGCAGTTCGCTCAATGAATACCGTTGTTAGTTTGGAGTTTGGATGCTGGCAATGTAGAGGGTCTCGTCGCTTTCGCAACGAACCAAAGAGGTGATGGATGCAGGTCGTTGATCGGCAGCGCGTTGCGCAGCCCCCCATCCTGCGATCGTCGATGGCAGAACAATATCGGGTGGAGGTTGCGAACTACCTCAGCCAGGCCAGCCGGGAGGAACGGCCACCACGTGTTCCCAGTCATATATTTCAGGAAAGTAGCCTTCGGCGATCTCTTGGGCGTCTGTTCGGCAACAACTGTGCGTATTGCGGGATCCGCGTTGGTTCTTCCGGTTCGGTTGATTTGTTTCGCCCAGCGCATGGAGCGGAACAGGGCCCAGATAGAATCGCGTTTCAGCACTATTGCTGGCTCGCCTTGGACTGGGCAAACCTCTACCTGGCTTGCCCATATTGCATTCGTGAAAAACGCAATCGCTTTCCAGTAGTTTCACGCGGACCGTTGCGCGCGACTATCACACAGCTGCGTCGAATGGAGCAGGACACCATTCTGGATCCCTGCTGGGATGCGCCCTCCGAGCATCTTCGGATCACCCGCAACGGGGAACTAGTGCCTCACACATTGAGAGGTGAATTAACTATTGATGTATTCGATCTAAACAGAGGTGATCTGCTGGGACAACGGGGAGAGGTTGTAAGCAAACTCTTCTCGCGCGCGACTAGACAAGGCGAGAAGGCCGAAGCCCTCCTCCCTACCGCGCAATTCTCTGGCGCCGCATGGCTTGCTCTGCTGGCGCGTGTGCCGCCGAAGGCCGCCCGTACCAGGCGCCGTCACTCCACCAGCCTGACAACTATCCGGAACCTAGTGTCGATCGCCTTCTTAGACGGCGGTAGTTTCGAAGATTCTCATTACCGTTCCGCCGAAGAACCCCGCCGGAGATATGTACGACAGGTTCGCGTGAGGAACTTTCGCGGCTTGGAAGATGCTGTCCTCGATTTTCCTGCTCTTGATCAAAAGGGTCGGAAAGGCGGCGGCTCCGTAGTTGTTTTAGGAGACAACGGGGTCGGGAAAACCTCCTTGCTGCAAGCCGCAGCGCTTGGATGCCTCGGCCCGATCCATGCGGAAGAAGCAGGCATCAAGCCAAACTGGTGCCTCATGGACGGTGAGCAGCAAGGCGAGGTCGAGGTCTCGTTTTGGGGCACGGATCGTACGAACGTCGTCCGGTTTAACAGCGGCTCCGAGAGCTTTGACGGGGATGCTCCAGTGCCGGTTATGGTGCTCGGCTATGGCGCTTATCGACTAGCGGCCCGTCGCGAGGTCGGCGAGAGTGCCCGCGGATATGAGTACAGGGTCCGGAGTCTCTTCTCTGAGCGAAAACTAGTAAACGGTGCCTTAGGGCTCCGGCAACATCTATCATCTTCTAACGGGGAGCCGGATATCGCTCGATTAGAAGATGCTACGCGCGCGTTGAACGCCGTTCTGCAGGGCCGCGCAAAGGCTCATCTTGGCCCAGCCAACCGCCTCATCGTCGACGATAACGGCCGGCAACAGCCGCTCGATGAACTCAGCTCCGGCTTCAAGAGCGTTGTGGCGATTACGGCCGACATCATGGATGTCATGTACGAGGTCTGGAATGGAATGACTTCGGCCCAGGCGTTCATCTTGATCGACGAGATCGACGCCCACCTGCATCCCTCATGGCGTCTAGCAATCGTCGACGCCTTGAGAGAAACGTTTCCACTAGCGCAGTTTCTAATGACAACCCACGATCCGCTGCCATTGCGCGGGCTTATGGATGGTGAAATCGCCATCCTCAGCCGTGACGAGGATGGGATGTTCCTTGCTAAGCCGCATGTAACGGGGTTGGGCGGGATGAGCGTCGATCAAATCCTGACCTCTGACCTGTTCGGGTTAGAAACGACGCTGGATGCGGAGACAGCCGATCGTATAGCTACATACTATTCACTGCTCTCAAGACCGAACCCGACACGCGGCGAGCGCCAGTCACTCCAGCTGGCTGCGGAAGCACTTCCCCCTGAGGTACCTCTTGGCGACAGTCAGCGCGAGCGCCTCATGTACCGCATAGCTGACGAGTACCTGGCTCGGCATCGGGGAACCAGGGAGGAGAATATCAGCAAGGAAACCATCGCTGAACTAGTCGATCTCTTCGAACTCGCTGAGCGTGAGATGCTCCAGCAGGACGACGAGCTCGAAGAATGATTCTGCGCCCTCGTGAACTAGTCACCTGCCCAGCGGTTCTTGCGGATACTGGCTCGCCAGCGGCGGTCGAGCGTCTACGTGCGATCACCCACTACACACAGAATCCGGCGCCGACGGATAATATGAAATTCAAAGCCTATTCTGATGAGGAAGTTAAAAACAAGCTTAACATGCTGTTTGGATTCAAGTGCGCTTACTGCGAGGGAGATTTTGGGGCCATGATGCCGGTGGATGTCGAACATTTTCGGCCGAAGGGCGGCGTAATCGATGCAACTGGCACGCTTCGCTTTCCTGGTTACTGGTGGTTGGCCTCGAAGTGGGAGAACCTGCTTCCATCCTGCATCGATTGTAATCGGACGCGTTGGCAGAAGGTAGGAACGAGCAAGTACAAGAGGGGGAAGGAAAACCTATTCCCGCTACTAGGTGGGGCTCCTCCTGCGGTTGATGAGGCGGGCGTCAACGGAGAGCAGCCATTACTTCTAAACCCGACAGAGGATCAGCCGAGCCGACATATTCAGCACGTGTATATCGAGTTGCCTGGCGGACGAAAGGAAAGCATTGTGCAGCCAGTCGTCGATGCGGGGGGGACCGAAGATCCAAAGGGACGCGCGTCCATCGATACCTATGGTTTGAATCGTGATCGACTGGTAGTTTCGCGACTTAGAACGATAGAGAGAATGATTGCAGCGATCGATAACGTCGAAACCTTTTTCCAAGTGGCCGATGCCGAGGCAGATCCCGCTAAAGCGGCCCTTTTAAGAAGTAAAGGGCGGCTCGCGATAAAGCGGCTCGCCAAGAACTTCTTGCATTGGCGTAATCCGTATTCGGCCGCATGCCGAGCCTACTACCGTAGCTGGCTTGAAACCCTATAGGCCGTGACGCGTGAATTACGCGGTGAAATAGTAGGGCGGAGCGAGAGCAAAACTGGTGTGGGATTGTGAGGGCTCATCTGCGAGTCCTGGTAAGCCATGCATTGAAGATGCACTATCGACCCTACGCTTTTAGCCCGTTTGATGTGGCGAAGTATCCCCACAGCAGACTAAAACGTTGCCGCGGCAATCAAAGCTCGGGCCTGTCCCTCTTCGAGCGAAGCCGGCCGATGGTGGGGTGGCTGACATTGTACGAGAGCGCGATCTCTCGCTGGGTTTCAAAGCCCTTGGCAAGCCGGTCCAGAGCTTCTCTCTGCTGATGGGGAGTGAGCTTTGACTTCCTGCCAAACTTCGTTCCATTGGCCTGGGCTCGAGCTCGGCCGCGGGCGGTGTTCTCCAAGATTCGCCGCCGGTGCCACTTGGCCGCCCAACCCACAATAAAGATGACGATGTCGGAGAGATCGTTGGACGTGTCGAGGAAAGGCTCGTCCAGGAGCCGAAGACCTGCCCCGGCAGCTTTGACCGTGTTGAGAATGTTGAGCATGTCGAGAGGATCGCGGGCGATGCGGTCAGTCACCGTTGCAAGGACGACATCCCCAGCCGAGAGGCCACCAAGCATCTTCAGGAGTTGAGCACGGTTGGCGTTCTTGCCGCTCAACTTCTCGCTGAAGATCTTCTCGCAGCCCGCAGCCCGGAGTCGTTCTACCTGCGATGTCAGATCCTGATCGTCCGTCGATACACGAGCGTAGCCGATGATCATGATTGTGTACCAGACATACGTGCCAAATTAGCGCTGCTTGAACAGCAGCTTAGGTCTTGTTCAAAACTCATGAGTTTTGAACAAGAAGCCGACGCCGGGCACTTCAGTGCCCGGCGCCCTAAGTGCTTCGCTAAGATTTCGCTGACGGCATGAACGCCAGGAAGTCTCGTGTCCGGAAGAAAACGGGATCGTCAGGATCCGCTACCCACCTCAGGCTAAGACGCGTGCCTTGGTCTTCGACTATCGTGGCTTCATACCAACCCTCGAACTCCTGATCGAAGGCCAGCACCTTCAAGCCCGCTGTTGCGATTTCCCATCTTTTGCTGGTTTCAGTAGCCGAGGGGAGCAAGGCGACCTCGGTATGAGGCTTGGTGAAAGCGAGCTCCAGCGGCCAATCCCGCCAACGCAGGATCAGCTGTTCGTTGCCCTTCTCACCTACAACGCTAGCCTCGAACCAGCCATCTTCGGGATCAGCAGCGAGGACCGTGTCACCCTTTTTGATCTGTGAAGAAGGGGTAAGCTCCTGTTCAACTGAGCTACCAGTCCTTTCTGCCGGGAGTTCCTGTGGCGCGGTAACTGGCTTGAGCGGTGCGCCCTCCTTAGCGGCATCGCCATTATCGAGACCGACGCTTACCTGATGGGACAAGGTTGATTTCGGATCGGCTGGAGCCTTCCGGCCATCAGCGATCTTGCCGCTTTGCGGGTTTGCCTTAGAAGACGGGCTTACGTTTGTCATCTGGATAGACTCCTGGCTTGCTTGGAAGGAAGCTCGGGCAGGGCCTGTTTGAAGATGCGATAAGCGGCTCCGAGCTTCCGGTAAGTCTCTCGCACAAATGCAGATCCCTGCGATCAGCATACAGGAAAATAGTCCTAGTGTCAACGGCGGAAATGTTTGCCCGTACATTTTGAGCCTGCGAAGGCGGTGGTCCCTCCGTAGCGTGAGACTAGGATTTAGACACGTGATGCTGCTGCCGACGCCTCTAGCCGCAACGTTGCTTCATCGCAGAAGTGGCGCGCGACGAGTCCGAAATCACGACGACATGGGGAGCGCGCGCCAGATGAGGGGACGGACATCGGGCGGGTGCCGGGGATCGAGCACAAGCTTCCGATCGGCGTCCCAAACCAACCAATGGACGCCTCGATCTTTCCGGGGTCTGACTTTTAGGAGCGCGTTTCGATCGAAGGTTAGCAAAGTGGCGCGGTTGGCGGTGATCATCGTTCGGCTTGCGGCAAGTTCGACACCGAGCGCTGAAAGCGCACGGCGCAGCTGTGCTAAGTTCGTGGGCCTCGCGCGGCCGGTTGGATACAATGTCGAGAATGCGATGGGGTAGTCTGTGTTAGCCAACATGGCTAAACAGGCTACCCCGCAATCCCAAACCCCTTGTTGTTTAACGTGTCGCATGTTCCTCCGCCGGTTTGCCGTTGGGCGATTGTCGATCAGAGCGTGTGCGCACCTCCTAGTGGCGCGCTGTCGCTTCCCCGGCCTGGTTGAGAGAGGGAGCGACGGCGCGGACGATCATTGGTTAAGGGTGACGTAGATTTCGCCGGCGACCGATGTTTCCTCAACCGAGTAGCTGATCTCGCGATTGAGCTGTGCGTTCAAGATGGTCGCCATCCTCTCCGGATTATTGCCGAGCGCAGCTGCGAATTCTTGCGTCAAAACGGTGCTCGCGCGAAGCTCTGCCGCACATTGCAGCGCCGTCGGCGACGATGATCGCGTGCGGACAAAAACAAGCTCGAGAGTGGTGGCTTGTGCATCGACGTATGGCGTTTTCGCCAGATCCTCCCGGATGATCTGCGTCGCTAACCCGGTGACAGTCGGTGATGCGCAGCTGAAGTCCGCTGAGGCTTCAAGGCTGGCGCCAACGAGAAACGCTGCCGCCACAGGAACGGCGTGGGCGGCGATCGGGGTCACCATGTCTCCCCCATTGCGTGAAAGGCCGGAAGGAGCAGCCTGAGGACTTTCCAATGCGAGCCAGCGGCGGTGTACGTACCGCAGGTACAGGATGTTGCCTTTGGCTCCGACGACGGCGATCAAACAGACCTGCAGCAACAACGATGTCGTCGGCGACAGGAAGCTGCAAGCGACGCTGGCGATCAGGGCAAGAAAGCCAAACGCGTACTGACGCCGGTAGAGCAGCCAGATTGTCGGGAAAAGCGCTGCGGCCCAGTTCCATGAAAAGTAGGCGCGCTGACCAGGAGCGGGCCCCCAGGTGAAGCCGATCGGAAGGTCACCACCGGTTTTCAGGAGGATCCTCTGGAAGACGCGGGCATAGTACTCATGCTTTCGTCCGATCAGCGAGCGTGTTGCGTCAGACGCTAGAAAACGCTCGACGTCTACCTTGTCCCGCGCTGGCATTGATCCTGTTTCTGTCTTGCTCATTGGGCACAATCCTCCTGGTGATGTGCACTTTAGTGCGTCGCATTAAAGTGCACCATATGCGCGCATCAGCCATGGCTGATGACGTGCGTTTGGGTGTGGGTCTGAATGTGAGGCGCTGCCGTTTGGCTGCTGGGCTCACGCAAGCAAGTCTTGCTGAGCGCATGGGCGTGGACCGCTCTTACGTCAGCGGGCTTGAGCGGGGTCACCGAAACCCTACGGTCCTAACCCTCTGGCACTTGGCTGAAGTGCTGAACGTACGTGTTCGCGATCTCGTTGACGGGTTGTAGTTACATCACCGCATTAACTGCCAGCCAACTAGTACTCGTTGGCCAGCATCACCGTCAGCACGCGGCATGTGACATGAGGATCTGCTGGGTCGGGAGATTGAAAGCGAATATCCAAATCGAAGTAGTCGATCTTGAAGAAGATAACGTCACTGCCGATCTCGAATGAGCCGAAGTCATGCTCTCCGTGCGGATCATTGTCGGCGTTGAAGCCACTGAAGCTTGCGAGCGCTTCGTCGATCCGCTGGATCGTTGCAGAAGACAGGCTGCGAACGCCAGCGGTGAGGACGATGCGGCCGCCTCGGTGATGCTGACGCAAGTCATCGTTGAGTGCACGAATGCGATCGCTTGTACGCGTCTCCATTCTTTGCCCCTACAAGTGGGCGAAAATCGCTTTAAGCGATAGTCGCTAAGGCGCTCGGTTGATCGATGGCAACTTCGCATACTTTCGCGATAGTAGCAATATATTCCTACATGCGGTTTGTGGCTGAAGTAGCGCGGAGCAGTCTGGAGTACGGTGTAGTTTCCAGAGTGTCCGCCCGTTCCTGCTGGCCCGATTGGACCGCGGCGCAGCTAGAAGTTACGCTTCCTCGATCGGCCTTTAGAGGAAGCGATTGTGCCCGTAGGCGACACGTCAAAGGCCTTCAAGCATTCAAGGACGCTGTGAACAGCGCTCGGGATCACTTAACGTGAACCAGTCGACCGCGAAATCACTAGACCGTTGATACTGTCCGCTATCCGGGAGCTAACGTAACTCTCTATCGTTTCGCCTTGGGAAGCGTAAGGATGATCGAGCGTTTCCGACAAGACAATGTCACCCCGCCTGGCATCAGCCACACTCCACCAGAAGCGGTGCGCCGACGGCAGAATTTGGATCGTAGAGCTCACCTGGTAGAAGCGGCTTCGGTCATTCAAGGTGAGAAGTCGATCGACCTTCATCCTTTCATCTACGAGCACAACGCGTAGATCCGTGTCTTGCGACAGGTCCGCGATTATCGCCTGGGCGAGGTTTCGCGCGAGCGCAGGGGTGGCTGGATTGGTTCCGAGAACCTCGACCTGGTTTAGCGCGATGAGCGGCGGCAGTTCGACAACCGGAGGCGTAGCAGGCTCTGCCAGGTAACCAGCCCAAACGAGGATCAAGATGAAAAGGAGGGTCGCGCCTATCGGCCAGATCAATCGCGGTCCGGAAGAGGCGACCTGCAGAGGAGTTGCAGACGGTAACCCGACGACGTTCGTCGGCCGATCTCGCGGAACGAATTCGGGAATGTAGCCACCTTTAGGCAACTCAATCCTGAGCTCATCGAGCGCCGGATTAGCCGCATAGTAAGCGGACAGCGCCCCACGAATGCGATTTGCCTCGATCCGCACGATGGGATCGACCCCGCCATCGCTCAAGCCGGAGCACGAAAATGGTCTAGCTGCGTGGCCCGCACTACCAGCTGACGGCTGCGCTTGAGGCGCTGGGCATTGGCTGGTCAGGCGCTTAGAAGAGGCTCGACCCGGAGCCCGAGACTTCGATGAATACGAAGGCAGACGAGTACCAGCGGAAGGCCGCAGATTGCAAAGCGCAAGCTGCGCAGGCGACTTCAGAACCTGACAAGGCTATCTGGCTCAGAATGGCGCAGGAGTGGCAGCGGCTGGCGTTTCAAGCTCGGCTAGAACATGACCCAGCGGAAGATCAGCGTCACGGGGCGAAGAACTCGTCTCCTTGAGGGCGGTAGAGCGCAGAGCTGTCTGCTCTGTTGACCCGCGAAGTGCGGTCAACGCCTGGCCAATGCGTGTTGCAGCGTGTTCTTCGGCTTCGAGTGCTGCAGGCGTGACTGATGCCCCGCTGCCTTGGAGCGCCTGCATGGCGTCGAGCATCATGGTTTGGGATGCGGTCATGCTCAGCTTCTCATGATCCGCCATAGCTGCACCGCGCGACGTCAACGAATAGAGGTGCCGGAAGTATGCCGTCGCCCTGTAAGTGCTCACGGTTAGGGCGACGATTTCTTCCAGTGCATCCGTGGTGAGCGCACCGCCTTAGGAGTGGCAGGCCCTTTCCGGCACCGTCGATCCAAATAACACCATCACCCTCTGTGGGTTCCGGACCAACTTCAGGAAATTGGGCCCGCGGATATCTGCATCGGGCGCCGGACCAACAGCGATGTGGTCACGCTCAGCAGGTGATTGCCCGCCTCGTCGCGAGCCTCGATTGTCACTGAGGTTGCGCCAGCCTCACGAGGTAGCACCTCGCGCCCGATATCGGCCGCAGCTATTGTCGCCGTCCGCTCAACGGCATCGGTATCTTCAAGGTCTACGCCGTCATCGTCTCGGATGAAGCGACGACCTTCCCAAATGTCAAAGTAAAAACGGGGCATGGCACTAGTATGCCGTCGGCCCGCTCGGTCTGACATTGGGGCTATCGTACCAAGCCTCGCGTATCCCGACGATCAATCGAACTGCGGCTCGCCGAAAACCTCGGCCTCTGCGAGGTCGTTAGGCAGCCGACCAGCTTTGAATGACACCACGGGCGAATCGAACTCGCTGTCGTAATTGCCGGTCACCTGAAAAGCTACCGCGCCGATCTTCGCCGACATGCGCTCGGCGGCCACCTTTGGCCTTCTCCGCAGAGCGGTGCTTCTCGGGCGTGCCGCCAACTAGCTTCGGCCCGTCGACGCGGTAGGATTGAGTAAAAAACAGGTCTCGCGGACCATCGTTGTCTCCTCCGCATGTTCGCTTTTTTCCATTCTCACAATGCACCGCCGAGTCGACTCTCCGACTATCCGTGGGTGAAGGTGCGCACCACATGCGTGGTCTGCCCACGGCGAGGCGTCTACCCCCTGGTGCGCTTGGCGGTGCAATTCCGCGCGCACGCACGCTTGATCGACGTGCTGCAGGAACTTGCGAAGGATTGCCGTTATGCCCGCAAACCGTGGCAGCGGCCGGCGGGTAAATACGACCCCAAGTGTGGGGCGCGATTGCCGGATGTCGAAGCTGCAACACGGCCGGCAGAGGACGTGCCGACTTAGATGAGGCCAATGCCCTTCCCGACGAATGCAGCTCCAACGACGAGCAGCCCGAGGCAGGTGACAGGATAGAACGTCTCAGCGAAACCATTGCGGAGGAATGCGGGGTTCTCCCCGGTCGAGCCAGGTCGTCCGACGAAGATCATGAGAAGCCCAACGAGAAAGCTAACAGATCCAAACACCAAGCTCATACAAGCGACCCTCTTTGTACGCTCCGATGTTCAGAGCCTCTGCGACCACCCCTCAAGGTTAAGCTCGGCGGGCGACGACGTCGAGGCGCCCGGCACCGCCAAAGAGACGTCAGGAACCGCCGGAGCCCTGCCTCAAGAGCCTCGAAGAACAGCTACTCGACTACCGCCATGAACATAGCCGCTCCTCCCTGCGTTGCGGATCTAAGAGCGCGGAGATTGGGGAGGGTTAGCCGGCAATGGACAAAGCGACGCCCTTGATCCTCGGATCGATCCTGACCGTCCTCGTCACGGGGGCCGCGTACTTCTGGTGGCACTATGACCCGGTGCCAGAAATCTGCCGAGACATGCTTCCGCCAACACGTGACTTCTGCGCCGCGCTTATGCGTGAGCAAGAGGCCGCACGGTAAAGGTCAGGAACTCTGCTTCAAGCCGATGATTGTACGGCCCTAAACAAGGCGAGGATCGCAACATGAAAGAGCTGCTGCAGCGCCTGCAAAGTCGGAGAGGAATAGAGCGCTTCTCCATCTACGAAGAGACAGACGGCGTCCTCCGTGTCGACGTGTGGATGGACGGCAACTCGTACATCGACAAAGCCGTGTCCGGCGTGCGCAGGGAGTTGGACACGGCAGCGCGAGAGAAGAACTGCCGAGTGAAGATCACCATTGCAGCGATCCTGGAGCGCTTTGAAGTGGGCCGTGAGAACGGACCGACGATCAGCACTCATCATCAGTCGATCGAGAAGGCGGACTGACGTCGCCCGACGTCGCGTTCAGGTGTCATTCAGGCCCGACGCGGCTTTGGTGGCACATGATCAATCTTCCGCCTGTCCTCGACGCTGGCCTAGATGCTTGGATCCGCTGCCAGCCAGACCCGAAGCCCACGCGCCAGCAAGCTATCGAAATTGCTGTTGCAGACTGGCTGGTCGGAGTGCGCGCTCTCCCGTTGGAAGCCGTGGCTGAGTTCAACAATGACGACGAGCCCATTAGCTCGCCCGAGATGCGGGCCCAGATCGGGTTCAGCAACTCAGCATCTTCTAGCCCCCTGCCTGCCCTCGCTGAGCGTGTCTCAGTGTGCGTCTGCCATCCGAATTCAGACGGGATCGTTGGGCAGCGGCATGACGAGGCTGGACACCGCGCCTGCATCGCCTGCCGCAAGTGTGAAGCGGCCTGAAAGCTGCGCCGCCATGGCGGTCGCGATCTTAAGGCCAAGGCTTCCCGGCAAAGAGAAATCGGCATGCTCCGGCAGCCCAGCGCCGTTGTCGGCCACCTGCAAGTGCAATTCTGTGCCCCGGCGTTCCGCCACCACCTCGATATGTCCACCGGTGCGTTCGCTGAACCCATGCTCCAGCGCGTTCGAGATGGCCTCGGCCACGATCAGGGCGAGAGGAGTGACGGCATCTGCGTCCAGCTGCGCCGCCGTTTCGGCTCTCACCGAATAGGTGATGCCAGGCTGATCGGCGCTGGCCATTACGTCGCGCACCAGCGTGCCCAGGAATGCATCGAGGTTCGTGCGGCTGCCGTGAAGGTCGTAGAGCTGGCGCTGGATCTGGCCAATCATCCGCAGTTTGGCGGAGGCATCCTCCAGCGCCTTGCGAGCCGCCCCATCCGCTACGCCCCGTTTCTGCAGCGACAGGATGGCGCCGACCATCTGAAGGTTGTTGGCGACGCGGTGCTGAAGTTCCTGAAACAGCAATTCGTTACGTGCGGCCAGCTTCGTGCTGCGTTCCGCAAGATCAGCGCTGCGCTGACGCTCTTCCCGAAGGTGCCGCATCGCCAACTGCATCCAGTGGATCAGGGCAATATCGACGGCCACGACGCCCACATAGAAGGCAAGGGCAACAGCTGTCGGCGCTTCCACGGCGAAGCTGTCAAACGGCGGCATGAAGAAATACCAGGCCATGAGCCCGCAAAGGACGGCGGCCAGAATGCCCGGGCCGATCCCCATCAGGAACGATGAGATGATGACGGCCGGGAAGAAGGTCAGATAGGGGAAGCCCGGCGGGAAATAGGGGTCCAGCACCGCGCGCAGTACGCAGGCGGCCACCGATATCACCACGGCAAAGCAATAGGCGGCGAGAGGCCGATCACGCCAGATCGGTACGCGTTCTCTCAGCGATAGTTTGGGACGTGTCACGAATGTTCCGCTTAACCCGGACCAAGCCTCCGGATGGCCGGCATGTTGAGCAAATCCACCGGTTGGGCAAGGCCGCATTACCCTTGGAGCTCGAGTGACGGCGAAGTTAACGTCGCATCAGGCGCTTCAGCTTCGCCATGACGCTGCACCGCGGCGATCCTTGGCCCGGTACGGCACCAGGCCCCACGTCGGCAGGTCGAAACGGGCTGACCATCCACTCCTGCCGCCACGCCGAGCGACCAGGAGTTGATGCACCCCGACGCTAGCGAAGGAACTCCACTTCTGGTTCAGGGTTGTCGAGCTACAACTTAAGGAAACCGGCATGAAGAAAATCCTTCTCGTTCCCGCGCTCATCATGTTCGCAGCGGCTCCGGCCTTGGCGCAGAACCCCTCGGCCGCCAACCCGGCGAACTCTGACATCGGTCTGAGCCAGACCACCAAGGAAGGTGCCAAGGCATCGTCAGAGCAAGGAGCGGGTGCTTCCCAGCCCACGTCCCGGCCTAGCTCGGCGGCAGGTCAGACTGAAGCAAGTAACCCTAGCACCGTGTGCACTGCGGGTTCCGGCGGCTGCACGATCCCCGGAAAGGTCGGCGGCGTTGATCAAGACGCGACCACCAGCGCTACACCTCCAGGCCCCGCAGCTGGCGGCACCAACTAGGGTCGAAGGGAAGAACCCCCGCACGCGTTTTGACTTCTTTGAGCCAACCCTTGTGCGCGGGCAGCGGATAGCTACTTCAGTTCAACTGAACGGTCTCAATTTACCTCAGAAGCCTCGCCTCTCTACGGAGATGCGAGGCTTCTTTTTGCCCCGACGTTTGACTGTTGTGCGCCTAGTCGGGTTTGCGGCTGAAGGATGAGTTCGCTCGCGGACGGTGGAAAGGCCGCTATAGGGTACCGTCGCTGGAGCCGCGCGGGCCGCCATTCATTGCTCGGAAGCAACTCACGGCGGCCCGCGCGCTTGTCGGGCAAGGGCTGGCTTGCCCGACAAGCAGAAACACCGAGCCTTCTGATCGGCTAACGCGACGACTGTCGTTATATTCCCGCTGGCCGCAGATCGAAGCACCGGCCGCCACAGCCATCGGAGCGGCGTGGCGACCACCTTGCCAGCCCAAGATCTTGGAGGGACAAGGCTAGCTGCCTCAGCGTTGCACAGATGCCGCCCAGCGCAAGGCATTCATTCTAACGCCCGAGATTCTAGTCGAGCCCGGCATGCCTATGTCCGGTGCAGTACAAGCCAGTGCAGCTACAGCCACCGCAAGTTGTGGGGTACGATGTGGGGTAGCTGGCTGAGATGGAGCAAATAACTCGCTATTCCAACGACTTAGCAGGGCAGATGGCGGAGAGGGTGGGATTCGAACCCACGGTACGGTTGCCCGCACAACGGTTTTCGAGACCGTCCTAATCGACCACTCTAGCACCTCTCCGCGGGCCGGGCTGTCGATGAGCAGGGCTCATGTACATGCAGCCCCTGCGCCGCACAAGCGTCTTTAGGCGTCGCCGTGTTGACGGCAGAGGGCTCGCGGGAGTAAGGACACGCGCTTGAAGGCGCGGGGATTCCATCCTCGGGTTCTTCGTTTCCCGCAGACTGCCAAGAAGACGGTCCTCGAGGCCGGTTCGAACACGAAAGGAATAACGATGTTCGCAGTCATCAAAACGGGCGGCAAGCAATATCGCGTTGCCGCCAATGACAAGATCACCATCGGCCGCATCGAGGGCGATGCAGGCTCCAGCGCCGAGTTCGGCGAAGTCCTGGCGCTCGGTGGCGACCAGCCGTCGTTCGGCGCCCCCTTCGTGGACGGCGCCCGCGTGGTGTACGAGATCGTCGAGCATTCGCGCGGCGACAAGGTCATCGCGTTCAAGAAGCGCCGCCGCCAGAACTCCAAGCGCAAGCGCGGCCACCGGCAGGATCACACCGTGATCCGCATCACCGACATCCTGGCCGCTGGCCAGAAGGCGGAGAGCAAGGCTAAGGCCAAGAAGGCTGCGCCGGCACCCGCCGCTGAGGAGGCCGCTGCCCCGGCCTCGAACGAGCAGGAGTAAGGATCAATGGCTCATAAAAAAGCAGGCGGTTCATCCCGCAACGGCCGCGACTCCGCCGGCCGTCGTCTTGGCGTCAAGAAGTTCGGCGGCGAAGCCGTGATCCCGGGCAACATCATCGTGCGCCAGCGCGGCACCAAGTGGCATCCCGGCGCCAATGTCGGCATGGGCGTCGATCACACCCTCTTCGCGCTTGTCGAGGGCAAGGTTGCGTTCGTGGCCAAAGGCAACGGCCGAACCTACGTGACCGTGGCTCCGGCCATGGCCGAGGCCGCAGAGTAAAACGGCGGATGAGCGACCATCCGCCGGTGTCCCAGACACCCGGCGGAGCCCTCTAAAGCTCCGATATTCGAAGGGGAGACGGGACACCGCCTCCCCTTCGTCGCATCTGGAGCAGGGCACATGCAAAGCAGGGACAGGGAACACCTCGAACACGAGGACTGTAGGATCAGGACGGGCAGGCTGGTGCTGCGCCGTCCGCGGGTGGGCGATGCCGAAGCGATCGCCTGCCTCGCCAATGACCGGACCATCGCCGAGAACACGGCCATGATCCCCTATCCCTACACTCCGGCGCACGCGGAAGCGTGGAGTGCGCGGGTGGAGGCCGAGGACCAGCCGGCATACCTTGCTTTTGCAATGGTCGACTGCGTGCCGACCCTGATCGGGGCCGGCGGGTTCAATGCGGGCGAGGGCGGCGTTCCCGAACTTGGCTACTGGCTCGGCGCTCCCCACAGGGGCGCGGGCTATGGAACGGAGATGGCGCGCGCGCTGGTCGATCACGCGTTCGACGATCTGGGTGCCCAGCGCATCGCGGTTTCGTGCCGTGTGACCAACACCGCTTCGCGGCGGGTGATCGAGAAGTGCGGCTTCCAGTGGTCCGGATGCGGTCTCGCGGGATCGCTCGGCTTCAAAGGCGCTTTTCCGGTGGACCGGTTTCGCCTGGAGCGGCGCATCTGGGAGAGCCTGCTGGCCTGGGGGCAGGGGCGTGGCAAATCCTTGCCCGCGTCCCAAATCTGCTGTGAGACTTTGGAGAGGGTGCAATGAAATTCCTGGATCAGGCCCGGGTCTTTATCCGCTCCGGCAATGGCGGCGCCGGAGCGGTTTCGTTCCGGCGTGAGAAGTTCATCGAGTTCGGCGGGCCGGATGGCGGCGATGGCGGCCGCGGCGGTTCCGTGTGGGTCGAGTGCGTGACGGGCCTCAACACCCTGATCGACTACCGCTACCAGCAGCACTTCAAGGGCAAGACCGGCGGCCACGGCATGGGCGCAAACCGCACCGGCGCGGGCGGCGACGACGCGGTGCTGAAGGTGCCGGTCGGCACGCAGATCCTCGACGAGGACGAGGAGACGCTGATCGCCGACATGACGGAGCCGGGCCAGCGCGTGCTTCTCTGCAAGGGCGGCAATGGCGGCTTCGGCAACGCCTATTTCAAGACCTCGACCAACCAAGCCCCGCGCCGCGCCAATCCCGGGCAGGAAGGCGAGGAGCGCACCATCTATCTGCGTCTCAAGCTGATCGCGGATGCCGGTCTGGTCGGCCTGCCCAATGCCGGCAAGTCCACCTTCCTGGCGGCGACCACGGCCGCGAAGCCGAAGATCGCCGACTATCCCTTCACCACGCTCATTCCGGGCCTGGGCGTCGTGCGATCCGACGACCGGGAATTCGTGCTCGCCGACATTCCGGGCCTTATCGAAGGCGCGCATGAGGGCATCGGGCTTGGCGACCGCTTCCTCGGCCATGTCGAGCGCTGCCGGGTGCTGCTGCACCTCATCGACGGCACGTCCGAGCATGCGGGCGAGGCCTACAAGACCGTGCGCCATGAGCTGGAAGCCTATGGCGGCGGGCTCATCGACAAGCCGGAGATCGTTGCCCTCTCCAAGGCCGACGCGCTTGATCCCGAGACGCGCAAGCAGCAGATCGCGCGCCTGAAGCGGGCCTGCAAGAAGACGCCGATGGTCCTGTCGTCCGCGTCCCGCGAGGGCGTGCCGGAGGTGCTGCGCGCGCTGCTGGCGATTATCGACGAGCATCGCGTGCAGGAGGAAATCGCCCTGGCACCCGTGCAGAGCGACTGGCAGCCGTGACGCGCGGCCCGGGCTGTGCTAGCGCCGGGCTGCATCATCGTCTGGTCGTGCCGTGATCATACCCAAGCTCATCCAGTTCCGCCGCGTCGTCGTGAAGATCGGCTCCGCGCTCCTCGTCGATCAGGAGAGGGGAGCGCTGAAGCGCGGCTGGCTGGAAAGCATGGCCGAGGACATCGCCGGGCTGACGCGGCGCGGGGCCGATGTGCTGGTGGTGTCGTCGGGCTCCATCGCGCTTGGCCGCACTATCCTCGATCTGCCGCGCCGTCCGCTGCGGCTTGAGGAAAGCCAGGCCGCAGCCTCGGTTGGGCAGATTGCTCTGGCGCGGGCATGGTCCGAGGTGCTTGGCACCCATGGACTGACCGCCGGGCAGATCCTGCTGACCCTCGGCGACACCGAGGAGCGCGAGCGCTACCTCAACGCTCGCGCGACCATTGCCCGCCTGCTGGACTACAAGGCGGTTCCCATCATCAACGAGAACGACAGCGTCGCCACCACCGAGATCCGCTATGGCGATAACGACCGGCTGGCGGCCCGCGTCGCGACCATGGCCGGCGCCGACCTGCTGGTGCTGCTTTCGGACATCGACGGCCTCTACACCGCGCCTCCGGCGTTGGACCCTGCTGCCGAGCACATCCCTGTCGTGCCGCGCATCACGCCGGCCATCGAGGCCATGGCCGGAGGCGCGGCGTCCG
The DNA here is from genome assembly GCF_033898525.1 of Terrihabitans rhizophilus. Classification (NCBI taxonomy): domain Bacteria; kingdom Pseudomonadati; phylum Pseudomonadota; class Alphaproteobacteria; order Hyphomicrobiales; genus Terrihabitans; species Terrihabitans rhizophilus. The sequence goes on along the minus strand of NZ_JAXAFJ010000004.1, from coordinate 112,820 downwards.
CCCTGTCGCGGGGCGGCATGCGCACCAAGATTGAGGCCGGCAAGATCGCGACCGATGGCGGCACGCACATGGTCATCGCCTCCGGCAAGGTCGATCATCCGCTCCGGGCCATCGAGCAGGAGGGGCGCTGCACCTGGTTCCTGACGGCCGGAACACCCTCCGCATCGCGCAAGCGCTGGATCGGCGGCACGCTGGAGCCCAAGGGCTCGCTCTTTCTCGATGACGGCGCGGTGAGGGCACTGCGCGGCGGCAAGAGCCTGCTGCCCGCAGGCGTGTCGCGCGTGGAAGGCAGCTTCCATCACGGAGAGGCGGTGGTGCTGCGCGATCTTTCCGGCGCCGAGATCGGCCGGGGCCTCGCAGCTTACGATGCTGCGGACGCGCTGCGCATTGCGGGCAAGAACAGCGCCGCCATCGAGGAGGTGCTGGGTGCGCCGTTCCGCAGCGTCATGGTGCACCGGGACGACCTTGTGCTGCGCGCCCCCTGACCGTCAGGTCAGGGATTGCAGCTTGGCCGCGTCTGCCGGCGCGGCGCTTTTCTGGTCGTTGTCGAAGTAGACATAGACATCGCGCTTTCCGGTGCGCCAATCGGCAATGGTCGCTGCCCACTCCCGCAAAGTCTGTTCGGGATAGTTGCCGTGATATCGGCCGCCTGGCCCATGACCCCGCAGATAGACGAAATCGGCTGTGACTTCCCAAGGCGCCGGGGCCGCCGCATGGTCGCTGATGCAAAGCGCCGCGTTGTGGTCTGCCAGAAGGGAGAACACAGTCGGCTCGTACCAGCTCGGATCACGGAACTCGAACGCGCACCTGCGCTCGCGCGGCAGGAGGCCGAGGAACGCCGCCAGCCTTTCGTGGTCGATCTTCATCTGGGGCGGCAACTGGAACAGCACCGGCCCGAAGCTGACGCCCAGACGGTCCATGCGCCCGAAGATGAGCGCGAGACTGTCCTCGACATCCTTGAGCCGGCGGAAATGGGTGACGAAGCGCGACGCCTTCCACGCGAACACGAAGCCGTCCGGCACCGTCTCCCGCCAGGCATCCACGGCCTTCTCGGTGGGGAGGCGATAGAAGCTGTTGTTGATTTCGGTCGTGTCGAAGCGGCTGGAATAGAAGCCCAGCTGGTCCTTCGTCTTCACGTTGGAGGGATAGAACGGGCCCATCCAGCTGCCATAATGCCAGCCGGACGTGCCGATGCGCAGCTCTGTCATCGCAGCACCGGGGTGCGCGATGGGGCTTGATGGGCTATATCAGCGCCATGAATGTCGGTAGGTAGTATTGTCATGAGCCTTGCAACTGTCGTGAAGCTCAACGCGGTCGCGGCCCCCGGGATTGCCGGAGACGAGAATATTTCCAATCTGATGGCGCGCATGGGCAGCGAGGCCCGTGCTGCCGCGCGCGTGCTGGCGCTTGCGCCACGCGCCAAGAAGGATGCCGCGCTGCTTTCCATGGCCGACGCCGTGGAGCGCCAGATGCCGGCGATCCTCGCTGCCAATGCGCAGGACATGGAGGCGGCACGTGCGGCCGGCACCGCTCCGGCGCTCATCGACCGCCTGTTCCTCGACGAAAAGCGGGTGGCGGGCATCGTGGACGGCATTCGCCAAGTGGCGGCTCTGCCTGACCCCGTTGGCGCGGTTAGAGCAGAGTGGACGCGCCCCAACGGACTTCGCTTCGAGCGCGTCGCCACGCCGATCGGCGTCATCGGCATGATCTATGAGAGCCGGCCGGGCGTGACCGCCGATGCCGGCGCGCTGACGTTGAAATCCGGCAATGCCGTGATCCTGCGCGGCGGGTCGGAAAGCTTCCGCACCTCCACCACCATTCACGCCGCGTTGGTCGAAGGCCTCGTGGCTGCGGGCCTGCCTGCCGCATCCATTGCGATGGTGCCGACACGTGACCGCGCCGCGGTTGGCGAGATGCTGACCGGCCTTGGCGGCGATGTAGATGTGATCGTTCCCCGCGGTGGCAAGAGCCTGATCGCGCGGGTCCAGGCCGAGGCCCGCGTGCCGGTGTTCGCCCATCTCGACGCCAACAACCACATCTACGTGCACGGCCCCTGCGATCTGGACATGGCGCGCACCGTGCTGATGAACGCGAAGCTGCGGCGGACGGGCGTGTGCGGTGCCGCCGAAAGCCTTCTGGTCGACCGCGCGCTGGCCGGCACGCATCTGGCCCCGCTGCTGACCATGCTGCTCGATGCGGGATGTGCCGTTCGCGGAGACGATGCGGCCAGTGCGGTGGACGCTCGCGTGACGCCTGCGGTCGAGGAGGATTATGCCACCGAGTTCCTGGACGCGATCATCGCCGTGAAGGTGGTCGACGGGTTGGCCGCCGCGATGGAGCACATCGCCCGCTATGGCTCCCAGCACACGGATGCCATCCTGACGGATGATGACGCTGCGGCGGAGAGGTTCCTGCGCGAGGTGGATTCCGCCATCGTCGTCCACAACGCCTCTACGCAGTTCGCCGATGGAGGGGAGTTCGGCTTCGGCGCCGAGATCGGCATCGCCACCGGGCGCATGCATGCGCGGGGGCCGGTCGGTCTGGAGCAGTTGACGACCTTCAAGTACCAGCTCAGGGGCACGGGACAGACGCGTCCGTGAAGGGCATCCCGCCGCATGCCCGCGGCATGCGCATCGGGCTCTACGGCGGCTCCTTCAACCCTCCTCATGCGGCGCATGTGATGGTCAGCCGCCGCGCACTGCGGCGTCTGCGCCTGGACCGCGTCTGGTGGCTGGTGACGCCGGGCAATCCGCTGAAGGACAACGGAAAGCTGCCGCCCCTCGCAGCGCGCATGGCGCAGGCGAGGGCGCTGCTCGCCGATCCGCGCATCCTTCCCACGGATGTCGAAGCCCGGCTCGGCACCCGCTTCACAGCGGACACCGTGGCCGCGCTGCAGCGGCTTTGCCCGGGCGTGCATTTCGTCTGGATCATGGGCGGCGACGGCCTTGCCGATCTTCACCGCTGGAGGAACTGGCGCGGGCTGGCTGGTCGGGTGCCCATCGCGGTGATCGACCGGCCGGGCACCACGCACCGGGCCGTCAGAATGCCGGCGGCCCTCCGGTTGGCACGCTCGCGGATCGATGAGGCTGATGCCCCGACGCTTGCCCTCCGGCACCCGCCTGCCTGGACATTGCTGCACGGCCCCCGCTCGCGCCTTTCGTCCTCGGCCTTGCGCCGTACGGAGCAGCGCGCTTGAACCGGATGTCACATCATCCCTATATTGAAGATGCGGCCCTTCACGTGAAGGAACCGCCACTGAACGAGGTAGAACACTGCAGATTTCCATGCCCCAGGAGGCAGCCATGAACCTGCCCCCGATCGGAGCTCCGGCTACCGCACCAGGTACCGACGGGCTCGACGCGCTGGTCATCGCTCTTCTGGAAGACGCGAAGGCCGAGAACACGGTGTCCATCAACCTGCGCGGCAAGACATCCATTGCCGATACGATGGTCGTCACCGAGGGCCGTTCCGCCCGTCACGTCGCCTCCATCGCCGACCGTTTGATCCAGGGCCTCAAGGAAGCAGGCTTCGGCCGCTGCCGGGTCGAGGGTCTCAACATGGCCGATTGGGTGCTGATCGACGCCGGCGACGCGATCATCCACATCTTCCGTCCCGAGGTTCGCTCCTTCTACAATCTCGAGAAGATGTGGTCGGCGGATCGTCCGGACGAAAAGTCCATGATCTAACCCACGCATCTTCATGCGTGTGGTTGTCGTCGCGGTCGGCCGGCTCAAGGATGGGCCGGAACGCGAACTTGTGTCCCGCTACACCGAGCGGGTCGCGCAGATGGGCCGCGGCGTGGCCATCGGCCCGCTCGAGGTCCGCGAACTCGCCGAAAGCCGCGCAAGACGCCCCGAGGACCGCAAGCGGGAAGAGGCGCAGGCCATCAGCGCCGCTCTTGAGCCCGGGGCGCCGGTTGCGGCGCTCGATGAGGGCGGACGCAATCTGACAAGCGCGGCCTTTGCCGAGCGAATGGGCCGCTGGCGGGACGACGGCGCATCCCTGCTGCACATCGTCATCGGCGGTGCCGACGGCCTTGCACCGGAACTGCGGCAGCGTGCCGAACTGGTGCTTGCCTTCGGTGCGCTGACCTGGCCGCACGGCATCGTCCGCGTTCTGCTGGCCGAGCAGGTTTACCGCTCCGCGACGATCCTGGCCGGGCACCCCTATCATCGTGAATAGGGCGTGCGCCCTTTCTCGGTTAATCAGGCCTTAAGGCTTCAGGCGCAGCAAGGATGCGATGGCAGTATCGCAGCACACGGGCATCCAATGGGCAGGCGCGCTGGTCGCGCTGATCCTGTTTGCCGTTCCCGCAGCAGCGCAGGATCTCACGCCGGCGGCCCAGAAACGGCAGGAACTGGAGCAGCGCCGTGCGCGCCTGAAGGAAGCCCAGGGCAACGAAACCCGCATCCGCGCCGAGATCGGCGAGATCGCACAGGAGCGGGCCCGGCTCGCGGCCGATCTCGTGGCCACCGGCGAACGCATCCGCGAGGGCGAGACCCGTATCGCGGACAGCGAGCAGCGTATGCGCGACCTCTCCGCACAGGAGTCCGATGTGCAGGGCAAGCTGCGCGACAGCCGCTCGGTGGTGGCCGAGCTGCTGGCTGCGCTGGAGCGCCTCGGGCGCAGCCCGCCTCCCGCTCTATTGGTGAAGCCGGGCGATGCTTTGGCCTCGGTACGGTCAGCGATGCTGCTCGGCACTCTCCTGCCTGAAATCCGCCAGCAGGCCGACGAGCTTGCGTCGGACCTGAACGAACTGGCGCGCGTGCGCAGCGACCTCGAAACGGAACGCGCCACGCTGGCCACCGAGTTCGCCGAGCAGCAGGCCGTCCAGTCGCGGCTGTCCCTGCTTGTCGAGGCGCGCCAGCAGCGCGAAACGGAGCAGCAGGCCGCGCTGGGCGAGGAACGCCAGTTGGCGCAATCGCTGGGGCGCGAGGTTCGCTCCCTGGAGGAACTGATCGGTCGGATGGAGCGCGACGTGGCGAGCGCCCGCAAGGCAGCGGAAGCTGCGGCCGATGCCGCGCCGCGCCCGGGCACCACGCCGGGCCGCGGCGATCTTGCCGCGCTGAAGGATCCCGGCCGCCTGACGCCCGCAATGTCCTTCGCCGCCGCCAAGGGCCTCCTGCCGCTGCCGGTCAATGGAATGACCGTCACCCAGTTCGGCCAGGACGATGCGTTCGGAAGCACGCAGAAGGGCGTCTCGATTTCGACGCGATCCCGTGCGCAGGTCACATCTCCGTGCGATGGCTGGGTTGTGTATGCGGGACCGTTCCGCTCCTATGGTCAGGTCTTGATCCTTAACGCAGGCGGCGGATACCATGTGCTCCTGGCCGGGATGCAGAAGGTTGACGTCGCGCTCGGCCAATTCGTGCTGACCGGTGAGCCGATTGCGGAGATGGGCGAAGCTGCGAACCAGACTGCCTCCATGGTCGGAGGCGGCGCATCGCAGCCGGTGCTATATGTTGAATTCCGGAAAGACGGTCAGTCGATCAATCCCGGCCCGTGGTGGGCCAACAGTTCTGCCGAAAAGGTACGCGGATGATGCGTAAGGTTTCACTTGTTCTTGTCGGCGCGCTGATGGGCGCCACGTCCGTCGGCCTCGTGCAGAACCATGGCCTGTTCACCAAAGCCTGGGCCGCAGGCAGCGCCGAGACGTATCGGAACCTGAACCTGTTCGGCGACGTGTTCGAGCGCGTGCGCTCCGAGTACGTGGAGAAGCCGGAAGATTCCAAGCTCGTGCAGGATGCCATCAACGGCATGCTGTCGGGCCTCGACCCCCACTCCTCCTATATGGACGCCAAGCGCTACCGCGACCGTCAGGTCGATATCCGCGGCGAGTTCGGCGGCCTCGGCATCGAGGTCTCCATGGAGAACAGCCTGATCAAGGTTGTAAGCCCCATCGACGAGACACCCGCTGCGCGCGCCGGCATCCTCGCCAACGACATCATCACGCATATCGACGGCCAGAAGATCGAGGGCCTGACCCTCCAGCAGGCCGTGGAGAAGATGCGCGGCCCGGTGAACACGTCCATTACGCTCAAGATCATGCGCAAGGACAGCGAGCCGCTGGACGTCAAGCTGACGCGTGACGTGATCCGCATCCGCGTCGTGCGCAGCCGCAAGGAAGGCGAGGATGTCGGCTATATCCGCCTCGCCTCCTTCAGCGAACTGACGAACGACGGCCTGCAGAAGGCGATCGAGGACCTGAAGAAGCAGATCCCCGCCGACCAGCTGAAGGGCTATGTGCTCGACCTGCGCAACAATCCCGGTGGCCTGCTCGACCAGTCCATTCGCGTGACCGACACCTTCCTCAACCGTGGCGAAGTGGTTTCGACCCGCGGGCGCCAGCCTGAAGACATCCAGCGCTACAGCGCGCGCTCCGGCGACCAGACGGACGGCAAGCCGGTGATCGTGCTCGTCAACGGCGGTTCCGCTTCGGCCTCCGAGATCGTGGCGGGCGCGCTGCAGGACCACAAGCGTGCGACCATTCTCGGCACGCGTTCCTTCGGCAAGGGCTCGGTGCAGAGCCTTGTGGACATGGGCCCGAACGGCGCCCTCTCGCTCACGACGGCACGCTACTATACGCCATGCGGGCGCTCCATTCAGGCCAAGGGTATAGAGCCGGACATCAAGGTCGAGCCCGTGATCCCGGACGAGCTGAAGGGCAAGGACCGTACCGAGGGCGAGATCGGCCTGCGCGGCCATCTGCTCGGGGCCGGCGAGAAGCCGCGCCAGGCGGACCCCGTCGAGCAGGACCAGATCTCCTCCGAGGAGAAGAAGGAAAACGACGAGGGCGGCTCTTCGGCCTATGTGCCGCCTGAGGCCAAGGACGACGTGCAGCTGCAGGCGGCTCTTGAGCTGCTGCGCGGCACCCGCACGGACGCAGCCTTCCCGCCGAAGCCGGGCGAGCTCTCGGCCGAGTGCTCGCAGATGGCCAAGGCTCCGGCCAAGGCCCAGAAGAAGACCAACTGAACACTGCATTGGCGGCCCCCCGGGGCCGCCGAACGGCATTGAGTGGGCTTCAGCGTGGATGATGAACTCAGAGCACCTCTCGGCCTGAGGCGCCCGCCTGCCAGGCGGGGCACGGCTGTGCTTGCAGGGGCGGGATTGCTGCTGGCCGCATGTGTCGTGGCGGCCTCCGTGGCGTTCTGGCCGGCTCTCACCGTAGATGCCGTGCCCGGCGGGAGGGTCGCGGCTGCCGACGACGCTCCTGCACTGAGGACATCCGCCGAGACAATCCCGGCGCCGGTCGACGAAGTGCGAGCGGTGCCGCCGCAGGAAGCGCCGCCACGCGGGCGTGTGATAGATCCTCAGACCTCCGAATCCGGCCCGCTGATCATCAAGGTGCCGCGCGCTCCCTGATGTCTTTCGCGGGTGGTGGCTTCGCACCGCCTGTTCGGCAGGCTAGAACGCCGCCATTGCTCGGAGATGGTGCCCTCGTGACAGACCCAGACAGTCTTCCTTACCGCCCATGCGTCGGTGTGATGCTCGTCAACCGCGAGGGGCTGGTCTTCGTGGGCCGGCGCTCCGGCATGGCGCCGCCCATCGGCGAGGACCATGCCTGGCAGATGCCGCAAGGGGGCCTCGACAAAGGGGAGGAGCCCTTCGAAGGTGCGCTGCGGGAGCTGTGGGAGGAGACGAACATTCGCTCGGTGGAGCCGATCGCCGAGACGGCGGGCTGGGTGACCTATGACCTGCCGCCGGAGCTTGTCGGCGTCGCCTGGAAGGGACGGTATCGCGGGCAGCGCCAGAAATGGTTCGCCCTGCGCTTCACCGGCGACGATGGCGAGATCGACATCGCGACGCCGGCCGGCGGAAAGCACAAGCCTGAGTTCTCCGAATGGCGCTGGGAGAGCGTCGACAAGCTGTGCTCTCTGATCGTGCCCTTCAAGCGCGCCAGCTATGAAGAGGTGGTGGCCGAACTCGCTCCCAAGATCGGCCGATGACGGAAAAGCCCTATCGCCCCAATGTTGGCGTTGCCCTGTTCGACCAAAGAGGGCTGGTGTTCGCCGGGCACCGGTTTGCCTCGTCGGGTCCGGAAATCATCCCCGCCGGTTTCGAGTGGCAGATGCCGCAGGGGGGAGTGGATGAGGGCGAAGACGTCATTGCGGCTGCGCGTCGGGAACTGTGGGAAGAAACGGGCGTGACATCCGTTTCACTCCTTGGCGCGACCGATGAGTGGTGGACCTACGACTTCCCGGCCTATGACGGCCCTTCGACGCATAAGCTGGCGCCATTTCGTGGCCAGCGGCAGCGATGGGTGGCATTCCGGATGGAAGGGCCGCTGGAGGAGATCAACGTAGCCCTTCCGGAATGCCTCGAGGATCCAGAGTTCGATGCGTGGGGCTTCTTCCCGCTCGACCTGCTTCCGAGGCTGGTCGTGCCGTTCCGTCGGCCCGTCTACGAGAAGGTGGCGGAGGCCTTCGCCCCGTTTGCCTGGCCGGCTTATCCAGACTAGCGAACCGGCCAGTCACCGAGGTTCCAGGCCGAGTCCCAGAACATCCATTCGAGCTGTGTCGCGCGGGTGAACGCCACATGCATCGCGCCTTGTGTCTCGGGCGACGCCTTGGCGGCCAGCCGATCCGTGGTGGCGATGACGCCTCTCACGGCGGCGTGGAAATCTTCGCCGGCATAGGTGTCGATCCAGGCCCTGTAAGGGTTCGGTTCGGCAGCGCGCCCGTGGATGTCGCGACCGACCTCGGCGTAGATCCAGAAGCAGGGCAGCAGGGCGGCCAGGGCCACCGGATACGGCTCGGCCCAGGCGGTCGCCAGCAGATAGCTCGAATAATGATGGCAGGCCGGCGACAGCGGCGCCCGTGCGAAATCATCCGCTGTGACGCCGAACTGGCGGAAATAATCGGCGTGAAGCGCCCGCTCCACGATGATCGCGACCTTGGCCGCTTCCGAGAACTGGACGATGCCATCGGTGTCGTCGGCTTTGGCCGCCGCGACGGCAAGCGCCCGTCCGAATGCGATCAGGTAATGCGCATCCTGGATGATGTAGTGCTGGAAGCGTTCGGCCGGCAGTGTTCCCGCGGCAAGCGCCTCGTTGAACGGCATCGAACGGATTGTCTCGTAGAGCCCTAGATTGGCGTCCCACGCGTCACGGCTGAACGGCACCTAGAACCTCCGGCTTGGGAAAACGGCGCCGGCGAACCGGCCCGAAGAAGAACCTGTGCATGACCGCCACGAGGAAGAAGGTCAAGGTCGCGCTGATCATCACGTCGGAGAACCAGTGGCCGCCGAATGCCACCCGCAGGAGAGCGGTAGCGGCGGTTACGGCGATCGTCCCGGCGATGGCGAACGGCCGGATGTTGGGAGGTGTCAGCGCTGCCGCCGCAGACAGCCACGCAACACCTGAAACTTCGCCGGACACGAACGAGCAGTTGTCGTCGCAAGGGCCACCGAGCTTCCACCAGGGATAGAATTCGGTTGTTCCGCCGAACAGCACGGTCTCATGAGGGCGGGGGCGCCCCCAGTTCTCCTTGAGCCCCGCATTGACCACGAGGCCGGGAATCACGAGGAGGGTGGACAGGAGGAAGAACGCGTGGCGCGTGGGCAGCCATTGCAGGAAAGGCAGGCGAAGCGCCTTGCCGACCAACGCGGCCAGCGCAAGCAGCGTCACCAGATGCGGAACATGCATCAGGACCCACCGGACATCCTGCACCCAAGGGATGCCGCTGATCGGGAAGTCGCGAACTCCACTGTCGTAGAAGAGCCCAGTGAGCGCGATGTCGAGGTCGCTTCGCACCCCCAGCACGAGCGCGAACAGCAGGCCAATGGCGGCCGAAATCTTCGCTGTGACCGGCATACGTCCCCGCCGCCAACTGAGCATCGCCCGATCATGCATCGGGCAGACGAACAGTGAGATGGCCCGGGAGCCGCGTCAACAAAAGTTTAATGCGGCTTAGTGGCTCGTGGCGGTCGCGGGCTCGGTGCTGCCGGCCAGATCCTTGATCCAGGCCAGACGTTCCTCGGCACGCAGACGAGCATCCGCGTCGTGCGTGTGCGAGACGGCGTTCTGCGCAATCTGGATTTCCGCGTTCACGCGCGCGCTGTCCAGTTCTTCAGCAGGGATTGCCATGTCGGCAAGGATGGTCAGGCCGGCTGGATTCACCTCGGCAAATCCGCCGCGGATGTAAAGCCGCCGCACGGCACCTGAAGCCGGGGTGACGATCACGAAGCCCGGACGCAGAAGGGCGATCAGCGGCGCGTGACCTGCCAGCACCGTGAAATCGCCCTCAAGGCCCGGAGCGGTGACGCTCTCTACCTGCTCGGACACCAGGAGACGTTCCGGGGAGACAAGTTCGAAGGGGAGGCTGGCCATTATGTTGTCCTCAGAACCGGCGGCGATCGGCGACAGAGCCGAGGCCAAGCCCGATGATGCCGCCGATCAGGGCGATCGGACCGTCCCATCACTGGCCGGAGATTTGCTCCGAAACTGGATGCCGGTCCTTCGCCCGTGATCTGGTTACTCATTCCCGGATCGTTGATCCCTGCTGAACCTCCCATGGGAGGTGCCGCCGGGATCTCCGGATCAGGCTGCTTCGGCAGCCAGCTTCTGGGCCTTCTCGATGGCCTCCTCGATCGTGCCGACCATGTAGAAGGCCGATTCGGGGAGGTGATCGTACTTGCCCTCGACCAGGCCCTTGAAGCTCTTGATCGTGTCTTCCAGCGCGACGAGCTTGCCCGGCGAACCGGTGAAGATCTCCGCGACGTGGAACGGCTGGGACAGGAAGCGCTCGATCTTGCGGGCGCGCGCCACCGTCAGCTTGTCCTCTTCCGACAGCTCGTCCATGCCAAGGATGGCGATGATGTCCTGCAGCGACTTATAGCGCTGAAGCAGCTGCTGCACCTGGCGGGCCACCGAGTAATGCTCTTCGCCGACAACCGCCGGGGAGAGAATGCGCGAGGTGGAGTCGAGCGGGTCGACGGCGGGGTAGATGCCCTTTTCCGCAATGGAGCGCGACAGCACGGTCGTGGCATCGAGATGGGCAAAGGACGCGGCCGGGGCCGGGTCGGTCAGGTCGTCGGCCGGCACGTAGATGGCCTGCACGGACGTGATCGAGCCCTTGGTTGTGGTGGTGATGCGCTCCTGAAGCGCGCCCATGTCCGTTGCGAGCGTCGGCTGATAGCCCACGGCGGACGGGATGCGGCCCAGCAGGGCGGACACTTCCGAGCCGGCCTGCGTGAAGCGGAAGATGTTGTCGACGAAGAACAGCACGTCCTGGCCCTGGTCGCGGAAATGCTCGGCGACGGTCAGGCCAGTCAGCGCGACGCGGGCGCGGGCGCCCGGGGGCTCGTTCATCTGGCCGTAGACAAGGGCGCACTTGGAGCCGGCGGTCGAGCCGCCATTCTCGTGCGGGTCCTTGTTGACGTTGGATTCGATCATCTCGTGGTAGAGATCGTTGCCCTCGCGGGTACGCTCGCCAACGCCGGCGAACACCGAATAGCCGCCATGTGCCTTCGCGACGTTGTTGATCAGCTCCATGATCAGAACGGTCTTGCCGACGCCTGCGCCGCCGAACAGGCCGATCTTGCCGCCCTTGGAATAGGGAGCCAGCAGATCGACCACCTTGATGCCGGTGACGAGGATCTCCGACTCGGTCGCCTGCTCCGCGTAGGACGGCGCGGGCTGATGGATCGAGCGGGTGGTCTCGCCGACCACCGGTCCAAGCTCGTCGACCGGCTCGCCGATGACGTTCATGATACGGCCGAGGGTAGCCTCACCCACCGGGACCATGATCGGGCCGCCGGTGTTGCGCACCGGCTGGCCGCGGGTCAGGCCCTCGGTGGTGTCCATCGAGATGGTGCGGACGGTGTTCTCGCCGAGATGCTGGGCCACTTCCAGAACAAGGCGGTTGCCGTTGTTCATGGTCTCGAGCGCATTCAGGATTTCCGGCAGCTCACCGTCGAACTGGACGTCGACGACGGCGCCGATGACCTGGGCAATGCGCCCCGTGGTCGCGGTGGTGGTGGCCATAGTGATCTCCTTGAGAACCGGTTCCGTCAAACGACGGTCAGGGTCACCGGAACATTGTTCCGGATCGCCTTGGAATAGGGGCAAACCTGATGGGCTTCCTCGACCAGCGCCTCGACCGCAGCGCGGTCGGCACCGGGAATGGACACCTTCAGGTCGACGGCAAGCGAGAAGCCGCCATCGGTGTTGAGCGTGACCTCAGCGGTGACGCTGGCTTCCTTGGAATCCACGTTGTGCTTCTTGCCGAGGCCGAGCAGGGCCTGGCCGAAGCAGGACGAGTAGCCGAGAGCGAACAGCTGCTCGGGATTGTGGCCGTTGCCGTCGCCGCGAATTTCCTTCGGAGCCGCCATGGCGAGCGCGAGGCCGCCATCGGCAAGTATGGCGCGGCCATTGCGGCCGCCAGTGGTCGTCGCGGTGGTCTTGTAGGCCATGATCGACTCCTCTTATCCGTTATCAGAGCGCTTCGGCGCCGGAGATGATCTCGATCAGCTCCTTGGTGATCTGCGCCTGACGCGTCCGGTTGTAGTTCATCGTCAGCTTCTTGATCATGTCGCCCGCATTGCGGGTGGCATTGTCCATGGCGCTCATGCGCGCGCCCTGCTCGGACGCCGCGTTTTCCAGCAGCGCGCGGAAGATCTGGATGGCGATGTTGCGCGGCAGAAGATCCTGGAGGATCTCCGCCTCGCCGGGCTCGAATTCGTACAGGGCCGAGGCGCCGGTGTCGGCAACCTGCGGGATCACCGCCGGGATGATCTGCTGCGCGGTCGGGACCTGCTGGATCACCGAGCGGAAGCGGGAGAAGAACAGGGTCGCGACATCGAACTCGCCGGCTTCAAACCGGGAGATCACCTGCGTCGCAATGGCTTCGGCATTCACGAAGCCGAGCTGCTTGACATCGCGCAGGTCGACATTGCCCTCCAGCCGGTTCGCGAACTGGCGACGCAGCACGTCGGCGCCCTTGCGGCCCACCGGAAGAATGGTGACGTCCTTGCCTTCCGCGATGAGGCGGTTGGCATGGTCGCGCGCCAGTCGGGCAATGGAGGAGTTGAACGCGCCCGCAAGGCCGCGCTCCGCTGTCGCCACGATCAGCAGGTGGCGCTGCGTCGATCCCGTGCCGCTGAGCAGCAGGGGCGCATCGGGCTGGTTGGCCAGTCCGCTGGCGAGATTGGCAAGAACCCGCTCCATGCGCTCGGCATAGGGACGGGCGGCCTCTGCCGCCATCTGGGCGCGACGCAGCTTCGCCGCGGCGACCATCTGCATCGCCTTGGTGATCTTCTGCGTCGCCTTCACAGAGGCGATGCGATTGCGCAGATCTTTAAGAGAGGCCATGCCGTACCGCCTTCAGCGCCTGATCAGGCGAAGTTCTTCGCGAAGGCGTCGACTGCTGCCTTCAGCTTCTCGGTCGTGTCCTTCGACAGTTCCTTAGACGTGCGGATGGTGTCGAGCACCTCCGCCGCCTGCGTCCGCAGATAGGACAGCAGGCCCTGCTCGAACGGGCGAACCCGATCCAGCGGAAGGCTGTCGAGATAGCCGTTGGTGCCGGCATAGATCACCGCGACCTGCTCCTCGACCTTCAGCGGCGAGAACTGCGCCTGCTTCAGGAGCTCGGTGAGACGCGCGCCGCGGTTCAGGAGGCGCTGCGTCGAGGCGTCGAGATCCGAGCCGAACTGTGCGAAGGCCGCCATCTCGCGGTACTGCGCGAGCTCGCCCTTGATCTTGCCAGCCACCTGCTTCATCGCCTTGATCTGGGCGGAGGAGCCGACGCGCGACACCGAGAGGCCGACGTTCACCGCCGGGCGGATGCCCTGGTAGAACAGGTCCGTCTCAAGGAAGATCTGGCCGTCGGTGATCGAGATCACGTTGGTCGGGATGTAGGCCGACACGTCGTTCGCCTGCGTCTCGATGACCGGCAGAGCCGTCAGCGAGCCCGAGCCGTTCTCGTCGTTCAGCTTCGCCGAACGCTCCAGAAGGCGCGAGTGGAGGTAGAACACGTCGCCCGGATAGGCTTCGCGGCCCGGCGGGCGGCGCAGCAGCAGCGACATCTGGCGGTACGCCACGGCCTGCTTGGACAGGTCATCATAGGTGATGAGGGCGTGCAGGCCGTTGTCGCGGAAGAATTCGCCCATCGCGCAGCCGGCGAACGGCGCCAGGAACTGCATGGGGGCCGGATCGGACGCGGTGGCGGCCACGACGATGGAATATTCCATCGCGCCGTTCTCTTCGAGCGTCTTCACGAACTGCGCGACCGTCGAGCGCTTCTGGCCGATGGCAACGTAGACGCAGTACAGCTTGGCCTTCTCGTCCGTGCCCTGATTGATGGGCTTCTGGTTGAGAATGGTGTCCAGGATGACGGCGGTCTTGCCGGTCTGGCGGTCGCCGATGACGAGCTCGCGCTGTCCGCGGCCGACAGGGATCAGGGCGTCGATGGCCTTGAGGCCGGTCTGCATCGGCTCATGCACGGACTTGCGCGGGATGATGCCCGGCGCCTTGACGTCGACGCGGCGGCGCTCGGTGTACTCGATCGGGCCCTTGCCATCGATCGGGTTGCCGAGAGCGTCCACGACGCGGCCGAGCAGGCCACGGCCGACGGGAACATCCACGATGGCGCCGGTGCGCTTGACCGTGTCGCCTTCCTTGATGTCGCGGTCGGAGCCGAAGATCACGACGCCGACATTGTCGGTTTCGAGGTTCAGCGCCATGCCCCGGATGCCGCCCGGGAATTCGACCATCTCACCGGCCTGAACCTGGTCGAGGCCGTAGATGCGGGCGATGCCGTCACCGACCGACAGCACCTGTCCGACTTCGGAGACCTCGGCCTCCTGGCCGAAATTCTTGATCTGGTCCTTGAGGATCGCGGAGATCTCAGCGGCGCGGATGTCCATCAGCGCACCTCTTTCATGGCATGTTGGATGGCGGAAAGTTTAGTACGAACGGAGGCGTCCACCATGCGGCTGCCGAGCTGCACGATGATGCCACCGATGATCTTGGGATCGACCTTGACGTCGATCTTCACGTCCTTGGACGTGATTTCGCGGAGCGTGGACTTCACGTCCTGCATGCGTGCCTCGGACAGCGGCTCGGCCACCGTCACTTCAGCGGTCAACTCGCCGCGGGACTGGGCGACCAGGGCACGGAAGCCGATGATGATGCGCTTGATCGCGAACAGGCGGCGGTTCTTCGCCACGAGGCGGATGAAGTTAGCGGAGATGCCGGTGATCCCGGCCCGTTCCAGCACAGCCGTGACAGCCGCCAACTGGTCTTCGGAGGAGAAGACGGGGCTGTTGACGAGCCGGCGGAGATCCTCGCTCTCGTCCAGCAGGGCGCCGAAGCGGTCCAGGTCTCCGAGCACCGTGTCCACGGCGTTCGACTCGCTGGCGAGTTCGAAAAGGGCCGTCGCATAGCGTCCGGCCATTCCCGTCGGCGTCTGGTCGTCTGCTGCCACCGGTAGCGGTCTCTCGTCTGTCTTCTGTCAGATCCGGAGGCGGCAAGCGCCTGCAAATCTTCAGAAATCGGGTGATTGTTGCCGTGAAAGGCCGGCCCGTGAGAGTGACCCCCCCAAGCCGGGCGTTGACTAACACAGGTATATCAGCGGTGCAACGAGACAGCATGCGGCGGAATGAACACTTTTCTGTCCCAATTCACAGAAAGCTCACCGGGTCGACGTCGGTGTGTAGCCCGATGCTCGCTGGCGCACGCGGAGCCTCGGCCAGCCATGCGCGGATGAGGCCCGGCACGTCCACCGTACGGTCCGCGCGCAGGAGCAGCCGGAAACGATGCCGCCCTCGCAGAAGAGAGATAGGCGCCTCGGCAGGTCCGAGCAGCCGCGCCGGAGCGGACGCCGGGAAGCTTTGTGCCAAGGCCCGGGCATATGCTTCGGCGTCGTTGCGGACGGGCGCCGAGACCACGAGGCTTGCCAGCCGGCCGAAGGGGGGCAGCATCGCATCGGCACGGGCATCGATCTCGGCGGCGTAGAAGGCTGCGGCGTCATGATTCTTCAGCGCCTGCATAACGGGGTGGAGGGGGTCGGTGGTCTGCACGATGCCCCTTCCGGCGATCGCGCCGCGTCCGGCGCGTCCCGTCACCTGCTCCAGCAATTGGAAGGTGCGTTCGGCGGCGCGCGGATCCGAGGTGCCGAGCCCAAGATCGCCATCCACGACGCCAACAAGGGTCAGGTGCGGGAAGTTGTGCCCCTTGGTGACGAGCTGTGTGCCGATCACGAGGTCCACCGCGTGGTCCTCGACGGCTTTCAGTTCGGCCCGGATACTGTCGGCTCCGATCACGAGGTCGCTGGACAGCACGGCCAGCCGCGCCTCCGGGAACAAGGCTGCCGCCTCGTCGCGGATGCGTTCAACGCCCGGGCCGACGGCCGCCAGCTTGTCCGTAGTGCTGCATTTGGGGCAGGCGGGCGGCACGGGTTCGTGGTGGCCGCAATGGTGGCAGGCAAGCTGGCGGCGGAATCGGT
The DNA here is from genome assembly GCF_033898525.1 of Terrihabitans rhizophilus. NCBI lineage: Bacteria > Pseudomonadati > Pseudomonadota > Alphaproteobacteria > Hyphomicrobiales > Terrihabitans > Terrihabitans rhizophilus. The sequence goes on along the minus strand of NZ_JAXAFJ010000004.1, from coordinate 96,378 downwards.
GCTCCACCAGCCAGGCCGAGCAATTGGGGCAGGCGAAGCGGTGCCCGCAGGCCCGGCACAAAGTCAGCGGCGCGAAACCCCGGCGGTTAAGGAAGAGCAGCGCCTGCTCGCCGCGGGCGAGGGTGTCGCGAACCTGCTCTTCCAGGCGCGGTGCAATCCAGCGGCCGGGCGGCGGCGGATCGGCGCGCAGGTCCAGCAGTTCGATTTCGGGCATGGTGCGCCCACCGAAGCGCTCCGGCAGCAGGTGATGGCGATAACGCCCCGCATCGGCATTGACCCGGCTCTCCAGCGACGGCGTCGCCGATACGAGGACGACCGGCGCCTCGGCCAGCTTCCCGCGCACCACAGCCATGTCGCGGGCGTGGTAGACGGGCACATCCTCCTGCTTGAAGCCGGCGTCGTGCTCCTCGTCGACGACGATGATTCCGAGATCGCGGAAGGGCAGGAACAGCGCCGAACGCGCGCCGACGACGATTCGCGTCTCACCGCTGGCGGTGCCCGTCCAGATCCGCGCGCGACGTTTGGCCGATACGGTAGAATGCCATTCACCGGGAGCACCGCCGAAACGGCGGGTGACGCGGTCGAGCACCGCCTGTGTCAGCGCGATTTCCGGGAGGAGGATGAGAGCCTGCCGGCCCGTGCGCAGCGCCTCCGCCACAGCCTCCAGATACACCTCCGTCTTGCCGGAGCCGGTGACGCCCTCCACCAGATGCGTAGATCCAGTCCTGTCGCGCACAGCAGCCTGGAGCAGGGCTGCGATGTCCGCCTGCGCCTCGCTCAACTCCGGCCTGCCGAGGTCGGGTTGGAGGCCGCTGCCGATGGGCTCCGCGATCACCTCGACGATGCGCAGGGCGCCGTCGGCGACAAGGCCGTCGATCACGCCCGGAGACACAGCGGCGGCGCGTGCCAGGTCCGATTTGCTGCGCGGAACCCCGTCCGACGCGGTCGCCAGCACGCGTGTCCTTGCCGGCGTGGCACGGCCGGGTGCGCTGCCGGTGGCGATCACGGCAGACCTCGGTGTTTCGTCGCCCGGATTGCGCGCGCCCCTGACCGCGATGCGCAGCACCATGCCACGAGGCGCCAAAGTGTAGCGCGCAACCCAGTCCACGAAGGCGCGCAGTTCGTCGCCGAGAGGCGGCAGTTCCAGCTTTTGGCGGACGGCCTTCAGCTTCCCAGCCGGAACCTCGGGATCGCCGGGTCCCCACACAACACCCGCGACCGCCCGTGGGCCGAGGGGCACTTCGACGAAGGATCCCGGCGGGGCAATGATGTCTTCGGGCAGGCTGTAGGTGAAGCTGCGATCCAGGGCGACCGGCAACAGGACTTCAACGCTCTCAGCGGGCATGGGCAAATCCGGGGCGGCGGACAGCCGTAGAAAATCCGAGCCGACCGTCACAATCGCAATCCACATCCCCTATATATTCGGAGAACATCGGTTTCCCTCAGGAACAGCTGCGCCATCCAGCGGGACGACGCGGCACAACGCGCGAGATATCTATCCATGAAGTTCTTCGCTGACACCGCCGATATCGGCGAAATTCGCGAACTGGCCGAGGCCGGCCTGATCGACGGCGTGACCACGAATCCTTCGCTGGTGCTGAAGGCCAACCGTCCTTACAGCGAAATTCTCGAGGACATCTGCAAGGTAACGTCGGGCCCGGTTTCAGCCGAGGTCGCATCCATTGATGTCGACGGCATGCTGAAGGAAGGCCGTTATCTCGCGAAGATCGCCGAGAACATCGTCATCAAGGTGCCGCTGACGCTCGAAGGCCTCAAGGCTTGCCGCACTTTCCGCGAGGAAGGCACCATGGTCAACGTCACGCTGTGCTTCTCGGCGAACCAGGCGCTGATGGCCGCAAAGGCCGGCGCAACCTTCATCTCGCCCTTCGTGGGTCGGCTCGACGACATCAACCTCGACGGCATGGACCTGATCGAGGAGATCCGCCAGATCTATGACAACTATCCCGGCATCGAAACCGAGATCCTCGCGGCATCCATCCGCACGGCCAACCACGTCAAGCAGGCGGCCCTCATCGGCGCCGATGTCTGCACCTGCCCGGCCTCTGTCATCAAGGGCCTGATCAAGCATCCGCTGACCGACAAGGGTCTCGCGACCTTTGTCGAGGACTGGAAGAAGACCGGCCAGACCATCGCCTGATGCTTCGCCCCTCCTCCTTCGCCTCGGGGGAGGGGCTTTCCGGCCGCATGGCTTACGACGGCTTAACGCCTGCTGGTGCAGGATCAGGGGCATGACGGAGCCGCTCGACGCCATCATCCTGCCTGCCGCCGCCGATGTGCAGGCCGCCTATCGCGAATGGCTGTCCCATCTGGCGCATGAGCGACGCCTGTCTCCAAAGTCCGTCGAGGCCTATGGCCGCGATGTCCGTTTCTTTCTTCGCTTCATGATGGGGCATCTCGGCGCGCCACCGACTTTGGTGGATCTCGCCGGGCTCGGCCCGCGAGACGTCCGGGCATTCCTCGCGCGGCGACGCACCGAAGGGCTTTCGAGCCGTTCCCTGATGCGCGCTCTGGCTGCCGCCCGAAGCTTCTCCCGGTTCCTTGAGCGCAACGGCCACGGCGGCGCATCGGCATTGACGGCGATCCGCGGCCCGAAACTGCCGCGCAGCCTGCCCAAGCCTATTTCAGCCGCACTGGCCCGTCAGGTGGTGGATGTCGATTCGCGTGCCGGCGACGAGCGTCCCGACTGGGTCCTCGCACGCGACGCCGCCGTGCTGGCCCTGCTTTACGGCTGCGGGCTGCGCATAGCCGAGGCGCTCTCGCTGACCCGGGAAGAGGCTCCCATCGAAGGCCGCCGGGCGGTTACCGTGACGGGCAAGGGCGGCAAGGCCAGGACCGTTCCCGTCATCCCCGTTGTGGGGCAGGCCATCGAGGATTACCTCAAACTCTGCCCGTGGAGCCTGAAGCCCGGTGGTCCGCTCTTCGTGGGAACCCGGGGAGGGCCGCTGTCGCCGCGCATGATCCAGCGTGCCATGGAGCAGTTGCGGGGCGCGCTCGGCCTGTCGGATACAGCTACCCCACATGCCCTGCGTCACTCGTTTGCAACACACCTCTTGGCGCGTGGTGGAGATCTTCGATCGATCCAGGAACTTTTAGGCCACTCAAGCCTTTCTACGACACAGATCTACACGGAAGTTGATGCAGACCGCCTTCTAGCCGTTCACGCCGCAACCCATCCGCGAGCTTGAACTTGGAAAGTCGGTGCATCGAGGGGGCTCAATGTCACTGAAGCGCAGTCTTTATCTTTTCGCCGGCTACCTTGTGGCACTGACCCTGATGGCCCTGCCGTTCTCCCTCATCGAGGGCGGCTCCACCTCCAGCGGACTGGTCGCGCAAGCGCAGGCTCAGGACTAGTCTACCATTCGCCATCCGGCTGTCATGCGCAGCCGATAGATGGCGCCGACTGCTCAATCTCCAGGACTCGAGACCCTCGAGATTTCACTAAGCCCCGCCTCTGGCGGGGCTTTTTTTTACATGTGGATCGCGCGCTTCTCGACCGCGAGCGCGGCTTCCTTGACCGCTTCCGAGAGTGTGGGGTGGGCGTGGCAGGTGCGGGCAATGTCCTCCGACGACGCGCCGAACTCCATGGCCACCGCCGCTTCCGCGATCAGCGTGCCGGCGTCGGCACCAAGGATGTGGACGCCGAGAACCCGGTCCGTCTTCGCGTCGGCAAGCACCTTCACGAAGCCGTCGGTGGTGTTGTTGACCTTGGCGCGTCCATTGGCCGTGAACGGGAACTTGCCGACCACGTAATCCACGCCCGCGGCCTTCAGCTCTTCCTCGTTCTGCCCGACTGAGGCCAATTCGGGGGCGGTGTAGACCACGCTCGGGATGACGCCGTAGTTCACATGCCCGGCGCGGCCGGCAAGTATCTCGGCCACGGCCATGCCCTCGTCCTCTGCCTTGTGCGCGAGCATCGGGCCGGCGATCACGTCGCCGATGGCGTAGATGCCGTCCACATTGGTCTTATAGTGGCCGTCCGTGACGACCTGCCCGCGCGCGTTCACCTCGACGCCGACCTCCGAGAGGCCAAGGCCGGCGGTGTAGGGCACACGGCCGATGGCGACCAGCACCACATCGGCCTCCAGCACTTCGGCCTCGCCGCCCGCGGATGGCTCAACGGTGACCTTCAGTACAGGCCCGGACGTGTCCACCCCGGTGACCTTGGTGCCAAGCTTGAAGCTGAAGCCCTGCTTGCCCAGCACGCGCTGGAAGGCGTTGGAGGTTTCCCCGTCCAGCCCGGGCAGGATGCGATCGAGATATTCGACCACCAGCACCTCGGCACCCAGACGCTTCCAGACCGAGCCGAGCTCAAGCCCGATCACGCCGGCTCCGATGACCAGTAGGCGCTTCGGTACTTCGGGAAGTGTCAGCGCTCCCGTGGACGAGACCACGCGCTGCTCGTCGATCTCGACGCCGCGCAAGCGGGCAACGTCGGACCCGGTGGCGATCAGGATGTTCTTCGTCTCGAGCGTCTGCGGTTCGCCGCTTTCTGGCGTCACCAGCACCCTACCTGCCGAAGGTATCGAGGCCGTGCCGTGGAAGGCGTCCACCTTGTTCTTCTTCAGCAGAAACTCGACACCCTTCACATTGCCGTCGACGCCCTTGTCCTTGAAGGCGTGCATGGCTGCGAGGTCGAGCTCCGGCTGGCCGACCCTGATGCCCATGCCGGCGAAGCCGTGGCCGGCCTCCTCGAAAAGCTCGGAGGTGTGGAGGAGCGCCTTCGAAGGGATGCAGCCCACATTCAGGCAGGTGCCGCCATGCGTCGCCCGCTTCTCGACCACCGCGACCTTCAGGCCGAGCTGTGCCGCACGGATGGCCGCGACATAGCCGCCGGGGCCGGTGCCGATGACGATGAGATCGTAGGACATGCGCAGGTTACTCGCAGGGTGGTGGAGAGGTGTGCCGGCAACAGATGGGCACGTTCGATCCCCGAAGCTAGCCCGGCGGCTTCGGGGTTGTCACCAGCGTCCGGTGCAGGCGCTTGCGAAGCTGTGCGAATTAGCCTTTCGTCTACAGTGTCTTTCCCACGGGAGGGACACGGACTACGCCCAACGAAAACAAGAAATGTTGGAGGCAACGTCATGTGGAGTCAGGTCTACAACCCGTTCGGAAATATGGTCTGGTCGACGCTTGCGGCGGCCATTCCCGTTGTGATGCTGCTGGGGATGATCGCATCGGGCAAGGTGAAGGCGCACATCGCCGCCATCATCGCACTGATCGCCGCCATTCTCATTTCGATCCTTGTGTTCACCATGCCAACCGGCGTGGCCTTGCGCGCGGCGGCTCTTGGCGTCGTCACCGGCTTCTTCCCCATCGGCTGGATCGTTCTGAACGTCATCTTCCTGTACCGGCTCACCGTCGCGACGGGCCGCTTCAAGATCCTCGAACGCGCCATCGGCGGCGTGACGCCCGACCGGCGTCTCCAACTCCTGCTCATCGCGTTCTCGTTCGGCGCGTTCTTCGAAGGAGCATCGGGCTTCGGCACTCCCGTTGCGGTTACGGGCGCCATCCTCATCGGTCTCGGCTTCTCGCCTCTCGCGGCCTCGGGCCTTTCGCTCATCGCCAACACCGCGCCGGTCGCCTACGGCGCGCTCGGCACCCCCATCGCGGGTCTTGCCAGCGTCACGGGTCTCGATCCCTATCTTCTGGGCGCCATGGTCGGGAGGCAATTGCCGGTCTTCTCCATGATCGTGCCGTTCTGGGTGGTGTGGGCCTTCGCCGGCTGGCGCGGCATGGTGCAGGTGTGGCCGGCCATCCTCGTGTGCGCGGTCAGCTTCGCGGTGCCGCAATACCTGATCTCGAACTTCATCAATCCGTGGATCGTCGATATCGGCGCCTCGCTGATCTCGATGGCGGCCTTGATCAGCTTCATGCGGGTCTGGAAGCCGAAGGAGCTGTGGCTCTCGCCGAAGCTTCGGACGAGGGACGATTCGGCCGCAACGGTGCCGGTGTCCTCCGTGGAAGATGCACTCAAGCCAACGCGTGACGAGGTCTGGAGCGCGCTGACGCCGTGGATCATCGTCTGCGCCATCCTGCTGGTCTGGGGCTCGGGCTGGTTCAAGTCGCTGGTCAACCCGATCTTCACCTGGAGCTATCCCATTCCGGGCCTTCACAACGTGGTGGAGAAGGTGCCTCCGGTGGTGGCGGCGCCGGCCAAGGAAGCGGCCGTGTTCGCCTTCACCTACCTGTCCTACACAGGCACGGGCATGCTGTTCGCCGCTTTGATCTTCGGCCTCATCGTGGCCCGGTTCTCGCTCTGGCGCATGCTGAAGGAATACGGCAGCACCATCGTGCTGCTCCGGGCATCGCTCCTGACCATCGCGGCGATGCTCGCGATCGGCACGCTCACCCGCTATTCGGGCGTGGACGCCACTCTGGGCCTCGCCTTCGCGGGCACGGGGTTGCTCTATCCGTTCTTCGGCACCCTGCTGGGCTGGCTCGGCGTGGCACTGACAGGTTCTGACACGGCGTCGAACGTGCTGTTCGGCGGCCTGCAGAAGATCACCGCGGAGCAGTTGGGGCTTTCACCCATCCTGATGGGGGCGGCGAACTCGTCCGGCGGCGTCATGGGCAAGATGATCGACGCGCAGTCCATAGTCGTCGCCTCCACGGCCACGGGATGGTTCGGGCATGAGGGCACCATCCTGCGCTTCGTGTTCTGGCACTCCATCGTGCTGGCCTGCATGGTCGGCGGCTTCGTGATGCTGCAGGCCTATGTCTATCCCTTCACGCTGATGGTCATCCACTAGCGGCGGGTTTCAACAAAAAGGCCGCGGCTCTTAACGGAGCCGCGGCCTTTTTGCATCCGAAGAAGCAGTCAGACGAGGATGTCGACGACCATGATGAAGAGGCCGACCGCCGCCACGATCCAGGCCAGCGAGCGGATATAGGGCACGCCCATCAGGTAGAGCGGGATGTAGGCCAGCCGGCCTGCAAACCAGATCCACGCGCCCGCCGCGCCCCATCCGCCAGCCTGCCCGGTGACAACGAGCGCCAGCGCCAGCACGCCAAGCGCGGGCCATGTCTCCTTGTAATTATTGAGCGCCCGGTCGGCACGGCCCGCCATGACCCCCTTGGGCTCTAGCCCCTCGTCGCGTGGGCCGGCGTTCCAGCTCGTTCCGAGTTCCTGCGTCGCCAATATGCCCTGCAGCCCGATATGGACGAACAGCAGGATGACGGACAGGCAGAGGACGACGATCTCCTGCGGCATGGGCGAGCTTTCCTAGGGTGCGCGTTGCAGAGCCAGGCGAATGCCGAGCCCGATGAAGATGAGGCCCGTGATGCGGCTGAACCAGTGGCCAAATCGCACGAAGCCCAAACGTATGGCGGGCGTGGTGAAGAACACCGCGACCAGCGTGAACCAGAAAGCCGCGCAGGCTGCGAGGATCGCCCCATATCCTGCCTGCCACGCAAGAGGCGTCTGATGCGAGACGATGGCCGTGAACAGCGCGACGAAGAAAAGGGTCGCCTTGGGATTGAGCAGGTTGGTGAGGAAGCCGATCCCGAACGAGCGGTAGGCCGGCCGGAATTTGGCATCTGTTAGGCCCGGTTCGCTGAGGTCGGCATCGGCAATCGTAGCTGACCGCAGCGACTTCCACCCGATGAAGACCAGATAGGCCACGCCGGCCCATTTGATCAGGTTGAACAGAAGGATGGACTGAGAGACGAGCAGACCGATCCCCAGCACGGTGTAGCCCGTGTGGATCATCAGCGCCGTCGCCACGCCAAGAGCGGACAGCATGCCCGCCCGGCGGCCGAAGGCCACGCTCTCGCGCACGACGCAGAAGAAATCCGCGCCGGGCACGATGAGCGACACCGTGAACACCGTCCACAATGTCGCCAGTTCGGCCGCGTTCACCGAGGGGAGACCGACGGCGTCAAAGATCGAGGATCAGGCGTGCCGGATCTTCGAGGGCTTCCTTGACGCGGACGAGGAAGGTAACCGCGCCCTGGCCGTCCACGATGCGGTGGTCGTAGGAAAGGGCGAGATACATCATCGGCCGGATGACGACCTGTCCGTTCTTTGCGATGGGGCGCTGCTCGATGCGGTGCATGCCGAGAATGCCGGACTGGGGGGCGTTCAGGATCGGCGTCGACATCAGCGAACCGTAGACGCCGCCATTGGTGATGGTGAACGTGCCGCCCTGCATATCCTCGATGCCGAGCTGGCCGTCGCGCGCTTTCTTGCCGAGGCCGCCGATGGCTTTCTCGACCGCGGCGATCGTCATCGTCTCGGCATTGCGGACGATGGGAACCACGAGGCCACGGTCGGTGCCGACGGCCACGCCGATATTGTAGTAGTTCTTGTAGACCACCTCATCGCCGTCGATCTCGGCATTGACGGCGGGGATCTCCTTCAGCGCCTGTACGCAGGCCTTCACGAAGAAGCCCATGAAGCCCAGCTTCACGCCGTGCTTCTTCTCGAAGGTGTCCTTGTACTGCGCGCGCAGGTCCATCACCGCGCCCATGTCCACATCGTTGAACGTGGTCAGCATTGCGGCGGTGTTCTGCGCGTCCTTGAGGCGCCGGGCGATGGTCTGGCGCAGGCGCGTCATCTTCACGCGCTCTTCCAGTTGCGCCTGCTCCGGTGCGGATGGAGCGCGTGTCTGCTGCGCGGGCTTGGCCGTGGGCACCTGAAGCGCCTCCAGCATGTCGCCCTTAGTCACGCGGCCGTCGCGGCCGGTGCCGGGAACGTTCGAGGGATCGATCCCGCTCTCGGCGGAAATTCGCCGCACGGAAGGTGCAAGGCCGGCATCGGCAGGGGCGGCCTTTGGGGTCTGTGCTTCCGCCTTCTCGACGGGGCGCTCCTTCGGTTCCTCGTCGGCGGCGTTGATGGGCTGCGCCGTCGAGGTCTTCTGCGAGGGCTGCGAGGTGCCGGTCGCTTCCGACTTCACAGGAGCGGCAGCGGCAGCAGGTTTTGCAGCCGCGCCATTGCCCTCGCCGATGGCGCCGAGCAGGGCACCGACCTCGACCGTCTCGCCTTCCTTGACCGTGATCTCGGAGAGCACGCCCGCAGCCGGGGCAGGCACCTCGACGGTGACCTTGTCCGTCTCCAGCTCCACCAGCGGCTCGTCGGCACGCACGCTGTCGCCGGCCTTCTTGAACCACTTGCCGATCGTGGCTTCAGTAACGGACTCGCCTAGCGTCGGAACGCGGATCTCGGTTGCCATTTCCTACCTCAATTGCGCGCCGCTCTCCGGCGCTGTCCTGTTTCAGGCGAAGGCTTCGTCCATCATGGCCTTGAGCTGGGCCAGATGTTTGGGCATCTGGCCCACGGCCGTGGAGGCTGCCGGCGGGCGGCCGACATAGCGCGCGCGGCGTTCACCCGGCGCCTTGCCAGACGCCCAGCTGATGTACTGATCCACGAACGACCAGGCGCCCATATTCCGCGGCTCTTCTTGGCACCAGACGATCTCCGCATTGCGGAAATGCGACAGCTCCTGAGCCAGCGAGCGCGCTGGGAAGGGGTACAGCTGCTCGATGCGCAGGATGTACACGTCGTCGATGCCGCGGCGCTCCCGTTCCTCGAACAGGTCGTAATAGACCTTGCCGGAGCACAGGATGATGCGGCGGATCTTGTCCTCGGAGACCAGGCCCGAGCCACCCATGCGCTGGTCGAGGTCGTCGTGCAGCCAGCGGTGGAAGAAAGTGCCGGGACCGAACTTGTCGATCGGCGAAACAGCCCGCTTGTGCCGCAGCAGGCTCTTCGGCGTCATGACGACCAGCGGCTTGCGGAAGTCGCGGTTCAGCTGCCGGCGCAGGACGTGGAAGTAGTTCGAGGGCGTCGTGATGTTGCAGACCTGGATGTTGTCCTCGGCGCACATCTGCAGATAGCGCTCCAGTCGTGCCGAGGAATGCTCCGGCCCCTGGCCCTCATAGCCATGCGGCAACAGCATCACGAGGCCGGACATGCGCAGCCACTTCTTCTCGCCGGCGGTGATGAACTGGTCGATCACCACCTGCGCGCCGTTCGCGAAGTCGCCGAACTGCGCTTCCCAGAGCGTCAGGGCGTCCGGCTCCGCCAGCGAGTAGCCGTACTCGAAGCCGAGCACCGCCTCTTCCGAGAGCATGGAGTTGATGACCTCGTAGCGCGCCTGACCCTCGCCCAGATGGTTGAAGGGCTTGTAGCGGCCATCGGTTTCCTGGTCGGTCAGCACCGAATGGCGCTGCGAGAAGGTGCCGCGTTCGACATCCTGGCCAGACAGGCGAACCGGGTGGCCTTCCTTGAGCAGCGAGCAGAACGCCAAAGCCTCGCCGGTCGCCCAGTCGATCCCCTGGCCGGTCTCGATCGCTGTGCGGCGCGCCTCAATGAAGCGACCGATGGTGCGGTGGAGGTTGAAGCCCTCCGGCACCTGCGTGATGCGCTCGCCAATTTCCTTGAGGACGTCCAGCTCGATGCCGGTCTTGCCACGGCGCGGGTCGTCGATGTCCTTGCCGGCCGGCTTTAGCCCCGCCCAGCGGCCGTCCAGCCAGTCCGCCTTGTTCGGCAGATAGCCCGTGCCGGCCTCGAACTCGGTGTCGAGGCGGGCGCGCCATTCCGCCTTCATGGCGTCGATCTCGTCCTGCGTGACGACGCCTTCCTCGATCAGCTTCTTGGAGTAAAGCTCCAGCGTGCTCGGATGCTGCCGGATGATCTTGTACATCTGCGGCTGCGTGAAGGACGGCTCGTCGCCCTCGTTGTGGCCGAAGCGGCGGTAGCAGAACATGTCCACCACGACCGGCTTCTTGAATTTCTGCCGGAACTCGACCGCGATCTTGGCAGCGTAGGTGACAGCTTCCGGGTCGTCGCCGTTCACGTGCAGGACCGGCGCCTCCACCATCTTCGCCACGTCGGACGGGTAGGGCGAGGAGCGCGAATAACGCGGGCTGGTCGTGAAGCCGATCTGGTTGTTGATGATGAAATGGACGGAGCCGCCCGTGCGATGACCACTCAGGCCCGAAAGCCCGAAGCACTCTGCGATCACGCCCTGGCCGGCAAAGGATGCATCGCCGTGCAGCAGCAGCGGCAGCACGCGCGTGCGCTCCGCATCGTTTAGCTGGTCCTGCTTGGCGCGGACCTTTCCGAGCACAACTGGATCGACGATCTCGAGATGCGAGGGATTGGCGGTCAGCGAGAGATGCACGCTGTTGCCGTCGAACTCGCGGTCGGACGAAGCGCCGAGATGGTACTTCACGTCACCGGAGCCCTCGACATCCTCGGGCGCGGCGGAACCGCCCTTGAACTCGTGGAACAGCGCGCGGTGCGGCTTGCCCATCACCTGCGTCAGCACGTTGAGCCGGCCGCGATGAGCCATGCCGAGCACGATCTCGCTGACGCCGAGATTCCCGCCGCGCTTGATGATCTGCTCGAGGGCCGGGATCAGGCTTTCGCCGCCGTCGAGGCCGAAGCGCTTTGTGCCGGTGTATTTGACGTCGAGGAACTTCTCGAAGCCCTCGGCCTCCACAAGCTTGTTCAGGATGGCGCGCTTGCCTTCCCGCGTGAACTCGATCGACTTGTCCGGACCCTCGATGCGCTCCTGGATCCAGGCCTTCTCGGCCGGCTCCGAGATGTGCATGAACTCGACGCCGAGCGTGGAGCAATAGGTGCGGCGCAGCACGGCGAGGATCTCGCGCATGGTCGCGAATTCCATGCCGAGCACGTGGTCGAGGAATATCTTGCGGTCGAGATCCTCGTCGCCGAAGCCGTAGGTCGCGGGGTCGAGCTCTTCGAGGGAGCCGGTCGCGCGCATGTTCAGCGGGTCGAGATCGGCCGCCAGGTGGCCGCGCATGCGATAGGCACGGATGATCATCAGGGCGCGCACGCTGTCCCGCGTGGCACGGGTTGCGATCTCCGGGGTGATCTCGTGACCGGCTGCGGCGGACTTGGCCTTCAGCTGCGTCTGGATTGCCTTTTCGGCAACGGGCCAATTGCCGTCCAGCGCGGAGACCAGCTCGCCGTTCATCGGCTTTGGCCAGTTCTCCTGTGTCCAGGATGCGCCTTTGGCGTTCTTTTCGACCGAGGCCGCGCTGTCGCCAAGCCCCCTGAAGAACTCCCGCCACTCGGCGGCGACGAGCTCAGGATCCCGCTGGAAGTCCGCGTAGAGATCGTCGAGGTAGGATGCATTTCCGCCGTAGAGGAAGGCGGTGTTCAGGAAGGCTTGGTTCGCCGCTTGGCGTGACATGTCGTGTTCCGGCGCGTTCGACGGCAGGCCGGCCCCATGCCGAACCGCCGACGTGATAAAAAAGGCGCCCCGCCGGAGTGATCCGGCCCCGGCGCCTAAGGTCATTCAGGACGCGCCGGAGTTCAACACCCCCACGCGTCCTTTTCCGGAATTATCGTGTCTGTTTGCGGCAGACTTACGTCAGGCGCCCAGATGCGGTGCGATTTGCTGGCAGGATTCGACCAGGCCGCGCACGGATTGGATGCTCTTCTCGAACATGCCGCGCTCCGAGGAGTTCAGCTCCACCTCGACGATGCGCTCCACGCCGGCCGCGCCGATCACCGCGGGCACGCCGACATAGAGCCCGTCCACGCCATACTGGCCCGTGAGGAAGGCCGCGCAGGGCAGGACCCGCTTCTTGTCGCGCAGATAGCTCTCCGCCATCGCAATGGCCGAAGATGCCGGGGCGTAGAAGGCCGAGCCGGTCTTGAGCAGGCCCACGATCTCGCCGCCGCCCTTGCGGGTGCGGTCCACGATGGCATCCACCTTTGCCTGCGTGGTCCAGCCCATGCGCACGAGGTCGGGCAGGGGAATGCCCGCCATGGACGAGTACCGCACCAGCGGGACCATGTCGTCGCCATGCCCGCCGAGCACGAAGGCCGACACGTCTTTCACCGAAACGCCGAGCTCTTCGGCCAGAAAATACCGGAACCGGGCCGAATCCAGCACGCCGGCCATGCCGACCACCTTCTCCGGCGGCAGGCCCGCGGCCTTCTGGAGCACCCAGACCATGGCGTCGAGCGGATTGGTGATGCAGATCACAAAGGCATCGGGCGCATATTTGCGGATGCCGGCGCCGACCTGCTCCATGACCTTGAGGTTGGTGCCCACAAGATCGTCGCGACTCATGCCCGGCTTGCGCGGCACGCCGGCGGTGACGATGACCACATCCGCGCCTTCGATGTCGGCGTAGGAGTTGGTGCCCCGCATCTTCGCGTCGAAGCCTTCAATGGGAGACGCCTCGACGAGGTCGAGCGCCTTGCCCTGCGGCGTGCCTTCCACGATGTCGAACAGCACGATGTCGCCGAGTTCCTTGAGGCCGGTGAGCAGGGCGAGCGTGCCGCCGATCTGTCCGGCGCCCAGCAGTGCGATCTTGTTGCGGGCCATCTTGTTGTCCTTCAGCATGGGCAAAAGTTGGAAAAGGGGTTCTGACCTAGCGCGGATGGTCGCACCCGTTCAAGAAGCCTGCGTGTCCGCGCGCTCCGCGTCGGGCCATGAAGCCGAGGTCATCTCGACAAGGCGCGATGCCGTGCGCTGGAACACCCAGGCCTGCCGACCCCCGTTCAGGAGGTCCGCAGGTTGCGCTTCGGCTGACGCGATCAGCCGCACGCGATTGTCGTAAATCTCGTCCACCAGCAGCACGAAGCGGCGGATCACGTCCTCTCCTATGCCCTCCAGCCGAGGTATGCCGTCAATGACGAGCACCGGAAATCGCCGGGCGATGGCCCCGAAATCAGCGGGCCCGCGAGCCGTTCGGCAAAGTTCATCGAAGGTGATACGGGCGACGCGCTTGCCGGATTTCGGCACCACGACGTCCCGACCTTGAACCCGCAGCGTTTCGGGTGTGCTGCCGCCACCATGCGCGGCAAAGGCGCGGTCCAGCGCAGCCGCCGATGCTCCGTTCAGCGGAACGTGCCAGACGCGTGCGGCCGCTTCCTCCTTCTCGCGACGGTAATCGGTGCGAGCGTCCAGCTCCATCACGTCCAGGCGGCTGTTGAGGAGATGGACGAAGGGTAGGAACCGGTCCCGGTTGAGCCCTCCGGCATAAAGACCGTCGGGTGGCGCGTTGGACGTGGTGACCAGCACCAGACCGCGTTCGAACAGGCGGCCGAACAGGCGAGACAGCATCATGGCGTCCGCGATGTCCGTGACCTGCATCTCGTCAAGGCACAGCAGCCGTGTTTCGGCCGCGAAATCGTCGGCCACGGACCGGATGGGATCGTCGGCACCGACTCCTGCGGCCCGGCGCTGATGCACGCGGGCGTGCATGTCGACCATGAAGGCATGGAAATGGACGCGCTGCTTTTGCAGCCCGGGAACGGCGTCGAAGAACAGGTCCATGATCATGGACTTGCCCCGCCCGACGCCCCCCCAGATGTAGACGCCTCCCGGCTCGGCGCGCTGCTGGCCGAACAGGCGGCCGAGCAATCCTCCCCCGGAAATGGGCCTGGCCAGATCGACAGCCAAGGTGTCGAGGCGCTGCACGATCCGCATTTGCGCGGGATCGCTCTCGATATCGCCGGACGTGACGCGCTCGCAATAGGCGGCTGAGACGCTGCTCATGCGCTGCATCTTAGAGCGCGGAGGGCAAAAGTCTTCCCCACAAAGGAAGTGCAACAAAATTGTAACGGTGGGGAACCAGTTGGCGACATACGCGTTTTGCCCGCTTGACGAAAATTCAGGCGAGCTCATCCTGTGTGCAGTGCGGGGGTGAGAGATCGTGCGACAGAGATGGATCTTTGCAGCGCTTGCGCTGATCTGCGGGTTTGCGTTCGGTGGAGGAGAGGCCGGCGCCGTCACCATCGGCGGTGATGCCCGCCTGACGCTTCCGGAATTCGCCGCGAAAACCGGCCAGCCGCTGTCGACCTTCGAAAAGCGCTACGCCGCGACAGGCATGATGATCTGCGCAGGCGTGTACTCCACGGCGCAACTCACCATCCGCAACGATCTGGTGACGACTGCCGCCCACGCCTTCTACGATCCGGAAGGCAATCCGCGCGGTAACCTGTCCTCGTGCGTCTTCGCCATCGATGTCGAAGGCGTCGTCCACCACCTGCCGCTGATCGCAACCTCGCTGCGGGTGGGATCTCGCAATCCCTATGCCGTTGCACCGGCCTATGACTGGGCGGTGGTGCAGCTCGCAGCGCCAGTGCCGGAAGCACGGCCTTACATGCTGGGGAAGAACGTCGCCGCAGGCTCGGAGATCGTCCTTCTTGCGCACAGGCATCGCGGCTGGGTCCATGACGGCAGCAAGGCTATCGAGGGTTGCCGGGTGCGCGCCGAGCGGACTGCGGCAAGCGGCGATCCCCGCGAGATCGGCATCGACTGCAGCGCCGGTGAGGGAGCGTCGGGAAGCGCGATCATGACACCGGGAGACGGGGGCTCCATCGTCGGCATTTATGTCGGCTGGCGCAGCACCCACCCGGAGACGGCTGGACCCTATTCGTCGACGCACATGAACTTCGGCATCGCGATCGAAGGCGAGTTCCGGAACGCCGTGATCGCCGCGAGCTCGCTGCCGGATCCCGCTCAGCCGATTGCGGCGGCGGCCACCCAGGGCGCGTCCACGACGCGCTGATCGATCAGCGCAGGGGAAGGCTGGTGCCGCTGGCCAATGCCGCGAGGCCGGCCACGGGCAGGCGGTCGGCCGTGATGTTCAGGAGAGCGTTCGTTCGCTCCACGGCCGTTTCGTCCACCTTGCCGCCGGTCGCGCAGTTCAGCGAGAAGGCCGCGGACTCCGGGTCCCTGTGCCGAACCGCGATACGGTACGATGTAAGGCACGCCAGCGGCGACATTTGCGGACCGTGGGCAATGGCGGCATGTGCGCTGCCGATGCGGCTGCCGGAATCCGTGTCCGCGCTGCCGGAAGAACGGCCCGCGATGGCTTCCACGGCCTTTGCCTTCTCCGATCCGCCCAGGGTGAGCACAACCTCGGTGTCCGTCGCATCCAGCGTGACGCCCACGAGTTCGTTGGCGGTCAGCATGGTCGCCTGGTCCGGACGATGACCGACCGCGAGGCGGAGCACCGCCGCAGCCGTTTCGAGATCGCCTTCCTGAAGGCTGGTCTTGTAGTCCGTCAGGAGTTCAACGGGCGTTTTAGTCGCGGCGCTGTCGACGAGGCCGGGAGCCAGTTGCTCGCTGTCGATCATGTCTCGCGGAGAGAGCGCCACCACCGCTGCGCGGCCGGTCTTCACGGCAGCAGACTTGGTGGACTTCTTCGAGGCGGCCTTCTTAGTCGCCTTCTTCGTGGTCGCCTTGCGCTTTGCCACCGATGACTTGGACTTCGGCTTCTTCGAAGCGGCGGCGGCTTCTGCCTGTTCGAGCGAGAGCCCGTTGATCGTTACTGGAGCGGCAGCAAAGCTGATCCCCAATCCAAGGCATGCGAGCAGCATGACATTGCGTCGGCGCATATCCGGTTCCCGAGGCTGACCATGGTGAAGGTGCCGGCCCGCGCGACGGACCGCCTTTCCCCAGGTTATGGCGGTGAAATCCGGCCAAACGACGGCAACCGCTGCGGGTGCCCGGTGCGTGCGCTTTCTAGACGTTCCGCTCCGCCATCAGCTTGCGGATTTCCACGATGGCCGCAGCCGGGTTCAACCCTTTGGGGCAGACATTGGCGCAGTTCATGATGGTGTGGCAGCGGTAGAGGCGGAACGGGTCCTCGAGATTGTCGAGCCGCTCGCCCAGGCCCTCGTCGCGGCTGTCGATCATCCAGCGATAGGCCTGCAGAAGGGCGGCGGGGCCGAGATATTTGTCGCCGTTCCACCAGTACGACGGACAGGACGTGGTGCAGCACGCGCACAGAATGCACTCGTAGAGGCCGTCCAGTTTCTCGCGGTCCTCGGGCGTCTGCTGCCATTCCTTGTCCGGCAGGGCCGTGTCGGTCTTCAGGTAAGGCTCGATGAGGTTGACCTGCTGGTAGAAGGTCGAGAGGTCGGGCACCAGATCCTTGATCACCGGCATATGCGGCAGCGGATAGATCTTGATGACGTCCTCGCCCACCTCGTCCATGCCCTTGGTGCAGGCGAGCGTGTTCGCGCCGTTGATGTTCATGGAGCACGAGCCGCAGATGCCCTCGCGGCAGGATCGCCGGAAGGTCAGGGTCGGGTCGATCTCGTTCTTGATGTAGTGCAGGCCGTCCAGGATCATCGGCCCGCAATGCTCGCGGTCGATATGATAGGTGTCGACATGCGGGTTCTCGCCATCGTCCGGGTTCCAGCGATAGACGCGGAATTCGGTCGTCTTGGTGGCACCCTCCGGCTTCGGCCAGGTCTTGCCCGGCTTGAGGCGGGAGTTCTTCGGCAGTCTGAATTCGGCCATGGACCTGGTGCCCTCCGGGCAGCCTTCTCTCTCAGTAAACCCGCTTGCGCGGCTCGATGTACTGGACCTCGTCCGTCAGCGTGTAGGAATGGACGGGTCGATAGTCGATGCTGACCGTGCGCGCCTCTGGGTCGGCGGAGGCCAGGCTGTGCTTCATCCAGTGCAGGTCGTCGCGATCCGGGAAGTCCTCCCGGGCATGGGCGCCGCGGCTTTCCTCGCGGTTCAGCGCGCTTTCCACCGTGACGACGGCCTGACCGATCAGGTTGTCGAATTCCAGCGTCTCGATCAGGTCGGAATTCCACACCAGCGAACGGTCGGTGACCTTGATGTCGTCGCTTGCGGCCCAAACCTCGTGGATCAACTCCTGGCCTTCCTTCAGCACCTCGCCGGTGCGGAACACGGCGCAGTTCGACTGCATGGTGCGCTGCATGCGAAGGCGGAGTTCGGCGGTCGGCGTCCCGCCATTGGCGTGGCGCAGGCGATCGAGCCGCCCCAGCGACTTCTCGACAGCGCCGGCCGGAAGCTCCGGCTGCGGCGATCCCGGTTTGATGATGTCCGCGCAGCGCTGCCCTGCGGCGCGGCCGAAGACGATGAGGTCGGTCAGCGAATTGGAGCCGAGGCGGTTGGCGCCGTGCACGGAGACGCAGGCGCCTTCGCCCAGCGCCATCAGGCCCGGCACCACGAAGTCGGGATCGCCGTTCCGCTTGGTCACGACCTCGCCGTGATAGTTCGTAGGGATGCCGCCCATATTGTAATGCACCGTCGGCAGCACCGGGATCGGCTCGCGCGTCACGTCGACGCCCGAGAAGATGCGCGCGCTCTCGGAGATGCCGGGCAGGCGCTCGTGAAGCACTTCGGGATCGAGGTGCTCGAGATGCAGCATGATGTGGTCGTTCAGCTTGCCGACGCCACGCCCCTCGCGGATCTCGATGGTCATGGCGCGGGACACCACGTCGCGGGAGGCGAGGTCCTTGGCGTGGGGGGCATAGCGCTCCATGAAGCGCTCGCCCTCGGAATTCGTGAGGTAGCCGCCTTCGCCGCGCGCGCCCTCGGTGATGAGGCAGCCAGCGCCGTAGATGCCGGAGGGGTGGAACTGCACGAATTCCATGTCCTGCAGCGGCAGTCCGGCGCGCAGCACCATGCCGCCGCCATCGCCCGTGCAGGTATGTGCGGAGGTGCAGGAGAAATAGGCGCGTCCATAGCCGCCGGTGGCGAGGATGGTCATGTGCCCGCGGAAGCGGTGGATGGTGCCGTCGTCCATCCGCATGGCGATGACGCCACGGCACTGGCCTTCCTCGTCCATGATGAGGTCGAGCGCGAAATACTCGATGAAGAACTCGGATTTGTGCTTCACGCACTGGCCGTAGAGCGTGTGCAGGATGGCGTGGCCGGTGCGGTCTGCCGCCGCGCAGGTGCGCTGGGCCGGGCCGCCCTCGCCATATTCCGTCGTCATGCCGCCGAACGGACGCTGGTAGATGCGGCCGGCTTCGGTGCGGGAGAAGGGCACGCCCCAGTGCTCCAGCTCATAGACGGCGGCGGGCGCGTTGCGGCACAGATATTCGATGGCGTCCTGGTCGCCCAGCCAGTCCGACCCCTTGATGGTGTCGAACATGTGCCAGCGCCATTCGTCCGACGACATATTGCCAAGTGCCGCCGACATGCCGCCCTGCGCCGCCACGGTGTGCGAGCGGGTGGGGAACACCTTGGTGATGCAGGCTGTGCGGAGCCCGGCCTGTGCGCAGCCCAGCACAGCGCGCATCCCGGCGCCGCCGGCTCCCACCACCACCACGTCATAGGTGTGGTCGTGGATCTCGTAGGCAGGCGTCGGCCGTGCCGAAGCGTTCATCGGGTCACTGTCCCAGGCTGAGCTTGAGGAGGAAATAGGCGGCCGCCGCCGATGCTCCATAGGAAAAGAAGATGTTGGCCAGCACGGCCGGCTTCCGCCACGGGCCACGTGCCGCGTAATCGTCGATCACGTTCTGCATGCCCACCTGCATATGGACGGCATTGCACAGGATGAAGAGGAAGAGCGGCAGGCCGAACACCGGGGAGGAGAGCGTCGCCACTACGGTGGCATGGTCGGCCCCGGCCAGGGTGACCAGCAGGCCGATGAGGAACACCGTCAGCGGCAAGAGCGCGTACGACGTCACCTTCATGTGCCAGTATTCGCGCGTGCCGCTGCCGGACGCGCCGTGTCCCCGTACCCGGGCAAGCGTGGTGCGTGAAACCATCCCTCAAGCTCCCAGATAGATCAGGAGCCACAGAAGGATGGTCAGCGAGACCGATCCGGCAAGTGTCGCCTGCGCCCACAGCATACGGCTTGTGCGGTCCAGACTGCGGCCGGTGTCCCAGACCATGTGCCGGACGCCTCCGATCGCGTGGTGGATGATGGCCCAACTCAGCAGGACCAGAACAAGGATGCCGATCCACGAACCGAACAGGCCGGCGACGAGAGCATAGTTCTCCGGGCCGGATGCGGCCGCTCCAAGCCAGACAACCAGAAGGATGATGCCGAAATAGGCAGCCATGCCGCTGATGCGATGGGCGATGGACATGGCCATCGTCCAGGTGAACCGGTAGATTTCGAGGTGCGGCGAAGTGGGCCGCTGCGGCAGTGTTCGGGCCGGGCGAATGTCTGCCAAAATCACGCGTTCCCCTGCTGACTTTGGAAACGTAGTAGACAGCATGCAGGCTGGCAATGCTGCCGGGTGCGGGTCAGCCCCTCGCCCCTGTCATGATTGCATTCACTTTAGCGCGTCGATCTGCGCTGCCATGTCCAGGGCACGCTGTGCCACTTCGATGTGCATGCGCTCGATCATGCGGCCGTTCAGCGAAAGAACGCCTCGCGCGGCGTTTTCGGGGCGTGAAAAGGCCTCGATGACAGCGCGGGCATCTTCCAGCTCCGCCTCGGACGGTCCGAAGATGCGATTGGCCGGCTCCACCTGATTGGGGTGGATGATGGTCTTGCCGTCCATGCCAAGGGCGCGCGCCTCCTCGCACTCGGCCTCGAAGCCGGTGGTGTTCGAGAAGTCGTTGTAGACGCCGTCGAGGATGAACAGGCCCTCCGCGCGTGCGGCAAGCACGGCAAAGCTGAGCCAGGCCGCGACAGGTCCGCGGTTCTCGTCGACCAGCTTTACGCGGGTCTCGCGCAGGATGTCGTTGGTGCCGAGCACGAGCCCGGCGAGGCGGTGGCCCTCCGGCGTGCGCACGGATGCGGCGATGTTGGCGATGTCCTGCAGGCCACGCGCCGTCTCCACCATGGCCCAGAGGGCGATACCGTGCGTTTCCGGACGGCCGCGAAGATGCCGCTCCGCCGCAAAGATCTCCGCCACGCTCTCCACCTTGGATAGGAGGACGGCGTCCGGCCGCGCCGCGACGGCGGCCGTCATGTCGTCCTCGTAGAACTCCGTGCGGGCGGCGTTGACGCGCATCACCACTTCACGGTTTCCGTAGCCGCCCTCGCGGATGGTCTCGATGACCTGCTCGCGAGCCGCCTTCTTCACCTCGGAGGCCACCGAGTCTTCGAGGTCGAAAACCACCGCATCGACCGGCAGCGTTCGGCCCTTGGCCTGGGCACGGGTGTTGGAGCCGGGGATGTAGAGGACGCTGCGGCGCGGGCGGAGGTTCGACATGGCCAGACCCTAAGCATCCATCAGGGCTGCTGCCAAGTGCGCAGTGTTGCTGCAGCTGCCTTGCGTCAAAGCTCTGGACCCGGACGCCTCGAACTCTTAGGACGCAGCGAGCAGGAGAGAACACGCATGCTGCCGAGTGGACTGGTCGACGGATATCGTTTGTGGCGCGAGGCACGGCTTCCGCAGGAACGCGGCCGTCTGGCACAGCTCGCTGCCCTTGGACAGGCACCGCAGGCATTCATCATCGCCTGCTGTGACAGCCGGATGTCGCCCGAGACGGTGTTCTCATCCGGCCCCGGCGAACTGTTCGTGATGCGCAATGTCGCGAACGTGGTGCCGCCTTATCAGCCGGACGGGCGCCACCATGGCACCTCCGCCGCCATCGAGTTCGCGCTGCTCGGGCTCGCGGTGCCGCATATCGTTGTGATGGGCCATTCCCATTGCGGAGGCGTGAAAGCCTATCTTCAGTCCAGCTTCGACGAGAACGCCGGTTCGCGCGGCGACTTCATCGGGCACTGGATGGACCTGATCGAAGGCGCCAAGGAGGATGCCCTGGCCCGCGAGCCGGGCCTTCTCGGGCGTGCGCTGGAACTGGCGACCGAGGAGGCGGCCATCCGGCTGTCCATCCGCCACCTTCGCACTTTCCCGGAAGTCTCCCGCCGCGAAGCCGAAGGCACGCTGACCGTGCACGGCGCCCATCTCGACATAGCGAACGGACAACTGACGGTGCTGGATGAAGAAACGGGCGCTTTCGCGCCCGTTCTCGGAAGTCAGCTGATCGCGTAGAAGCGGCTCAGGCCGCCTTCTTCAGCAGCCCGCGATTGAGCAGGCACTCCGCGATCTGGACGGCGTTGAGGGCCGCGCCCTTGCGCAGATTGTCGGACACGATCCACATCGACAGGCCGTTCTCGACCGTGAAATCCTCGCGGATGCGGGAAATATAGGTCGCGTCCTCGCCCGTCGCCTCGTAAGGCGTGACGTAGCCACCCGGCTCACGCTTGTCGACAACAAGGCAGCCCGGCGCCTCACGCAGGATGTCGCGCGCCTCGTCGGCCGAGATCGGACGCTCGAACTCGATGTTCACGGCTTCCGAATGGCTGACGAAGACCGGCACGCGCACGGCCGTGCAGGTCAGCTTGATCTTGGGGTCGAGGATCTTCTTGGTCTCGACCATCACCTTCCATTCCTCCTTGGTGTAGCCATCGTCCATGAAGGAATCGATGTGGGGAATGACGTTGAAGGCGATGCGCTTGGTGAACTTCTGGGGCGTCGGCTCGTCGTTGACGAAGATGCCCTTGGTCTGGTTCCACAGCTCGTCCATGGCATCCTTGCCGGCGCCGGAGACGGACTGGTAGGTGGCGACCACGACGCGCTTGATCGTCGCCGCGTCGTGCAGCGGCTTCAGCGCCACGACGAGCTGGGCGGTCGAGCAGTTCGGGTTGGCGATGATGCCCTTCCTGGTGTAGCCGGCGACCGCGTCCGCGTTCACTTCCGGCACCACCAGCGGCACGTCGGCGTCGTAGCGCCAGGCCGAGGAGTTATCGATGACGATGGCGCCCTGTGCCGCGATCTTCGGGGACCACTCCTTGGACACGTCGCCGCCGGCCGACATCAGGCAGATATCGGTCTTCGAGAAGTCGAAATTGTCGAGCGTCTGGCATTTCAGGGTGCGGTCGCCGAACGACACCTCGGTGCCCTGCGACCGGCGCGAGGCAAGGGGAACCAGCTCGTCGACGGGAAACTCCCGCTCGGCGAGGATGTTCATCATTTCGCGGCCCACATTGCCCGTGGCGCCGACAACGGCGATCCTGTAGCCCATAAGGGGTTCCTCTGTTGCGGCGCTGCTCAGCGCGGCCGGGCCTGAAGTGGCGTTGAGCCAGCCCGTGATCAAGACGGCTGGCTATAGGGCAACACCGTGGAAAGTTAAAGGCGGTGCCGCCGGAATGCGCTTGCGGAACCTTCGCGCGGCGTCGCACATTGCCCTACCGAAGAGTCTTTTATTCGGTCGGAGCAAACAACATGCGCATCCTGTCCGCCGCGGCCGTTGCCGCCCTCGTCCTCGCGGGCGCTGCCCTGCCGGCCTCGGCTCAGGAAGATCGCAACCTTCCGGGCGTCCGTGTCACCATCGGCCCGAGCTTCATGGACCCTGGCACTGCACAGGCGCCCCGCACCGCGCGAGATTACGAGCTGTCGAACCTCACTGGCAACCAGTTCCTGTCCTCGAACTATTCGGGCGTCGAGGGCTTCCAGCGATTCCCGTTCCACGACCAGCTGGACCTGCCCAGCAATCCGATGATCTATGTGCTGCGCGCGCCTGACCGGGTTCGCTGATCGTTCTTCCGACGTTGAATAAAAAAGCCCCGCCTGAGCGGGGCTTTTTCTTTGTCTGGAGACGTGCGCCTCAGCCGAGTTCGTGTTCCAGCGCGGTGATGACCGCCTGGCCCATCTCGACCGTGCCGACCGTCTTCTCGCCGGGTGCTGCGATGTCACCGGTGCGGAAGCCCTGCGACAGCACGCGCGCGATCGCGCGGTCCAGCGCGTCCGCTATGTCGCCGAGATCCAGCGAATAGCGGAGTGCCATGCCGAAGCTGGCCAGCTCCGCGATCGGGTTCGCGAGGCCCTTGCCGGAGATATCCGGAGCGGAGCCATGGACGGGCTCGTACAGCGCCTTGCGCTTGCCGGTCACGGGGTCTTCGGCGCCCAGAGAGGCGGAAGGCAGCATGCCCAGCGAACCGGTCAACATCGCGGCTGCGTCCGACAGGATGTCTCCGAACAGGTTGTCGGTGACGAGCACGTCGAACTGCTTGGGATTGCGCACGAGCTGCATGGCGCAATTGTCCGCCAGGATGTGCTCGAGGTTCACGTCGCTGTACTCGGCAGCGTGCAGGGCGGTGACCACCTGGTTCCACAGCAGGCCGCTCTTCATCACATTGCGCTTCTCGGCGGAATGGACGCGGTTCTTGCGCAGGCGGCCAAGCTCGAAGGCGACGCGGGCGATGCGCTCGATCTCGCTGGTCGTGTAGACCTGCGTATCCACCGCGCGGCGCTGGCCGTTCTCCAGCGTCACGATCTCCTTCGGCTCGCCGAAATAGGTGCCGCCGGTCAGCTCGCGCACGATGAGAATGTCGAGCCCTTCGACGATCTCGCGCTTCAGCGACGAAGAATCCGCCAGTGCCGGATAGCAGATCGCGGGCCGCAGATTGGCGAACAGGTCGAGGTCCTTGCGCAGCCGCAGAAGGCCTGCTTCAGGGCGCTTGTCATAGGAGACCTTATCCCACTTCGGACCGCCGACCGCGCCGAAGATGATGGCATCGGCGGCCTGCGCGCGCGCCATGGTCTCGTCGGAGATCGCCTCGCCATGGGCATCGAACGCCGCGCCGCCAACCAGATCCTCTTCGATGGCGAAGCTCGCAAGGCCGCGGGCCTCCAGCCATTTCATGAGGCCCTTCACCTCTTCCATAACCTCGACGCCGATGCCGTCGCCCGGCAGGAGGAGGAGCTTGTGCGTGGCCATGTGCGAAGTCCTTGTTGCTGTTCAAAGACGGCGGAAGCCGCCCGGTATGTCTACAAGCTCTGAGAGAAGACGGAGGCTTGTACGCGGCTAGCCCTGCTTGAGGGCGGTGAGTTCGATTTCGATCAGCATTTCCGGACGGTAAAGCCCCGAAACCACGTAGATGCCGGCGGCGGGACGAGCTTCGCCCAGATACTCACCACAGATCGGGAACACCTTTTCCGCGTCTTCGCGGCTGGTCACGAAATACTGCACGCGCACGGCATCTGCCAGGCTGCTGCCGGCCTCTTCGAGCGCCTTGGCGATGATGGCAAACGCATTTCGCGTCTGCTGCTCCACATCGGCGGGAAAGGTCTTGGTCTCCGGGTCCGGACCTGTCGTGCCGGCCACGAACACCCAATCACCCTGGACGACCGCGCGCGAATAGCCCGCCACTTTCTCGAACTCTGACCCGGAGGAGATGAGGCGGCGCGACATGATTGGTCCCTTGCGTGGTTCGGCTTGCAAAATGCGCAATCCGCGTCCCGGCGCAAGCCTTGTTGTAGCGCGCTGCCGGGTGGTAAGCCCCGCCGGTGGAAAACTATCCGGAAAAACTGCCGATCCTTCCGCTTGCCGGCCGCTTCGTGCGGCTCGAGCCCCTGACGGACAGCCATATCGCCGAACTTGCGAAGGCGGCGGGCGACGAGCGCATCTGGGGCTATTCGGTACGCGGCGACATCGGTGACTACCTCAAGGCAGCACAGGACGGGCTGGCAAACGGGCGGCAACTGCCCTTCGCCGTCCGGCTCCTCGCGGAGAACCGTCTGGTGGGGATGTCGCGCCTGTTCGACATGGCGCCCGAACACCGCCGGCTGGAGCTTGGATACACCTGGTACGTGCCCGAGGTCTGGGGCAGCGCCGTGAACCCTGAGGCGAAGCGGCTTCTGCTTGGCCACGCCTTCGAAGCCTGGGGCGCGCGGCGGGTGGAGTTCAAGATCCACCACGCAAACCTGCGCAGCCAGGCTGCCGTCGCGAAGCTGGGCGGGGTCCGGGAGGGCGTGCTGCGCTCGCACATGATCCTGCCCGGTGGCGTACGCCGCGACTCAGTTGTCTTCTCCATTCTCGATGGCGAATGGCCTGCCGTCCGGGAGAGGCTCGATGTGAGGCTGGCAGCTTTATCGACCGCACGGTGAGCGGCGTCCGATGGAACGATGTCAGGCCTCGAACGGTTGATATCGTACGAACAGGGAGCGTCCCTGTCCCCTTTAGGAGATCTCGCGATGAGCGGCACGACCGACAAGATCAAGGGCCTTGCCAATGAGGCCACCGGCAACATCAAGCAGGGCGTCGGCAACGTCACCGGCGACGAGAAGTTGAAGGCGGACGGCAAGGTGCAGGAACTGAAGGGCGAAGCCCAGCAGGCGGTGGGCGACACCAAAAACACCGTCAAGGACGCAGCAAACAAGCATCTCTGATGCCTGGCTGATGCCCCGGAATTTCAACTGATCGAGAGCCCGTTCCGGCGCCACCGGAACGGGCTTCTTGTTGTGGAGCGCTCAGGCCCAGGGGCGCTCGGAGGCCAGCTTGGTCTCGTAGTCGGTGATCTGGTCTGCCTTCACCATGGTGAGGCCGATGCCGTCCAAGCCGTTCAGCATGCAATGCTTCTTGAACGGGTCGAGATCGAAATGGATCACGCCGCCGTCAGGGCCCCGAATTTCCTGCGCTTCAAGGTCCACGGTAAGGCGCGCGTTCGAGCCACGCTCCGCGTCGTCCATCAGCTTCTCGAGCTCTTCCGGCGTGACCTTGATCGGCAGAATGCCGTTCTGGAAGCAATTGTTGTAGAAGATGTCCGCGAAGGACGTCGCGATCACGCAGCGGATGCCGTAGTCCAGCAGCGCCCAAGGCGCATGCTCGCGGGATGACCCGCAGCCGAAGTTCTCGCCCGTCACCAGGATTTCCGCACCCCGGTAGGCGGGCTTGTTCAGCACGAAGTCCGGGTTCTCGTTGCCCTGCTGGTCGAAGCGCATTTCGGCGAACAGTCCGGCGCCGAGGCCCGTCCGCTTGATGGTCTTCAGGTACTCCTTGGGGATGATCATATCGGTGTCGATATTGACCAGCGGCAGCGGGGCCGCGATCCCGGTCAGTTTCGTGAATGGCTGCATGCTGCTTCTCCGCTTTTTCCCTGGGGCGCTGCTGCGCCGTGATGTCGATCGGCCGGTTATTCCACTTCGGCTTCGATGGCTTCCATATCCTCGTCCGAGAGGCCGAGATGGTGGCCGATCTCGTGGATGAGGACGTGGGTGATGATGTCGCCGAGGGCTTCCTCGTTCTCCAGCCAGTACTCGAGAATCGGCCGGCGGTAGAGGAACACGCGATTGGGCATCTGCCCGGTCTGCGGCACTGCGCCTTCCTGAGCGAGGCCAACGCCCTGGAACAGCCCCAGGAGATCGAACTCGTGCTCGATGCCGAGCTCCTGCAGCACGTCCTCTTCGGCAAAGTCCTCGATGATGATCGGCACATCTCCGCTCAGGGAACGGAACCGCTCGGGTAGAGCGGCGAAGGCATCGAGGGCCAATGTCTCGAAGTCTCCGAGAGTCGGCGCAAGCTGCTCGGCCCACTTTGAGGATGAATGATTGTTCATAGACCGGGCCCGTTAAGTGTTAACACGAGATTTATTCGCCGTTCCCATGGAATTCTTGCTCCGTCATGAAACCGTATCGCGCTGCCGCCGTTGTAGCTGCATAACATCTTGGAGACGGGACCATGATCAAGATTTTCACATCCGCAGCTCTTGCCGCAGCTATTGCTGTCGGCTCGTTCGTCGTGCCGGCATCGGCTCAGGGCGTCAGCATCAGCGTGGGCGAGCGCGCTCGCGATTACGACCGTCGTGACTATCGCGACTATGACCGTCGCGACTATCGTGGCGAGCGTCACGTCGAGCGTCGCGTCATTCGCGAAGAGCGTCGCCCGGTGCGTGTCGTCCGCGAGCAGCGTTGCCGCACGAAGACGGTCATTACCCGCCGTGGCGGTGAGCGGATCGTCCGCAAGATCCGCACCTGCCGCTAAGCGAACCGGCTGACATTGGAGAAGGCCGCCCGGGGGAGGGCGGCCTTTTCCTTGTTCAGTAGCCCCAGTCGCGGATGTCGACGAACCGGCCGGTCACGGCAGCAGCCGCCGCCATCTCGGGCGAGACCAGGTGCGTGCGACCCTTATAGCCCTGGCGGCCTTCGAAGTTGCGGTTCGACGTTGACGCGCAACGCTCTTCCGGCCGCAGCTTGTCCGGGTTCATGGCCAGGCACATGGAGCAGCCCGGCTCACGCCAGTCGAAGCCCGCGGCCTTGAAGATCCGGTCCAGGCCCTCGGCCTCGGCCTGCATCTTCACGAGACCCGAACCGGGAACGATCATCGCGCTGACGTCCGGATGAACGGCCTTGCCCTCGACCACCTTTGCCACCGCGCGCAGATCCTCGATGCGGCCATTGGTGCAGGAGCCGATGAAGATGCGGTCGAGCTTGATGTCCGTGATCTTGGTGCCGGGGACGAGGCCCATATATTGCAGCGCGCGCCACTTGGCGGCGCGGATGTTCTCGTCCTCGATGGCGTCCGGGTCCGGCACGGTGCCGGCGATGGAAGCCACGTCCTCCGGGCTGGTGCCCCAGCTGACGATGGGGGGGAGCTTCGAGGCATCCAGCCGCACTTCGCGGTCGAAATAAGCGCCTTCGTCAGAAACCAAGGTGTCCCAGTAGCGGCGTGCCGCATCCCAGTCTGCGCCCTTCGGCGCACGGGGCCGGCCCTTGATGTACTCAAAGGTCTTCTCGTCCGCCGCGATCAGGCCGGCGCGCGCACCGCCCTCGATCGACATGTTGCAGATCGTCATGCGGCCTTCCATGGACAGGTCGCGCACCGCCTCGCCGGCATATTCCAGCACGGAGCCCGTGCCGCCGGCGGTGCCGATCTCGCCGATGATGGCGAGGATGATGTCCTTGGCCGTCACGCCGTCCGGCAGCTTGCCGTCGACGGTGACCCGCATGTTCTTGGCCTTCTTCTGGATCAGCGTCTGGGTGGCGAGCACATGCTCCACCTCGGACGTGCCGATGCCATGCGCCAGCGCACCGAACGCGCCGTGCGTGGAGGTGTGGCTGTCGCCGCACACGATGGTGGTGCCGGGCAGGGTGAACCCCTGCTCAGGGCCCACGATGTGGACGATGCCCTGACGGGAGTCGAACTCGTTGTAGTACTCGATGCCGAATTCGCGCGTGTTCTCGGCCAGGGCCGCGATCTGCACGGAGCTCTGCGGATCCGGGTTCGGCAGCGAACGGTCGGAAGTCGGGACGTTGTGGTCCACCACCGCGAGCGTCTTGTGCGGGGCACGGACCTTGCGGCCGGCGACGCGCAGCCCTTCGAAGGCCTGCGGGCTCGTCACTTCATGGACGAGGTGCCGGTCGATGTAGAGCAGGCATGTGCCGTCGTCCTGCCGTTCGACCACGTGGTCGTCAAAGATCTTGTCGTAGAGGGTGCGCGCCTGGGTCATGACATTTCCTTGCATGTCGTCATCATCTGAGCTGTGCAGCCGCGAAGGCTGCGGAGCGGCCGATTGGCCGAGTATCAGATGGACAGAAGGTGCGCCGCGCTGGCAGCGGTCAGCCGGCCGAAGAACCGTGCCGGCATCCGCGCGTGATCGTGCAGCGAGGCGAAGTCCAGCGTCGAGCGCACGCGCGGCATCGCACCCCGGCAGGGGCGGGCGCATGTGCTGTGCTGTGACAGGGCCGGCTTCATTGCTGCCTTATAACATTTCCAAGACGACCCGGTAAATAAGCGCGGCGATTGCGGGCGCAAGATGGCGGGCATCAACCGCTGCGATTGCGCGTGACCCCGAACATGCGCACGATGGCCCAGGTGATCCGACCGGAAGAGTGCGGGCACCTAAAGGGAGAGCATCGGTGTCCGCAAGAAATCTGGTCTGGCTCGGCCTTGCCGGGGTGCTGCTGCTGGGAAGCGCGGTGATAGCGCCAACGAGCCGGGGGAGCAGTAGGTGCACGATGGGCATCTTCGGCACGGGAGCGTTGTGCGATGCGCTTGGCTACTCCGCCGTGGTCGCGCACAGCATAGCGATGAGGGTGAATTCGGACGCGATCCGCGAGGACAGTGCGCTGGCCGATGCCATGACCTCCTCGCCGCTGCTCATCGTCGACCTGGCACCCGGCCGTCGCTTCGCGGTGTGGTGGATGGAGCAGACCGGACAGGCCGTCATGGCGCGCATGACCATTCTCTAGGAGCCAACGAAAAAAGCGCGGCCGAGGCCGCGCTTTTCAAAACCTTGCAGATCGATGCGATCAGGCCGTAGCGGCCGGCGCCGCCGCTGCGGACGAACGATCGGTCTTCTTCTCGGCGATACGGGCCTTCTTGCCGCGCAGCTCGCGCAGATAATAGAGCTTGGCGCGCCGCACCTTGCCGCGACGCAGAACCTTCAGCGAGTCGATGATCGGCGAATAGAGCGGGAACACGCGCTCGACACCTTCACCGTAGGAGATCTTGCGGACGGTGAAGTTCTCGTTCACGCCGCCGCCGGACTTGGCGATGACCACGCCCTCATAGGCCTGAACGCGCGAACGCTCGCCTTCGCGAACCTTCACGTTCACCTGCACGGTGTCGCCCGGAGCGAAGCTCGGGATCACGCGCTGTGCAGCGACGACTTCCATCTGCTCGCGATCGAGCTGTTCGATGATGTTGATGGCCATTGACACCTTCTCCGCGGCGCCGCGCCCGAGCAAACGGGGGCGCACACGCACCTTAAAATGCTGTAGAGCGGCGGCTATTACCCGATCTTGGGGCCCTTGTCGACGCCCGATGACAGCGCGGCGACATATTTCGCGAACAGATCGGGGCGGCGTTCGCGCGTGGCGCGCAGGCCTTCCATCCTTCGCCAGTGTGCAATGGCCCGGTGATCGCCCGAGGTGAGAACCGGGGGCACGCCGGCGCCCCGCCACTCGGACGGCTTCGTGTAGTGCGGATATTCCAGCAGCCCGCCCTCGAAGCTCTCGTCACTGCCGGATTCGTCGTGCCCCATCACGCCGGGCAGCAGGCGCACGCAGGCGTCCAGAATCAGCAGCGCCGCCGGTTCGCCGCCCGATAGGATCACATCCCCAACAGAGACTTCCTCAAGATCGCAGCCGGAGATGAGCCGCTCGTCGAAGCCTTCGAATCGGCCGCAGATGGCGACTAGCCCTGGGCCAGCCGCAAGTTCTCGCACGCGGGCCTGAGAGATCGGACGTCCGCGCGGGGTCATCAGCAGGCGAGGGCGGTCCATCCCCGTGCTTTCGATTGCGGCCGCCAGCACGTCGGGCCGCAAAACCATGCCGGGCCCACCGCCGAACGGCGTGTCATCCACGCTGCGGTGTCGGTCCGTCGCGAAATCGCGCGGGTTCACGCTGTCGAGCGACCACTGGCCGCCAGCCGCGGCACGGCCCGCGAGGCTGTGGGCGAGCGTGCCCGGGAACATTTCGGGGTAAAGGGTGACGATCGTTGCGCGCCAGGTCACGGCGCGTCTGCGTCCTCGGGCGTGCCTTCGTCCAGCCAATCCGCCGGCGGGTCGGCGATCACGCGGCCGGCACTGACCTCGACCGTCGGCACGATGGCCTTGGTAAAGGGCAGGTAGGCGGTGCCGGACGCCGGGAGCTTGATCTCCAGCACGTCGCCCGCGCCGAAATCATGCACCGCAGTGATGGTGCCGAGTTCTTCGCCGGAAGCGTTTTCGACGCGCAGGCCGATCAGGTCGGCCTGGTAGAACTCATCCTCGTCTGCCGCCTGCGGAAGGCGCTCGCGCGGGACGTAAAGCTTCAGATTGGTAAGAGCGGCCGCAGCATCGCGGTCGGCAATGCCATCCACCCTCGCCACCACCATGTCGCCCTGGAGGCGCGCACTGGTCAGCGTAAAGCGCCGCTTGCCGTCCTCGCTTTCGAGTGGGCTGTAGGCTTTCACCGCCAGAGGATCGGCCGTGTAGGCCTTCAGGCGCAGTTCTCCCCGCACGCCATGGGGCGCGCCGAAAACGCCGACAAGAATGCGGGAAGAAGCCATGCCGTCTCCGTCATGCCCAGCTCGCGTCGGGGCAGATGCCCTCCGGTGGTGCCGGAGGGCGCGGTCCGATCAGGCTTCGGCTTCAGCCGGTGCAGCGGCGGCAGCGGCTGCGGCTTCAGCCTTGGCGGCCTCGGCGTCGAGACGCTCCTGGGCCTTCTTGCCCGGCTTTGCCTTGTTCGGGTTGTTGCGGGCGTCGCGCTTGGACACGCCCTTTTCGTCGAGGAAGCGGGCGACGCGGTCGGTCGGGGTCGCGCCCTTGGTCAACCACTCCTGCACCTTTTCGACGTCGAGCGTCACGCGCTCGGCATCCTTGGCCAGCATCGGGTTGTAGGTGCCGACCTTGTCGATGAAGCGGCCATCGCGCGGGGAGCGCGAGTCGGCGATGACGATGCGGTAGAACGGACGCTTCTTGGCGCCACCACGGGACAGACGGATCTTCAGGGACATTGTCTTCTCCTAATCACTCAAATCGAAATCTCGGTGCCTCACCCTCGACGGCTGCGATGCAGACCGGCGTGGAGGAGGCGGTGTTCACTTCTTCTTCCCGAAACCGGGAAAGCCGCCGAGGCCCGGGAGCTTCGGCAATCCACCCGGCGCACCGGGGAAATTCGGGGGTAGGCCGGGCATGCCTCCAGGGGGCAGTTGCGGCATGCCGCCCGCGCCCTTGCCCATCTTCTCCAGCATTTCGGGCGTGACGCCCGGCGGAAGACCGCCCGGCATGCCGCCGCCCATGCCGCCCATTCCGGGAATGCCGAGCTTGCCCGCCATGGAGGCAAGGCCACCGCGTCCGCCCTTGCCCATCAGCTTCATCATGTCGGCCATCTGCCGGTGCATCTTGAGCAGCCGGTTGATGTCCTCGACCTTGGTGCCGGAACCGGCGGCAATGCGCTTCTTGCGGGAGTTCTTCAGCAGGTCCGGATTGCGGCGCTCGGCGGCAGTCATGGAGCCGATGATGGCGGTCTGCCGCTTCAGCACGCGGTCATCCAGATTGGCGTTTTCCAGCTGAGCCTTCATCTTGCCCATGCCGGGCAGCAGGCCCATGACGCCGGACATGCCGCCCATGCGCTGCATCTGCATCAGCTGGTCGCGCAAATCGTTCAGGTCGAACTGGCCCTTGCGCATGCGCTCGGCCGTCTTGGCCGCCTTCTCGGCGTCCATCTGCTCGGCCGCGCGCTCGACCAGCGCGACCACGTCGCCCATGCCGAGGATGCGGCCGGCAATGCGGGAGGGGTCGAACTCCTCCAGCGCGTCCATCTTCTCGCCGACGCCGATAAGCTTGATCGGCTTGCCGGTGACGGCGCGCATGGAGAGCGCCGCACCGCCACGGCCATCGCCGTCAACGCGGGTCAGCACGATGCCGGTGACGCCGAGTGCGCCATCGAAGGCGCGGGCTGTCTGCACCGCGTCCTGGCCGGTGAGGGCGTCGGCCACGAGCAGGATCTCGTGCGGATTGGCGACGCGCTTGACCTCGGCGGCCTCGGCCATCAGGGCCTCGTCCACCGTGGTGCGGCCCGCGGTGTCGAGCATCACGACATCGTAGCCGCCGAGACGGCCGGCCTGCATGGCGCGCTGCGCGATCTGCACCGCGCTCTGCCCCGCCACGATGGGCAGGGTGGCGACGCCCACCTGCGTGCCGAGAATGGCCAGCTGCTCCATCGCGGCCGGACGGCGGGTGTCGAGCGAGGCCATCAGGACCTTGCGCTTGTCGCGGTCCTGCATGCGCTTGGCGATCTTGGCCGTGGTCGTCGTCTTGCCCGAGCCCTGAAGACCGACCATCAGGATCGGCACCGGGGCTGCCGCCGCCAGCGAGATGGACTGGGCGTCCGAACCGAGCGTTGCGACAAGCTCGTCATGGACGATCTTGACGACCATCTGGCCGGGCTTGACCGATTTCAGGACCTCGGCGCCGACGGCGCGCTCGCGCACCCGGTCGGTGAAGCCGCGCACCACGTCCAGCGCCACGTCCGCTTCCAGCAGCGCGCGGCGCACTTCGCGCATGGCTTCGCCCACGTCGGCCTCTGAGAGGGCGCCGCGTCCGCGAAGCTTGTCGAGAATGCCGCCTAGGCG
Source organism: Terrihabitans rhizophilus (assembly GCF_033898525.1). NCBI lineage: Bacteria > Pseudomonadati > Pseudomonadota > Alphaproteobacteria > Hyphomicrobiales > Terrihabitans > Terrihabitans rhizophilus. The sequence continues at coordinate 62,854 of NZ_JAXAFJ010000004.1, read as the reverse complement.
GTCCTGAAGATTGTCGAACATCGCTTTTCCAACTCTCTCAAGCACGCAACACGAAGTGCGCCCGAGGGCGCATCGCGCTGTCGGGCGTTGACCTCCAGCCTCGAGGGCTGGTCGGCTGCTCACGTATCTAGGCGTGAGAGAACCCGAGGCGAATACGCATGAGAGGTTGCGAAGTCAACATTTTGTTGATTTCGGAGCTTGTCCAAGCCTCATCCTGAGCTTGTCGAAGGATGGCAGCAGGTGGTGCTTCACAAGCATCCTTCGACAAGCTCAGGATGAGGCTTTGCGTATGGATCGGCTGCTGTGAACGCTTGGCTTTACATCCTTCGGTGCTCGGACGGCTCCTACTATACGGGCACTACGCGGAACAGCCTCGACATGCGCGTTGCTCAGCACAACAGCGGCACATTCCGAGGCTACACCTTTCTCCGCCGCCCGGTGGAACTGCGCTTTGCCCAGCCATTCGATCGGATCACGGATGCCATCGCTGCCGAGCGCCAGATCAAGGGCTGGAGCCGAGCGAAGAAGGAAGCCTTGATGAAGGGCGATTTTGCGCTGTTGCAGGAACTCGCTAGAAGTCGATCTCCGTGCCCTTCATCCCCACAGACCTCATCCTGAGCTTGTCGAAGGATTGCGGCAGTGCTGCTTCAGAAGCATCCTTCGACAGGCTCAGGATGAGGCAGAACGGGTTGCCCCGTACGACTGCGGATGGCAAAAACCCCGGCATGACCGATTTCGAGACCACGAGCCTCACCGGCCGCATCGCCTTCCAGCACACCACGCCTACTAAGGAGCCGCTGCCGCCCGGCCGCCACGCTCTGGGGCAGTCGGAAGAGCGCGACACCTATCTGTACGTGCCCGAGGGCGTGGATGCCAGCCGGCCCACGCCGCTGATGGTGTTGTTCCATGGCGGCGGCGGCAGTTTCGAACGCATCTTCCCCATCATGCAGAAGCATGCCGACGAGCACGGCTTCCTGCTGCTGGTGCCGCAATCCACCTTCCCGACCTGGGATATTGTCATCGCCGGCAACGGGCCGGACCGCGAGCGGCTGGAAAAGGCGCTGGCCTTCGTGGCCGCACGCTACACCTTGGACCCGTCGAAGCTGGCTTTCGCCGGCCACTCCGATGGCGGCTCCTATTCGCTGTCGAACGGCGTCGCCAACGGTGACTTCGTGACCCACATCCTGGCGATGTCCGCAGGGTTCATGGCCGCGTTGCATCAGGAAGGCACGCCCTACATCTTCATCGCGCACGGCTCCAAGGACGAGAAGACGCCGGTGGAGACGGCAGGGCGCGATCATGCCCAGAAGCTGAAGGCTGCGGGCTACGACGTCACCTACCTGGAATATGACGGGCCGCATGCGTCCCAGCCGCCGATCGTCGCGGTGGCGGTGAGGTATTTCCTGAATTATCCGCCGAAGGGCTAGGCGCTGAAACGCGCGCTCGCGCGTTAGGCTCCAGCATGAAGCGCCGCACCCTTCTGAAAGCCGCCGCCATTCCCGCACTTCTGGCCGCCGGCGGCACCGCCTGGTCGATGAGGGCGCGAGGCCGCAACGACTATTATTCCGGCCCCGTCTCCGATCATTTCGACGGCGTGCGGTTCTTCAATCCCGGCAACCCGCCGGACAGGCCAGCCTGGGTGACCTTCCGGGCGGTGGTGCTGACGCCGAAGGCCGAGTGGCCGGAACTTTACTCCAGCCCCTTCCGTGATGTGCCGCCCGCTTCCGTCACGGGGGCGGGACTGCGGGTCACCCTCATCGGCCATGCCTCGTTCCTGATCCAGACAGCCGGCATGAACATGCTGGTCGATCCGGTGTTCTCGGACCGGGCCTCGCCCTTCGATGTGGTGGGTCCGACCCGGCACAATCCGCCCGGCATCCTCTTCGACGACCTGCCCAAGATCCACGCCGTGCTCGTGACGCACAACCACTACGACCACATGGACACGAACACGCTTTCGCGGCTTGCGAAGCGCGACAATCCGCGTGTCATTACGCCGCTGGGCAATGACACGATCATGCGCACGCATGACCCGGCCATCAGCGCGGAAGCCTATGACTGGGGTGACCGCGTCGAGATCGCGCCAAGACTGGCGGTGACGCTCGTGCCGACGGCGCACTGGTCGGCGCGCTGGCTGGGGGACCGGCGCAAGGCCTTGTGGGCCAGCTTCGTGTTCGAGACGCCAGCGGGCAAGGTCTATCATGTTGGGGACACGGCCTTCGCCGACGACCAAAACTTCTCGCGTCACGGCCGCGAGCATGGTCCGTTCCGCCTAGCGATCCTGCCGGTCGGCGCCTACGAGCCGCGCTGGTTCATGAAGCATGTGCACATGAATCCCGATGAAGCGGTGCGGGCGTTCCTCGCGCTGGGAGCGCAGCAGGCCATCGGCCATCACTGGGGTACGTTCCAGCTGACGGCGGAAGCCGTGGATGCGCCGGAACAGGCGCTTGCCGAAGCCCGCACGCTGCATGGCGTGGAGGATGAGCGCTTCACGGCCTTCCGGCCCGGGCAGGTGCTGAAAATCTAGCGCATTGCGCGTCTTACGTCCTATATGCGGACCATGAGCGCGCTCGCGAACCGCCCCTTCGTCAAGATGAACGGCCTCGGCAACGAGATTCTGGTCGTGGACCTGCGGGACGGCGCGCCTGCGCCCACTCCGGACGAGACGCGCGCCATCTATGCCTCCGGCCTGACCTTCGATCAGTTGATGACGCTGGAGCCGCCGACCGGCGACGAGGACTTCCGCACCCGAATCCTCAATCTCGACGGCTCGGAATCGGGCGCTTGCGGCAACGGCACGCGCTGTATCGCCCTGCTGGTGATGCAGGAGACGGGCAAAAGGCGCCTCGAAATCGGCTCGGCGGGCGGCACGCTGATCGCGACGGCCGGCTCCGCGCCCGACCTCGTCACCGTGGACATGGGGGTGCCACGCTTCGACTGGCAGAGCATTCCGCTGGCCCACGAGGTGGAGGACACCCGAGCGGTGCCGCTCGAGATCGGGCCGCTGCACAACCCCTCCGTGGCGAATGTCGGAAATCCCCACGCCATCTTCTGGGTGGATGACGTTGAGGAACACGATCTGCTGACGCTCGGCCCCGTGGCCGAGTTCGATGCGCTGTTTCCCGAGCGGGCGAACATTTCGCTGGCCCACGTCACCGCACCGGACGCCATCACCCTGAAGGTGTGGGAGCGCGGTGCGGGCCTGACGCGCGCCTGCGGCACAGCCGCCTGCGCTACGGCGGTTTCGGCGGCACGCACCGGACGCACCGGGCGCTCGGTCACCGTGACTTTACCCGGCGGCCCGCTGCACGTCCTCTGGCGCGAGGACGGCCACATCCTGATGACGGGGCCGGCCGAGACGGAGTTCACCGGCACCTTCGATCCGGCCATCTTCGCGGGCACCGCCGCGTGAGCGTTGAAGTCGTCACCTTTGGCTGCCGGCTCAACATGAACGAGTCCGAGGCCATCCGCCGTGCGGCGGAAGAGGCCGGGCGCGAGAACCTCATCGTGGTCAACACCTGCGCCGTGACCGCCGAAGCCGGGCGACAGGCGCGGCAGGCCATCCGCCGTTTGCGCCGGCTGAACCCGCATTCGGAGATCGTCGTCACCGGCTGCGCGGCACAGACCGAGCCGCAGACCTATGCCGCCATGCCGGAAGTCTCCGGGGTGTTGGGCAACGCGGCCAAGGCCGAAAGCAGGACGTGGGAGCAGCCCTTCGGCCTCGACGCCGTGGAGCGGGTGCGCGTGGACGACATCATGTCCGTGCGCGAGACCGCTTTGCACCTCATCGACGGCTGGGGAGGGCGGCCGCGCGCCTTCGTGCAGGTGCAGAACGGCTGCGACCACCGCTGCACGTTCTGCATCATCCCCTATGGCCGCGGCCCTTCGCGCTCCGTGCCGATGGGCGCGGTGGTCGAGCAGGTTCGCCACATCGCCCGCAATGGCTGCGCCGAGCTGGTGCTGACCGGTGTCGATCTCACGAGCTATGGCGCTGACCTGCCGGGCGGGCCTGCGCTCGGCACCCTTGTGCGCACCATCCTGCGCCTCGTGCCGGAACTGCCGCGCCTGCGCATCTCCTCCATCGACGCTGTGGAAGCAGACGATGACCTGCTCGCCGCCTTCGCCGAGGAAGAACGGCTGATGCCGCATCTCCATCTGTCCCTGCAGGCCGGCGACGACCTCGTTCTCAAGCGCATGAAGCGGCGCCATCTGCGTGCGGATGCCATCGCCTTCTGCGCCAAGCTGCGGCGGCTGCGGCCTGGAATGGTATTCGGGGCGGACTTCATCACCGGCTTCCCGACCGAAAGCTACGCGGCCTTCCGCCGAACGCTGGACCTCGTGGAGGAATGCGGGCTGACGCATCTGCATGTGTTCCCGTTTTCGGCGCGCCCCGGCACGCCTGCTGCCCGCATGCCGCAACTGCCAACCGAACTCGCGCGCGAACGCGCGGCGCGGCTGCGCATTCGTGGTTCCGAGGCCCTGCACCGGCATCTTGCGGGTGAAATCGGCCAGCGCCGGAGGGTGCTCGCGGAGAACCCGAACACCGGCCGCACGGAGGGCTTTGCGGTGGTCAAGCTGGCCCGGCCGGTGGAAACCGGAAGCCTTATCCCCATCACCATCGCCGGGCATGACGGCGCACATCTCTTGGCGGCCTGATGGCAGAGACACCAAAACGCGGCTTCTTCTCCCGGCTTCTCGGCATTCCCGTCCAGCCGGAGCACGATCCGGAGCCGCAGATCGACGAACGGTTCGAACGCGAGCCGGAGCCCTCCGCCCCGGAGACCGGCGGCGTACCCGAGACGCCGCTGCCGCTGGACATCCCGGATGTCGTCGCCATGCCGGAGCCTGCCGAAACGGAGGTAGAGGAGTTCGAGCCCGAGCCAGTGCCCGAGCCTCTCGACGCGAGCTTTGAGCCGGCCCACCCAGCGCCCGAGCCGGAACTGTTCGCGCCTGCGGTCGCGCCGCAGCCGCTGCAGGAAGATCCTGCGGCTGAGGCGCGCTCGTTCGGCTGGCTGGGCCGCCTTCGCGAAGGGCTTCAGCGCACGTCCGACCGGCTGGGCACCGGCATCACGGACCTATTCACGAAGTCGCGCCTCGACGCGACCACGCTGGACGAGCTGGAAGACCTGCTGATCCAGGCCGATCTGGGCGTCGACACGGCGATGCGCATCACCGAGGAAGTGGGCCGGCAGCGCCATGAGCGTGGTCTGGACGCACAGGGCGTGCGCGCGGTCGTGGCTTCGGAAGTCGAGAAGGCGTTGCAGAAGGTGGCGCAGCCCCTCGTGGTGGACGCCGCGCAGAAGCCGTTCGTGATCCTGATGGTGGGCGTCAACGGTTCGGGCAAGACGACGACGATCGGCAAGCTGACGCAGAAATTCAGGTCCGAGGGCAAGAGCGTGTGGCTCGCGGCCGGCGACACTTTCCGCGCGGCGGCGGTGGAGCAGTTGCGGGTGTGGGCGGAACGCACGGGCGTGCCCATCGTCACCAAGCCGGTCGGAGCCGATGCCTCGGGCCTTGCTTATGAGGCCATGGAGAGCGCGCGCGAGGCGGGGGCCGATGTGCTGATGATCGACACGGCCGGCCGCCTTCAGAACCGCACGGAGCTGATGCAGGAGCTGGAAAAGATCACCCGCGTCATCCGCAAGGTCGATGCGACGGCGCCGCATGCGGTTCTGCTCGTGCTCGACGCGACCGTCGGGCAGAACGCGCTCAGCCAGGTGGATGCGTTCCGCAAGACCGCGGGCGTCACCGGTCTCGTGATGACCAAGCTGGATGGCACTGCGCGCGGCGGCATCCTCGTGGCGGTCGCCGAGAAGTTCGGCCTGCCGATCCATTTCATCGGCGTCGGCGAGAGCGTTGGCGACCTCGAACCTTTCGCTCCGCGTGATTTTGCGCGCGCCCTTGTGGGACTGGAATCATGACCGAACCCGTGACACCCACAGCCCCGCGCCACATCAATCCGCTGCTGAAACTGGCGCTGGAGTTGGGGCCGCTCGCGGTCTTCTTCCTCAGCAATGGCCGTGCCGGCCTGTTCATGGCCACTGCGCTGTTCATGGCCGCGACGGCAGTCTCGCTGATCGTCTCGTGGATCCTGATCCGCCGCGTGCCAACCATGCCGCTGGTCACGGGCGTGGTGGTTCTCGTGTTCGGCGGGCTGACGCTCTATCTGCACGACGAGCTGTTCATCAAGCTGAAGCCGACCATCGTGAACACACTGTTCGCCGTGGTGCTTCTGGGTGGCCTCTTCTTCGGCAAGTCGTTCCTCGCCGTGGTCTTCGATTCCGCGTTTAACCTCACGGAAGAGGGCTGGCGCAAGCTGACCTTCCGCTGGGGCCTGTTCTTCGTCTTCCTCGCCATTCTGAACGAGATCATCTGGCGCAATTTCTCGACGGATTTTTGGGTCGGCTTCAAGGTCTGGGGCGTGTTCCCGCTGACCTTCATCTTCGCCGCGTCGCAGTTCCCGCTGCTTCAGCGCCACGCCGCGCCGGAAGGCACTGCGCCGGAGCACCTGTAGGGTTTCGCGGTTACAGGATTCTCACCCTCATCCTGAGCTTGTCGAAGGATGATGGATCGGAGTTCCGGCGGAGAAGCGGAGGGTATGGGTCCCGGCCTACGCCGGGACGCCGATGTTGAACTTCCGCGCGTCCCGGCGAAGGCCGGGACCCATACGCCGTGTCCTCGCGGCTATTGGTAAGCCTGTAAGGATCTTCGGGAAGAGCGCATAGCAGCGCCCGGCGAGCATCCTTCGACAAGCTCAGGATGAGGCACTCACTTGGTGCGCTTCAGCGCAGACCCGCCTGCGCCGTGCCGCGTTCCGCCTTCTCGATCTCCGGCAGGATGATCTCCGTCAGCGCGGCCTCGCTCAACGGGCCGATATGCTTGTAGGCGATGCGGCCGTCCTTCCCGATGATGAAGGTCTCAGGCACGCCATAGACGCCCCAATCGATGGCGGCGCGGCCGGCCTTGTCCATGCCGATGGCGGCGAACGGGTTGCCCAGCTCCTGCAGGAAGCCCCGCGCATTGTCCGGCTCGTCCTTGTAGGCGATGCCCACGATGCGGGCCCGCCCGAGCTCGGACAGCCGCATCAGCAGGGGATGCTCCTGACGGCACGGTGCGCACCATGAGGCCCACACATTGACGATGGTGATGCGGCCATTGCCGAGATCTGCGCGGGACAGGCCGGGAACGGGCGTGCCGTCCTTTTCCGTCAGCCCCTCCAACGGGGGCAACGTGAACTCCGGCGCCGGCCGCCCGATCAGCGCCGACGGAATGGCCGAGGGATCGCCCGCGAAGAGCCTGACATAGAAAAGCACGCAGAGGCCGAGAACGATCAGCGCCGGCACGGCGAGCAGAAGCCGTCGGCCGCTCATTCCGCGTCGCTCCGTCCCAGACGGGCCTCGAGCTTTGCGAGCGCGGAACGCTGGCGCCGATGTTCCACCACGCTCCAGACCACGAGTGCGGTCAGCACCGCGCCGGTGAACAGATAGGCGGCGACGATGAAGCCGGCATGGGTCACGCGCCGCTCCTTGCCGCGCGCAGCCGCAGGCCGCGCAGCCGCCTCCGGATCAATTCCGTCCGCATCCCGGAGAGATGCAGGCTGAAGAACAGCAGCGTGAAGGCGATGGCGTTCACCAGCAGCGGAACGAGAATGGACGGGTGGATGGTCGATCCGCCGGCCCGGAACACCGAGGCCGGCTGGTGCAGCGTGTTCCACCAGTCCACCGAGAACTTGACGATGGGTATGTTGACGAACCCGACCAAGGTCAGGATCGCAACAAGGCGTGCGGCGCGGGCCGGCTCGTCCATCGCAGCGCGAAGCGCGATGACGCCGAGATACATCAGGAACAGGACGAGCTCGGAAGTCAGCCGCGCGTCCCACACCCAATAGGTTCCCCACATCGGGCGCCCCCAAAGCGAACCTGTGACGAGCGCGATCAGGGTGAAGGCAGCGCCCAAAGGTGCGGCGGCTCCGGCTGCGACATCGGCCAGCGGATGCCGCCAGACCAGCACGCCGAGGCTCGCCGCCGACATGATGGTCCAGGCCATCAGCGACAGCCACGCAGCCGGCACGTGGATGAACATGATGCGGACGGTGTCGCCCTGCTGGTAGTCCGCCGGCGCCACGAAAAAGGCCTGCCACATGCCGACAGCCAGCAGCAGCCCGGTCGCGCCCCACAGCCAGGGCAGCAGCCGTGCCGCGATGGCCCCGAACCGGGCAGGGTTGGCGAGCGAGATCATGCCCTGCGGTGTAGCGGCGCCTCCGGGGGCTGGCAATGGCGCGCTCACCCCTGCGCCCCCCGTAGCGCGGCGGCTGCGGCGATCGGCGCCAGCACAAGGCTGGCCAGGGTCACGCCGAGCAGGAGTGCCATGGGAGCGAACACTGGGTTTGCGGAGACGGCGTTCTCCGTGGCCGCAACTCCGAAGATGACGGCCGGCACGGTCAGTGGCATCACCAGCACGGGCAGCAGCAGTCCGCCGCGCTTCAGCCCCACGGTCAGGGCTGCGCCGACAGCACCAAGAAGCGTCAGCGCCGGCGTGCCGATCAACAGCGTCAGGGTGACAGCCCCAAGCGTAGGGCCGGGGAGGTTCAGCAGCAGGCCGAGCAGCGGCGCCGCAACCGCGAGCGGCAGGCCGGTCGCCAGCCAGTGCGCGGCGATCTTGGCCAGCACGATGAGAGGCAGGGGGGCCGGTGCTGCGAACAGCAGATCGAGGGAGCCGTCTTCCGCATCCGCGCCGAACAGCCGGTCGAGCCCGATGAGCGTGGACAGCAGCGCCGCAATCCACAGGATGGCCGGGCCGATACGCGCCAGCAGGACAAGGTCCGGGCCGATGGCGAAGGGCGTGACGGCGACGACGCTGAGGAAGAACACGAGCGGCAGGCCGAAGCCGCCTCCCGAGCGGAGCAGCAGCAGGAAATCGCGCCGCATGACGGCCAAGAGCACGCCCGTCATACGGCTTGACCCAGAACCATGCGGGTCTCGCCCGGCCAGCCAAGATCGGCATGGGTCGCGGCCACCACAATGCCGCCCTCGGAGCGATGACCGGCAACAAGGTGGGCAAGGCGCGACAAGCCATCGGTGTCGAGCGCGGTGGCGGGTTCGTCGAGCAGCCAGACGGCGCGGCGGGCGACGAGAAGGCGAGCCATGGAGAGGCGGCGCCGCTGACCAGCGGACAGGACGCTGGCCGGGAGATCGCCGGCATGGCCAAGGCCTACGGCCTCCAGGGCATCGGAGGGTTCGCTGCCTGAGCCGCCCAGCAGGCCCGCCCATAGATCGAGGTTTTCCAGCGCCGTCAGCGCTCCCTTCACCGCGTCGGCATGACCGAGCAGATGGACGTGCTCGGCGGGCAGTGTCTCTTCCGGCATACCCTCCAGAACTACGCGTCCCTCGTCTGCCGGCAGGAGATAGGCCAGAGCTCGCAGCAGAGTGGATTTGCCGGCGCCGTTCGGTCCCGTCACCACCAGCGCATCGCCGGGGCCGAGATCGAACGAGACCCCGCGCAGGACCAGACGCTCGCCACGCTCGATAGAAAGACGCTCTGCCTTCAGGCGCATGCCAGATCACACCGCACGGGGCGCGCCTTTGTCTGGAAGGATTCGAAGGCGGTGCCTATACTGAATGCAGAGTTGGCCCCGGTGCGGGTTCCGCACCGTCCGGGCCAGTGATTTTCAAGCCGGGAGCACACCTCGGCGAGCCGTCCGGCGAAAGGGCCAGCCATCGTGACCACGTCTTCCCTCGACAGTTTCAAATGCCGCAAGACGCTCACGGCCGGTGACAAGACCTACGTCTATTACAGCCTTGTCGAGGCGGAGCGAAACGGGCTCGCGGGGATTTCGCAGCTTCCCGTCTCCATGAAGGTGCTGCTGGAGAACCTCTTGCGCTTCGAGGACGGGCGCACGGTGAAGGCGGACGACATCCGCGCCATCGCCGGCTGGCTGGCCGAACGCTCCAGCAATGCCGAGATCGCCTTCCGTCCGGCGCGCGTGCTGATGCAGGACTTCACCGGCGTGCCGGCGGTGGTGGACCTTGCCGCCATGCGCGACGCCATGAACGCCCTGGGCGGCAATCCGCGCCTCATCAATCCGCTGGTGCCGGTGGATCTCGTGATCGACCATTCGGTAATCGTGGACGAGTTCGGTTCGCCCACCGCCTTCGCGCACAATGTGGAGCTCGAATACCAGCGCAATGGAGAACGCTATCGCTTCTTGAAGTGGGCGCAGCAGAGCTTCGACAATTTCCGCGTCGTGCCGCCGGGCACCGGCATCTGCCATCAGGTGAATCTGGAATATCTCGCCCAGACGGTCTGGACGAAGGACGAGAACGGCGAGACGCTCGCTTATCCCGACACGCTGGTCGGCACCGACAGCCACACCACCATGGTAAATGGCCTTGCCGTGCTCGGCTGGGGCGTCGGCGGCATCGAGGCCGAGGCGGCCATGCTCGGCCAGCCGCTGTCCATGGTGATCCCGCAGGTCGTCGGCTTCCGCGTCACCGGCAAGCTGCGCGAGGGTGTCACCGCGACCGACCTCGTGCTCACCGTCACGCAGATGCTGCGCAAGAAGGGAGTGGTCGGCAAGTTCGTGGAGTTCTTCGGCCCCGGCATTGGTGCGCTGGCGCTCGAGGACCGCGCCACCATCGGGAACATGGCGCCGGAATACGGCGCCACCTGCGGCTTCTTCCCCGTGGACGTGGAAACCCTGCGCTACCTCTCCCAGACCGGCCGCACGCAGGATCGCGTGGCGCTGGTCGAGGCGTATATGAAGGCGCAGGGCATGTTCTGGACGCCCGAGACGCCGGACCCGGTGTTCACCGACCTGCTGGAACTCGATCTCGACAGCGTCGAGCCCTCGCTCGCGGGCCCGAAGCGCCCGCAGGACCGGGTGCTGCTTTCGGAGACGAAAGCCGGCTTCCTCGGCTCGATGGCTTCCGAATTCAAGAAGGACGGGCAGGCCGGGCAGCGCTTCCCCGTGGAGGGCGAGGACTACACGATCGGCCATGGCGACGTGGTCATCGCGGCCATCACTTCCTGCACCAACACCTCGAACCCCAGCGTCATGATCGGCGCCGGCCTGCTGGCCCGCAACGCCGTGGCCAAGGGCCTGACCCGCAAGCCTTGGGTCAAGACCTCGCTGGCACCGGGCTCGCAGGTGGCGGCGGACTATTTCAAGAAGGCCGACCTGCAGAAGGATCTCGACGCGCTCGGCTTCAACCTCGTCGGGTTCGGCTGCACCACCTGCATCGGAAATTCCGGCCCTCTGCCCGAGCCGATCTCGGAGGCCATCAACGCAAACGACGTGGTTGCCGCGGCGGTGCTCTCGGGCAATCGCAACTTCGAAGGCCGCGTGAATCCGGACGTACGCGCCAACTACCTGGCCTCGCCGCCGCTGGTCGTTGCCTATGCGCTGGCCGGCTCGCTGCAGATTGACCTCGTCAACGATCCCCTCGGCACCGGTTCGGACGGCCAGCCGGTCTATCTGCGCGACATCTGGCCAAGCTCGCAGGAAGTGGCCGAGTACATCCGCGAAAACGTGACGAAGGAGATCTTTGCCACGCGCTATGCCGATGTCTTCAAGGGCGACGAGAACTGGCAGGCGATCGAAATCTCCAGCGGGCTGACCTTCCCGTGGGACAGTCGCTCGACCTATGTGCAGAACCCGCCTTATTTCGAGGGCATGACGAAGACGCCGGTGCCGGTCGAGGACATCGACGACGCGCGCATCCTGGGCCTGTTCCTCGATTCCATCACGACGGACCACATCTCGCCGGCAGGCTCGATTAAGCAAGGCAGCCCCGCCGGCACCTATCTGCGCGATCATCAGGTGCGGCCGCAGGACTTCAACCAGTACGGCACGCGGCGCGGTAATCATCAGGTCATGATGCGCGGTACGTTCGCCAATATCCGTATCAAGAACCAGATGGTTCCGGGCGTGGAGGGTGGCGTCACGGTGCATGAGCCGTCGGGCGAGCAGATGCCGATCTTCGACGCCGCCATGCGCTACAAGGGGGAGGGCGTGCCGCTCGTCGTCTTCGCCGGCAAGGAATACGGCACCGGCTCCTCGCGCGACTGGGCGGCCAAGGGCACCGTGCTCCTCGGCATTCGCGCCGTCATCGCGGAAAGTTTCGAGCGCATCCACCGCTCCAATCTCGTTGGCATGGGCGTGGTGCCCCTGGTATTCGACGCGGGCACGAGCTGGACCTCGCTTGGCCTAACCGGCAAGGAAACGGTCACGATCCACGGCCTCGCCGAAGGCCTGAAGCCGCGCGATGTGCTTCTGGCCCGCATCACATACGAGTCTGGCGAGGTGAAGGAGGTGCCGGTCGTTTGCCGGATCGACACCTATGAGGAGCTCGAATATTTCCGCAACGGCGGCATCCTGCACTACGTGCTGCGCTCGCTCGCCGCTTGAATCATGCCTCTCTCGCGCTCGTGACCACCACGGGCGCGAGGCTGGCTTATTTATCCCGCATGTCCTTTTCCCTTCCCAGCTTCTCGGCTCTGCCGTTCCTCGTGACCTTGGCTGCCGCGCCCTGCGCGGCGGAGCCGGTCCTGCTTGAGCTGTTCACCAGCCAGGGCTGCGCCGTGAGCCCGAAGGGGGATCGCCTGGCGGCGGAGAAGGCGGTCAAGGGCGATGTGCTGCTCCTGACCTTCCCGGTGGATTACTGGGATTATCTGGGCTGGAAGGACACGCTCGGCAGTTCGGCGCATACGGCCCGCCAGCGCGCCTACGCGCTCGCCCGCAGCGAGCGCAAGGTCTACACGCCGCAGATTGTCGTAAACGGCACGCAATCCATCATCGGAAGCGACAAGGCGGGGCTCGAACAGGCGATCCAGCACGCGTCCGCCCGGCCGGAGCATCCTGCCGCGATCCGGGTGCAGGACGCCGACGGCCAGATAGATGTCGAGGTCGGTGACCATGCACCTGCCGGTGAAGCGGAGGTGTGGCTGTTCGCCGTATCGCGCAGCAAGAGCGTGACGGTGGAGCGCGGCCAGAATGCGCACCACACGCTGACATACACGAACGTGGTGCGGAAGATGACGCGCCTCGGCTCCTGGACCGGCAAGTCCGCGCATTTCGCCATCGCGCGGGAAGAAGTGGTGCCGGCCGATGCCGACCACTTCGTCGTCGTGGTGCAGGAAGGCTCCGGCAGCATGCCGGGCGCCATCCTCGGCTTCGCCGCGCATTGAGCTCCGGACAAAAAAAGGGGCCGGCGAACCGGCCCTCTCAGGATCTGCCTATCTGACGATGGCAGGGATCGGTAGACCCGGCCACCCTAACCGCCTTGGGGCTGGGGGGCTGGAAACGGACGATCTGGATGACCGGGCACCGAGGCAACATCCACAATGTGCCCAACGGGTGCGGCGGCCGAAGGGCTGCATCGCGGCGGAAATAAGAAAGTTGGCGGCGTGTTGAGGGCGTGACTTCCTTTGAGAACGAAGAGCACGCTCAAGTGCCCGTGCGCGCCCATACCCCTTGAACCCGACCCCTCCCGGTACGATCATGACAGCGGGATGAAAACGAGGTGCGCATGGGTGATATCGAAGCGCTGGACAGTTTCCGCGACCGCCGGAACGGGCAGCAGACGGACACTGCGGCAACGGCGGCGGCTCCCCTCACGGTCTCCTTCAATCGCCACGAATTGCGCGACATTCTCAACGTCTACGGCCGTCTGGTCGCGTCCGGAGAGATGCGCGATTACGCCATCGACATGCTGAAGGAGCGGGCCGTGTTCTCGCTGTTCCGGCACATGGGCGAGATGCCGCTGTACAGGATCGAGAAAAACCCTGCGCTTCGCCAGCGGCAGGGCATGTATTCGGTGGTGGCCGCGACAGGTCTTATCCTGAAGCGCGGCAACGAACTGGATCGGGTGCTCGCCGTGCTGGACCGGAAGGTCCGCCTTGTCGCAGGCTAGAGCCTAGCTCTCGTCAGAGAGGGCTTCCACAGCGCTGATGGTCAGCTCAAGATCCGCGATCTTGCGCAGCGCATTGTCCGAGGGCAGCACGTCGGCCTCCGCCGCCTGCATCACCAGAATCTTCTGGGCCTCGATAAGCCGCTCCTGAAGCGCGGCCAGCTTGTTCTTCGTCGTTTCGCTCATGATGACGGCTTAACGCCGATGGTCGCGTTTTTCCAGTGTATTCCGGGGGTGGATGGCCCGCGAACGACGCCGCGGGCCAAGGGCATCAACCCTGGAGGTCGGCAGGCACCTTGCCGCCGTTCGCCGCCAGCTTCGCCATGACCTGCTTGTGCAGCCAGATATTCATCGTGGCAGAGTCATCGGTATCGCCGGTGTAGTTCAGGTCCTGCGCCAGTTCCTTGCGCGCTGCCAGGCTGGAATCGAGATCGAGCGCCTTCATCAGGTCCACGATGGAGGTGCGCCAGTTCAGCTGCTGGCCCTTCGCCTTCACCTTCTCCTCCATGATGGCTTCGACATCGACGTTCTGGCCGCCGCCGGGAATGGAGGCCGGGCTGCCGGTGCCCGAGGTCGCGGAGGGCGTTGCCGCGCTTCCTGCGGAACCTGCTGCCATCCCCGGCTGCGCGACGCCGCCGCTGGGGCTGGTGGTGGTGGACGTCGATGCTCCGGCTTGCGTGGAGCCGGGAGCCGGTTGTGCAGGTGCGGCCGTCGCCGGGCCGCCGAAGATCGAGCTCATGATTTTTCCGAGAATACCCATTTCGAAGATCCTTTGTTCGCTTGAATGTTCAGGCAGAGGGAAGGCTGCGGCTCGCTGCATCAACCTGTGCGTCGAGGTGCGAGACGAGATCCGGGGGAAGGTCCAGAAGGGCCACGAGACGGTCGAGATACGCGATCTCTTCCGGCGTGTCGGGCGTGCCGATGGCGGCACGCGAGGCCACGTAGAGCTCTGAGCCCTGCTCACGGCTGCGCGACAGGCGGGCGATGGCCGCAGCATCGGAAGGCTTGCCGATGGCGTCCATCAGGAAACCCTTCTCCTCGCCGGTCAGGCCGAGTTCTGCGATCTGCTGCTGGATCTTGACGCCTTCCTCGCCATCGAGATGGCCATCGGCCTTCGAGGCGGAGATCATGGCCTGCACGAGCGCAACGCCGAGCTCGCGGCCCTCGCCGTCCTTTTCTTCCTCGATGTGGAAGCCGCTGCCCCGGGGAGGAGCTTCGGTCGGGAGGCTTGCCGGGGGCGGGGTGGTGACAGCGCCTTGCTGCGCTTCCCAGTTCTTGTAGGCCTTGTAGGCAAGCGTGCCGAGCACGGCGAGGCCGCCAGCGCGGATGAGGCCCCCGCCATCACGGAGCCCACCGCCGCTGCGTCCCTTGCGCCCCGCCAGCAGGATCGACAGGAGGCCGCCACCGGCCGCGAGACCACCGAGGCCGCCCGGGACTCGCGAGGCTAGATCTCCGAGCCCGCCACCGAGCCCGCCGGACCCCATGCCTCCAAGTCCCCCAAGGCCGCCGAGCCCGCCGAGGCCACCAAGCCCCCCGAGGCCGCCTCCGGATGAACGTGGATCCGGCTGGCTCTGATAGCCGCCGCCGCCGAGGCCTTCGCCGAGGCTGCCCAAGTCGTTTCCAGATGTGCTGCGTCCGGCGCTTCCGCTGCCGAATCCGCCGCCACCCTGCGAAAGCTGCCCACCGAGCACGCTTTGGAGGATCTTTCCGAGGTCCATGAGCTTCTCCGGTCTGAAAGAGTACAGACCAGAAGAAGCCCAGCACCGAGCTTTGAGTTCCGTCGAACCCGCTCAGCCGGTCGGTTCATCCTCCGGCGGCTGATGGGCCCCGGTGCCCAGCGACCGCTGCATCATCGGGGTATCCAGCCACTGGCCGTGCTTGCGGCCGACCGCACGCGCCGTGCCGATCATCTCGAAACCGGCCCGCGCGTGGAGCGCGACCGATCCCTCATTGGCGCTGTCCCCGATGACGGCGATCATCTGCCGGAAACCGCGCATCTCGCACGCGGCGATCAGCGCGTTCAGCAGCGCGCCGCCGATGCCCTTCCCCTGCCAGGCCCGGGCGACATAGATCGAATTCTCGACCGTGAAGGCGTAGGCAGGCCGGGAGCGGAAGGAGGCGGCGTAGGCGTATCCCGCAATCTCGCCGCTGAGATCCGCGACGAGGAAGGGAAAACCGCTCTCCAGGAGCGAGGCGCGCCGCCGTGCCATCTCCGCGTCATCCGGGGGTACAAGCTCGAATGTCGCGGTGCCGTGCAGAACGGCCTCCGCGTAGATGCGGGTGATGTGTGAAATGTCGGCGGGAGACGAGGCACGGATCATGCCTCAGCATACAAAAAAGCCCCGGACTGTGCCGGGGCTTTCTGTTCTTTTCAGCGGACCTGCATCACTCGCGATTGCCGAACAGCGACAGCAGCATGGTGAAGAGGTTGATGAAGTCGAGGTACAGGGCGAGCGCGCCGCTGATGGCCATGCGGCCCAGCGAGGTGCCGTCAGCCTCGGCGTAGTACATCTCCTTGATGCGCTGCGTGTCATAGGCCGTGAGACCCGAGAACACGAGCACGCCTGCCACAGAGATGATGAACTGCATCATCGAGCTCTGCAGGAAGATGTTCACCAGCATGGCGATGATCAGGCCGAACAGGCCCATCACCAGGAAGGTGCCGAATGCCGAGAGGTCCCGCTTCGTCGTGTAGCCGAACAGGCTCAGCGCACCGAAGGCAGCGGCCGTGATGAAGAACACCCGCGCGATCGACTCACCCGTGTAGACGAGGAAGATCGTCGAAAGCGAGAGACCCATGAGGCCGGCGAACGTCCAGAACGCGGCCTGTGCTGCGCCGACCGACATGCTGTTGAGGCGTGCCGACAGGAAGAAGACCATGCCCAGGGGCGCCAGCATGATGACCCACTTCAGCGGGCTCACGAAAAGCGCGTAGCCGATGCTCGTCAGGTACACGCCATCGCGGTACTGCGCGGCGGCGCCGGCCGGATTGTCCGTCACGGCAGCCATGAAGGCGCCGATGGCGACCAGGCCGGTGATGGCCAGGCCGATCGTCATGTAATTATAGACGGAACCCATATAGGACCGGAGGCCCTGATCGATGACCCCGGCCTCCGTGCGGGCGCCTGCGCCGAGGCGGGCATTCCCATAGCGGTCGAAGTTAGCCATAGATTTATCGTCCCTTTGTTA
Source organism: Terrihabitans rhizophilus (assembly GCF_033898525.1). Taxonomy (NCBI): domain Bacteria; kingdom Pseudomonadati; phylum Pseudomonadota; class Alphaproteobacteria; order Hyphomicrobiales; genus Terrihabitans; species Terrihabitans rhizophilus. The sequence continues at coordinate 45,758 of NZ_JAXAFJ010000004.1, read as the reverse complement.
CCCCGCATTTCATGGGCGCGGGATCTCAGTCGTGAATATGGGTGATCGGTTCAGGTGCAACAAGCGTAATTCTACGGGAAGCGTCCCGGTTTTCTCTCACGAGCACGCGACTTAGCTAAAGATCTCGCAGAACACGGGCGGGTTTCAGCCGCGCGAGCCGCCACGTTCCGGCCAGGCCGAGCGCTACCGTGACCACGACCGCGAGCAGCGTGACGAGCCCGGTTGCCAGCGGGTCTGCGTGGAACTCCATCTTCATCAGTCGGGTCACCACGACCCATGCCGACAGCGCACCCGCCAAAAGGCCTACCAGGCCGGAGGCGGCGCCGATCAGCAGGTATTCCAGCGTGAAGGCCGTGAGGATCTGGCGACGCGTCCCGCCCAGCGTTTTCAGGATCATGGCGTCGTAGAGCCGGTAGCGATGGCCTGCCGCAAGCGCGCCGGCCAGGACGAGGACGCTTGCGAGGATCGTGATGCCGCTGGCAGCGCGGATGCCGAGGACCAGCTTGCCGGCCAGATCCGCGATGGTGGCCAGCGCATCCTTGACGCGGACAGAGATGATGTTGGGGAACTGCGCGGCGGCCTCGCGCAATAGGGCACGTTCCGCAGTTTCCGCGCCGTCCGCGAGGGTGAGCGTGGCAAGCGTCTGGTAGGGTGCTCCCGCGAAGGAGTTCGGCGAGAACACCATCACGAAGTTGATCCCAAGGTTTTCCCAATCCACCGTGCGGAAGTTCGCAATCCGCGCCGTGATCTCGCGTCCGAGGACGTTGACGACCATCGTGTCGCCGACCTGGAGGCCAAGCTCGCGGCCGAGATCGGTCTCGAACGAGACGAGATTGTCGCCTGTGTGCCCCGCGTCCCACCAGGTGCCGGCAGTGATCTGCGAACCCTCGGGGAGCGTGTCGGAGAAGGTAAGCCCGCGGTCGCCGCGCAGCACCCATTCCGCCTCGCCGGCGGGGTAGTTCTCCGTGCTCTGCCCCTTCAGTTGAGTGATCCGCCCGCGAAGCATGGGCACTTCGGTGATCTCGCCCTTGGGTGCCTGATCTCGAAGGAAGGCGGTGAAGGCCGGGGCGTCGGTGTTGGGAATGTCGATGAAGAAGAAGCTGGGCGCTCGCTCGGGAAGGCTGGAGGCCAGCTGGTGGCGGATGCTGGAGTCGATTAACGTGACCGTCACCAGCAGGGCGATGCCGAGCCCGAGCGACAGCACCACGGAAGGGGTCAGCGCCCCGGGTCGGTGGATGTTCGCCAAAGCGAGGCGCGCCGTCGCGGTGCGCGGACGTGGAGCCCGCCTTGCCAAGGCGGCCAGGCCGAACGCGACCACGCGCAGGAGGGCCAACGTGCCGGCAGCGGCCACGAGAAACGCGATCGCGACCCTGCGGTCGAAGGAGGCGGCGACCGTCAGCACGAGCAGCGCCACCAGGATGGTCCCGGTCAGCACAATATAAAGCGGCTTCGGCCAGCGGGAGCCGCCCTCCGCCACATGGTCGCGGAACAGCGCGGAGACCGGCAGTTCATGCGCCCGGCCAAGAGGCCAGACCGCGAACAGCATCGCGACCAGAAGGCCGAACGCTGCGGCGATGCCAAGCTGGCCGACCTCAAGACCCGGCTCGAAAGGAAGGGGAACAAAGGCCGCGAACGCCCAGTCCACCACGAAGGGCAGGGCGGCGCCGATCAGGAGGCCGATGGTAATGCCGAGCACCGAGATCAGCAGGATCTGGGCAAGGTAGATGCCGAACACCTGCCGGCCCGGTGCCCCCATGCATTTCAGCACCGCGATGGTCTCGCGTTTGCGTTCCACATAGGCGCTGACCGAATTCGCGACGCCAACGCCGCCGACCAGCAGCGCGGTCAGGCCGACAAGGGTCAGGAACTGGCTGAACAGGGCGATGTTGCGGGTCAGCCGTTCCGACGCATTGTCGCGGGTGCGGGCGCGCCAGCCGGCCTGCGGAAACTGCTCGTTCGCGCGCTCCACCACGCCATCCGGATCGACATCTTCAGGCACGGCCACGCGGTAGTTCCAGCGCACAAGGCTGCCCGGCGTGATCAGGCCGCTCGCGGCGAGCGCATCCCGCGAGACGAAGACGCGGGGCCCGAGGCCGATGCCGTCCGACAGCGCATCAGGTTCGGTGGACAGTTCCGCGCGAATCTCGATGTCGATGCTGCCGAGCCGGATCCTGGCACCGGGCTCGATGTTGAGCCGTCCGAGCATGGCGCTGTCCACGACGGCGCCATAGAAGCCATTGCGCTCACCCAGAAGTTCGGCCAGCGGACGGGGCGGGTTGGTCACCAGCGATCCCGCGAGCGGGTAGACGTCGTCGACCGCCTTGAGTTCGGCCAAGGCCGCTTCGCCGCTCTCTGCGCGCACCATGGACCGCAGCGTGGCCACGGTGGAGACGGTGCCTTGCCCCTTGAGAAAGAGAAGCTCGTCCGGCGACGCTTCCCTATGGACGAGCGAGAAGGATGCGTCGCCGCCCAGGATGGCGCGCCCTTCGCGGGAGAGCCCGTCGTTCAGGCCGCGCGCCACCGAGCCGATGCCGGCAATGGCGGCCACGCCAAGCGCGAGACACGCGACGAAGATGCGAAATCCGGTGAGGCCGCCGCGCAGTTCGCGCAGCGCCAGGCGGAGCGACAAGGGCAATGCCGTCACGCGGCCACCGAGGTGGCCGGCTCGATGACGCCGCTGCGCATGCGAACAACGCGGTCGCACCGGCGTGCGAGCGCCGGGTCGTGCGTCACGAGGACCAGTGTGGCCCCGCGCTTGCGGGTCGTGGAGAAGATGAGGTCCGCGATGGTCCCGCCGGTCGTTTCATCAAGATTGCCGGTGGGCTCGTCGGCAACGAGGATCTCGGCACCGGGCGCAAGGGCACGAGCAAGGGCCACGCGCTGTTGCTCGCCGCCCGACATCTGGGCCGGGTAATGCCCTGCGCGAGCCGAAAGGCCCACGGCTTCGAGTTCGATGATCGCGCGTTCCCGGGCGTCGCCCACGCCGGCGAGTTCGAGCGGCACGGCCACGTTTTCGAGGGCGGTCATGGTAGGGATCAGGTGGAAACTCTGGAACACCACGCCGATGTGACGGCCGCGGAATCGGGCAAGGCTGTCCTCGTCCTGCGCGGTGATTTCGGTGCCGAGCACCGAAACGCTGCCGCTGTCGGGCTTTTCCAGCCCGGCGAGCACCATCAAAAGGGATGATTTTCCCGATCCCGAGGGGCCTGTGAGGCCAAGGGTCTGGCCCCTATCTATGTGCAGCGAAACATCCTTGAGAATGTGGACGCGGCCCGCTCCGCGGCCAAGGCTCAAATTCACGCCCTCGATGTCGATGGCCATCAATCACCCGAAATCCCGCATCTGGAGCCTGCCATATGGAGAACGGAACGCCGACCGGCCAGTCACGATCCGGTGGACGCCTCAGCCGGATGGCTGGGGTTTTGGTGGCGCTTTGCATGTGCCTGTTCATTTCACCAGAGGTTGCAATGGCTCGTACGATCAAGCTGGTGGCGCTGGGAGATAGCCTCACGGCCGGCTACGGGTTGCAGCCCGGGCAGGGTTTTCCGGCCGTGCTTCAGAAGGCCCTGCAGGCCAAGGGGCGCGATGTCTCCGTGGCGGATGCCGGCGTCTCCGGCGACACGACAGCGGGCGGTGCGCAGCGCCTGGACTGGGCGGTTCCCGAGGGGACGGATGGTGTCATCCTGGAACTCGGCGCCAACGATGCGCTGCGCGGCCTCGATCCCGCCGCCGCCCGGAAATACCTGGCAAGCATCCTTGACCGGCTGAAGGCGCGCAACATCCCCGTGTTGCTGGCAGGCATGTACGCGCCGCGCAATCTGGGGCCCGGCTATTACGAGACATTCGATGCCATCTACCCCGATCTCGCGAAGCAATACGGCCTCGTGCTGTACCCCTTCTTCCTTGACGGGGTGGTGGGACAGGCGCGCCTGAACCTCCCGGACGGGCTTCATCCCACCGCCGAGGGCGTGCAGGTCATCGTCGAACGGATAATGCCGACGGTGGAGAGATTTCTCGACCGTGTCGAGCGCGGCTCCTAGGGAGGATTGGTCTTGCCGCGCCTGTTCACCGCGCTGAAGCTGCCCGGACCGCTTCCATTGAGGCTGTCCCTGCTGCGGGGCGGCCTGCCCGGCGCGCGCTGGGGTGAGCCCGAGAACTACCACGTCACCTTGCGCTTTCTGGGCGATGTCGACGATCGTGTCGCCGAGGAGGCCTCAGCGCTGCTGGATAGCAGCCACGTGGCGCCGTTCGCCTTGCGCCTCATCGGTGTGGACGCCTTCGGCGGCTCACGGCCTCGGTCCATCTATGCGAGGGTGGACGGGGGCGACGCCCTGTTCGAGCTTCAAGAGGCGCAGGAGCGGCTGATGCGCCGTCTGGGCCTCCCGCCCGAGACGCGGAAGTACACCCCGCACGTCACTTTGGCGCGTCTGCGGGGAGTCAGTGCGGAAGCGGTCGCTTCCTGGCTGTCTGCAAATGCCGCGGCGGCCAGCGGCGAGGTTTTCGAGCCCAAGGGCTTCGCATTGTTCTCTTCCCGTGCGTCTACGGGCGGCGGGCCCTATATATGCGAGCAGTTCTACCCGTTCAGCGGCTGCGATGATGGCGGAGAGGCCGATGACGAAGCTGATTGGCAAGGACCTCGATGACGCCCTCGCGACCACGTCCGGGTGGACACTGATCGAGGACGGGAAGCGCCTCAGCAAGGCATTCCGATTCGCCGATTTCCCGGCAGCATTTGCCTTCATGACCCGGGTCGCCATGGCGGCGGAGCGCATGAACCATCACCCGGACTGGAGCAACAGCTATGATCGGGTGCTCATCTCGCTCACCAGCCATGATGCCGGCGGCCTGACCAGCCGCGATGTAGACCTCGCCAACAGGATCGACCGCATAGCCGGCGATCACTCGACCTCCAGCAGGAATTGATGTGATGACGCATACCGAAGCGCAGGAACTCGATCTTGCGGAACAGGAACGGCTGGTTCGCAAAGGCTTCTGGCCGAAGCTTCGTCGCCTTGCGGCGCGGCTCCCTTTTGCCGAACAGGCGCTGACCGCCTATTACTGCGCGTTCGACCGGCAGACGCCGCACACCGTGCGCCTGACCCTGCTTGGGGCGCTGGTGTATTTCGTGGTGCCTTTTGACGCGGTCGCCGATTTTCTGCCCCTGTTCGGTCTCGCGGACGATGCCGGCGTTCTTTCCGCCGCTCTGCTGGCGGTCGGCAGCCACATCACGGACAGCCACAGGCATGCCGCTCAGGACGCGCTCGGCCGTCTCAAGGCGGAGCAGAGCTGATCCTTCCGTGTCACTGTGAATCCTTCTTTTCTAAATTCCGCCAATTTTTACCTGTTGTCAGGAATTCGCGGCCCACTATCCCTCAAGGGCTTCCAGCCCACACCGCGCCAATTTGCAGGTAGCAGCCGCTGCCGAGATCAGGATGCGATAAAGATGTTCGCCCGCCGTATTCTACTTGCCGTGCTCCTTATCGGTTTCGCGCCCGATGTTTCCTCCGCGCAGACCGGCCAGCAATTGCTGGGTCAGTTCAACGACTGGGCGGCCTACACCGCGACTGGCGGTGGCGGGAAGGTGTGCTTCGCCATCTCACAGCCCAAATCGCGCGCGCCGGAAGGCCTCAATCGCGATCCGGCCTATCTGTTCGTGTCGCACCGCCCCGGGGAACGCGTCCGCGACGAAGTCAGCGTCCAGGTCGGCTTCCCCCTTCGGCCGGGTTCCACCGTCGACATGACGATCGGCTCCTCGACGTTCCAGCTCCTCACGCAGGATCAGCGCGGCTGGTCCAACGGGCAGGACGATGCCCGGCTCGTCGCGGCGCTGCGTAGCGCCGGGGAGGCTAAGCTGGCATCGACCTCGGGACGTGGAAACGTCACGACCGACACCTATTCGCTTCGCGGCATCTCGGCTGCTCTGGACCGCATCAATTCGGAATGCCGCTGATCCTGCCGGACTGGAACCTGTAGTGCGCCTGCTCGTTGAGGACGTGGAAACACTCAAAGGAGCGTTATTCATGCGCAAGACAGTTCTTCTTCCGGCCATCGCCGCAGCGCTTTTCGCAGCGACGGCAGCAACCGCCCAGACGCCCGGCGGCAGCAACCCGACCCCCGAGACCCCGAACTGCACCGCCGGAACTGCCGGTTGCGTGAGCAAGGGTGAGGCAGGCGGCTCCTCGGAGACCGGCAGCAACAGCAACACCAACCAGGGCACCGGCTCCACGGGCGGCAGCACTGGTGCTGGCGGCGCGGGTAGCGGCACGGGTGGTGCTGGTGGCGGCACTGGTGGTACGGGTGGCGGTGCTGGCGGCGGCGGTGCTGGCGGTGGTGCCGGCGGCGGTGGTGCCGGTGGCGGCTCCGGCGGCTCGGGCGGCGGTTCCCAGTAAACCGTTCAAAGCATCAAGTTAAGAAATAGCCCCGTGTAAAACGGGGCTATTTTGCTATATAAAGGCCTATGCTCGCTCTCTCCGAACCTGTCGCGCCCGTTGGGGCTGCGTTCCGAAGCTCGCTTGTAGGCCTCACGCGCGCGGAGCTGTCCGATGCGCTGGGCCAAGCTGGCGTTCCGGAGCGTGAGCGCCGGATGCGCGTTTCCCAGCTGTGGCACTGGATCTATCATCGCGGGGTCGCCGACTTCGCCTTGATGACCAATGTCTCCAAGGGGCTGCGTGCAGCGCTGGAAGAGGTCTTCACGCTGGAGCGTCCAGCGGTCGTCTCCGAGCAGATTTCGGTCGACGGCACCCGCAAATGGCTGATCCGCCTGCCGCCCAGCGGCAAGGATCGCCGCGCGCACGAGGTCGAGGCGGTCTATATCCCCGAGGCGGACCGCGGCACCTTGTGCGTATCCAGCCAGGTCGGCTGCACCCTCGCCTGTACCTTCTGCCACACCGGCACGCAGACGCTTGTCCGCAATCTCAGCTCCGCCGAGATCGTCGCGCAACTCATCATCGCCCGCGACCGCATTGGCGACTGGCCGGGCATGGCCCGCGCGACCGACGGTCTTGTCCCGGATGGCGAACGCGCCGTGACCAATATCGTGTTCATGGGCATGGGCGAGCCGCTCTACAATTTCGATGGTGTGAAAGCGGCGATCGAGGTGATGTCCGATGGCGAGGGGCTGTCCCTGTCACGCCGCCGCATCACCGTCTCCACCTCCGGCGTGGTTCCGGTTATCGAGCAGCTTGGCGGCGAAGTCGGCTCCATGCTGGCAATCTCGCTGCATGCCACCAATGATGAACTGCGCAACAAGCTGGTGCCTCTCAACAAGAAGTACCCCATCGCGCAGCTTCTGGAGGCGTGCCGAAATTATCCCGGGGCCTCGAACGCCCGGCGCATCACCTTCGAATACGTCATGCTCAAGGGCATCAACGACAGCAATGCCGAGGCACGTGAATTGGTACGGCTGCTGAAGGGCATTCCGGCCAAGATCAACCTGATCCCGTTCAATCCGTGGCCGGGAACGGGTTACGAGTGTTCGGACTGGGACAGGATCGAGGAGTTCTCCGAGATCGTATTCCGGGCAGGCTATGCCTCTCCAGTTCGCACGCCGCGGGGGCGCGACATCCTGGCGGCGTGTGGCCAGCTGAAATCCGCGACCGAGCGCCTGCGCGCCAACGAGCGCATGGCAGCGGCAGGCATCGCCGCCGAGTGAACCTGCTTCTGCGCATCATCCTGATACCCATCGGATATCTGGCCGCGATCTTCGCCGCCGTGACGGTTCTCGGGGCCGTGGAGTGGGCGAGGGCATATCCTCCCGTCGCCGGCGCGCCCGACCTCGTGACCATGACGGCCTTTGCGGTGATCACCGATGCGCTCGTGATGAGCGCGATCATCGGCTACACGGCTTTGGGTCCGGCTCTGGTTGCCATCGGCATCGCCGAAATCCTGTCCTTGCGCAGCGTGTTCTTCTTCGTGGCGACCGGGCTTGGCATCGCGGCCCTTCTCACGCGCTTCCTCGGAGTCGACGACTACCCGGCGCTTCCGACCGAACCCGGCGTGATCGCCGCAGCCGGAGTGGTGGCCGGCCTCGCCTACTGGATATCCTCCGGCCGCTGGTCGGGATTGCGACGTGCGGAACCAGTGACGCGCTGAACGGTTAGTGCCATGCTTCCGCAATTGGGGAAGCAATCAGCCTGCCGGAGGTCCAGCCGTGGTCACTGTCTTCTCTCGCCTGCGCGCCGTACTGGCGGCGCTCCTTCTCGGCAGCCTTGTCGCCGGCTGCGGCGTCAACACCATCCCGACGCTGGACGAGCAGGTGAAGGGCTCGTGGAGCGAGGTGCAGAACCAGTACCAGCGCCGGGCGGAACTGATCCCCAATCTTGTCGAGACGGTGAAGGGCTTTGCCGCGCAGGAGCGCGAGACCCTGACCGCCGTCGTGGAGGCGCGGGCAAAGGCGACGTCCATCAACGTCAACACGGACCAGCTCAGCGATCCCGCGGCCATCGAACGCTTCCAGCAGGCGCAGGAGCAATTGTCCGGCGCACTCGGGCGGCTGCTGGCCGTGACGGAGAACTATCCGGAGTTGAAGTCCAACCAGAACTTCCTTGCCCTGCAGTCCCAGCTCGAAGGCACCGAGAACCGCATTGCCGTGGCTCGACGCGACTATATCCAGACCGTTCAGACCTACAACACGGAGGTCCGCACCTTCCCCGGCCGCCTTTGGGCCTGGATCTACGGTGCGGAGCCGAAGGCCGCCTTCGCCACGTCCGAGCAGAACCAGACGGCCCCCAAGGTCCAGTTCTGAGTCGGCGGCGGGCAGGAGACAGGCCATGACGCGGCTCGTGCTCGCCTGCCTCGCGCTGCTGGCTTTCCTGCCGGGGGCATATGCCGCCGAGCCGAGCTTCCCGGCCTTGACCAGCCGTGTCGTCGATGAGGCTGGCATCATCGACATACCGACGCAGGCTGAAATCGATCGCAAGCTGGCCGAACTGGAGGCCGCCACGACGAACCAGCTCGTCGTGGTCACGCTGAAGTCCCTTCAGGGCTACGACATCGCCGATTACGGCTACCGGCTGGGCCGCAATTGGGGCATCGGGCAGAAGGAGCGCAACAATGGCGCTCTTCTGATCGTGGCTCCTAACGAGCGAAAGGTGCGCATCGAGGTCGGCTACGGCCTTGAGGGCGACGTCACTGACGCCGTCTCCCGAATGATCATCGAGAACGCCATCTTGCCGCGCTTCCGGGCCGGGGACTTTCCCGGTGGCATCTCCCGTGGCGTCGACGATCTCGTGCAGATCATGAAGGGTGACAAGGAACTTGTGCGCAAGGCGCAGGAGGCGGCCGAGGGCGCACGCGCCAGCGAAGACGGATTCGGACTGCCCTTCATCATCACGCTGTTCATCGGTTTCTGGCTGCTCAGCATGATGTTCGGGCGCCGGGGCGGACGAGGACGACGGGGAGGATTGCCGGTCATCCTGCCCTTTCCGGGAGGCTTCGGGGGCGGCGGTGGCTTTGGTGGTGGAGGCTTTGGTGGTGGAGGAGGCTTCGGCGGGGGCGGCGGCTCTTTCGGCGGCGGCGGATCCTCGGGGAGTTGGTGATGGGTGTGCAGAGCTTGAATCCGGCCGAAGCCCGGCGCGTCTGCGAAGCCATCGAGGCGGCCGAAACAGGCACATCCGGAGAAATCTTCGTAGCGGTCGCCCGGTCCTCGGACGATTACGGGCTCGTGCCGGTGCTCTGGGCAGCGGCAGCGGCCTTGCTGGCGGTGTGGCCCCTGCATCTGTTCACAAGCCTCAGCATCAATGCCGTTCTCGGTCTGCAGGCCGCCATCTTCATACTTGTCGCCCTGGCGGTCTCGCCCGTTTCCGTGCGCACGAGGCTCGCGCCGCCCTGGCTGGTCGATGAGGAGGTGGCCCGCGCGGCGCGGGACCAGTTCCTCTCACACGGCGTGCACCTGACGGATGAGCGCACAGGGGTCCTGATCTTCGTCTCGATTGCGGAGCACCGGGTCGAGATCGTCGCCGACGATGGCATTGCAGCCCGCGTCGGCCAGAACGAGTGGGACGACATTGCAGCGGACGTCGTTCGCCACACGCGGCAGGGCCAACTCTCCAGTGGCCTGGTGGAGGCGGTGGATCATGCCGGACGGCTGCTGCGCGGGCATTTCCCGGCCGGCGCCCGCAACCGCAACGAGCTGCCGAATACCATCATCCAGCTCTGAAGCTGCTTGTTCGGAAACAGGCTGCCCGTCCGTGCGTTGTTCTTCCGAAGTAAGGGAGACCAGCAATGGACGTGAACTTCGAAGAGCCAGCCACGGTGGTGTGGAATCCGAAGCCTTTGATCGGCGACATGAACAACGGGACTGAAGGCGGCACGCGGCGGTTCGAGCACGTCTCGGAGGCGCTGGAATTCGTCTTCTCAGGTATTCCCGTGGATCAGCAATCCACCGCCCGCATCAACACCGCAGGGCACGTCTACGACTATGACGAGCTTGTTCGCATCCGCGACCAGAAGGCCAGGGGCGAACGCGTCCTGCGGCCGGATTACTGATCAAGGCAGGGTGAAAGCCCTAAGGGGCTGCGCTCAGCGGAAGAAGCCGGCGGTATGAACCTTGGAGGCGGCGGCGTCGATCACGGCGTGCGCCGTCTCAACACGATTGGGAATCTGCGGTGTTGCCGAAACCGATCCGGTGTCGGGCGAAAGCGGAGTCAGGGCCAAGCCCAGAAGAAGTGCGCACGTCAGGCTACGCGGAACTCGCGAGACGATGACCTTCATCTGACCCCCGTTGAACGGCACCGCACCGGGCCGAAGCACGGGTCTTTTAGCCTGCGGAACCGCTGAAGTCACGCGCTTCGTGATCGACGCGGCGTCAGTGCCGAAAATGCCGCACGCCGGTGAACACCATGGCCATGCCCCGCGCGTCCGCCGCCTCGATAACCTCCTGATCCCTGACGCTTCCGCCCGGCTGGATCGCCGCAGTGGCGCCGGCATCGGCCGCCGCGATCAGCCCGTCGGCGAAGGGGAAGAAGGCGTCCGATGCGACGACGCTGCCCCGCACGAGCGATTCGGGCAGTCCCGCCGCTGCGGCGATCTCGGCCGCCTTGCGCACGGCGACCACCGAAGCATCCACCCGGCTCATCTGCCCCGCTCCGATGCCGACGGTGGCGAGGCCCCGCGCATAGACGATGGCGTTCGACTTCACGTGCTTGACGACCCGATAGCCGAACAGCAGATCGGCCATCTCGCTCTCGGTGGGCTGTCTCTTGGTGACCACCTTCAACTCGGCATCATCCACCACCGCATTGTCGCGGCTCTGCATGATCAGGCCGCCGGTCACGGTCTTGACCGTCAACGTCCCGATGCGCGGGTCCGGAACCGCGCCAGCCAGCAGGAGGCGCAGGTTCTTCTTGCCATTGATGATGCGGATGGCCTCCTCGGTCGCGTCGGGCGCGATGATGACCTCCGTGAAGATCTTCACCATCTCCGCCGCGGCTTCCGCCGTCAGGGTGCCGTTGACCGCGATGATGCCGCCGAACGCGGAGACGGGATCGCAGGCCAGTGCCCTCCTGTAGGCGTCCGCGAGATCCGCACCTTCGGCGACCCCGCAGGGGTTGGCGTGCTTGACGATGACGCAGGCAGGGCTGCGCGCCGGGTCGAATTCGGCCACCAGTTCATAGGCGGCGTCCGTGTCGTTGATGTTGTTGTAGGACAGTTCCTTGCCGCCCACCTGCCGCGCACCGACGACGCCCGGGCGGCTGTCTCCGGTGGCCCAGAGGCTGCCGGTCTGGTGCGGGTTTTCGCCGTAGCGCAGTACCTGCTTCATGCTGCCGGACAGAGCGCCCCAGGACAGGGAACTCTCGCCGACATGGCGCGCCATGTAACTGGCGATGGCCGCGTCATAGGCGGAGGTGCGGGCGAATGCCTTGGCAGCCAGCGCTTCACGCAAGCTCAGCGTGGTGGCCCCACCGTTCTCGTCCATGGCTCGCAGCACGAACGGGTAATCGGTGGGATCGACGATCGCCGTCACGTCCGCGTAGTTCTTGGCCGCGCCGCGGATCATGGCCGGTCCTCCTACATCCACGTTCTCGACCATCTCGTCATGCCCGGCACCACGCGCCAGCGCCTGTTCGAATGGGTAGAGGTTCACAAGCAAGAGGTCGATCGGCACGATGCCGTGCTCCTGCGCGGAAGCGTCATGCTCGGCATTGCCGCGGATCGCGAGCAGCCCGCCATGAACCGAGGGGTGAAGCGTCTTCACCCGTCCGTCCATCATCTCAGGGAAGCCCGTCAGTTCCGACACATCGCGCACGGCCAGTCCGGCGCTCTTCAAGGCCGCTGCGGTGCCGCCGGTCGAAACCAGCTCCACGCCGCGTTCGGCAAGGGCCCGCGCGAATTCGACCAGTCCCGTCTTGTCGGACACCGAAAGGAGGGCGCGGCGGATGGGGCGGTCCATGTCTTTGCTGCCTGTTCTAGGGTTCGCGGCGCTTAGCACGGGGCTGCGCCGCCTGCAAAATCAGCCGAGCTCGAGCGCGGAGGCGCCCATTTCGCTGCCGGTCCGCTCGAAGGTCCATTGAGCGCGCACGCCTGCAGTCCTGCCAAGGCGCACCACGATCTGTTCCGCCCCACGGGGGCCTTCGGGGGCAGCGAAATAGACGCTTTCCTCGATGCTGGCCGGGTGCCCGTCGCATGAGAAGAGCCAGACATCCCCCGAAGAAGGGACGAGCAGTACGGTGCCCTTGTCCTTCAGTGCGGTGGCCCGCACATCGGGATGCAGATGGAAGCGCAGCACCGCTTCCGTCGTGCCGGAGCGGACCGGTTTCAGCACGTCGAGGCCATCGAGCCGGCCCCCGCCTGCGTCGAGCCGCAGCATGCGCTGGTGGATGACGCCAAACCGCGAGGCATATCCGTCATGGCTCATGCGCAGCGCCGTGCCGTCGCGCCGATCTTCGCGCTTCGCCTCGACGTGCTGCGGCCCGTGGCGGAGCACGGGCCCGGTAAGCCGGGCCGCCCAGCCGCGAAGGAAGCGGCTCGACGATGTCTCGTTCACCGTGAGTGTAGAATGTGCCGCCGTCCTGCGAGCTGCGTGGCGGTAGGCTTCCGCCAGCGATGAGCCGCAATTCATCACGATCTTGTCGGTGCCGCTGGAGAACTCGAAGGACAATGTGCCGGCATGCACACGGCTGCTGAGTTCGAGCGACGGTGGCGGACCAGCGTCCGCGACGATGACGGCATTGACCGCTTCCAGCCGCTGATAGCCAGAGAAGGGCGTGTTCAGCACGGGCTTGCCGCGAACATCGTCGCGGGCCAGCACCGCTTCCAGAAGGTCGCGCCGGGTGGGCCCCATGCCGTTGAACAAAGCGAGGCTTCCTTCCGGATGCCGGAAGAAGCGCAGCATGGGCCACATGCGGTCGAGAGCAGGCAACAGTTCTCGCGGAGCTTCCAGTGCGCGCGCGGCAAAGGCCTCGCGCAGGGGCAACAGATCGGCCGCCCAGCTGAGCAGGTCATCAGGATTGCGCGTTGCCGGGCCGCCATCCGTCAGGACGAGGCGACGAAGCTCGGTGTTCAGTGCATCGGTCGCCGCCTTGAGCATGCGGGACCCGTCAGGCAGCGACAGGCCGGCGGATGCCAGCGCGATGGCCGGCAGCAGGCGCGGCAGCCCCGCCGGCAGGCGGCGCAGGTCACGGCGCAGGGACGCAGCGTGCCGCGCGATGAGCCGCAGCAGCAACCGGCGGAACTCGGTATCCGCACCGTTCAGCAGAAGGGCAGAGTAGGTCAGCAGGTTGATCAGGCGGCGTGCGGCGATGTCGGGCTGGCGCGGCAGGCGCTTCATCCGGACATGAGCGGCCCATTCCTCGACAAGAGAGCGGGCGTAGGCACGTGACAGCGCGTTGTCGGCAGCCGCGAGGTCCGCAAGCCAGCCGAAGCCGTGAAGCCCTTCCTCCCATTCACGCGAGGGTGCGCGAGCCGTGAAGATGGAGCCCGGGCCTGCGTCCACCCTATGGCCGGCGAAGCTGAACACGCCGCTGTAGAGCTCTGCGCCGCGCGGTCCACTGCCCGGAAGTATGGGCCGGGGGACGGAGACGAGTTCGGCCGGCACCGACATCGAAGGCGCCAGCCGCATCAGCCTTCGAGGGCTGAAGCCGGCGACGGCGCGCGTGGTCAGCAGCCGTCCAAGACGGCCCAGATTCCGCGCTCCATTCGCCAGGGCGTCAATCGCCAACGGCCTCGCTCCCGACGATTCGGTGGAAAACACAAGGATAGAGCGGGGCTTGACGAACAGCCAAATCGCACGTCAGGCGGTGCGCCGCAGTCGGGCTGCGAAGAAGCCGTCGAGGCCTGCAAGACGGGGTTCGTCGTTCGGCAGGTGATGAGGGAGGGTGCGGAGTTCCCCGGCCGGGGTCAGCATCTCCGAGCAGCCACCGATCTCGGCTGCATCCACGGGCACGCGCTCAAGGCCCGCGGTCCGTTCCAGCAGCGCCTCGATCTGCCGCTCGCCCTCTTCCGGCTCAAGCGAGCAGGTTGAATAGACAAGCAGACCGCCGGGCTTGAGCATGCGCACCGAGGCATCGATCAGTCGCGCCTGAAGGTCGGCAAGCTTCCCTACATCCTCCGGTGTCTTCAGCCATGCCACGTCGGGATGGCGGCGGATGGTGCCGGTGGCAGAGCAGGGGGCATCCAGCAGAACGGCATCGAACGGCGGCGCCTCCAGCGTCGTGGCGTCCGCCGTAACGGTGTTGGCCGACAGGCCCAGCCGCTTCAGGTTCTCCGTCAGGCGGCGCAGGCGTGGAGCCGACCTGTCGATCGCTGTCACCTCGGCACCGGAAGCAGCCAGTTGGGCAGTCTTCCCGCCGGGTGCGGCGCACAGGTCCGCGACACGCATGCCGCTGTGGGCGCCGAGCAGCCGGGCAGGGATCGCGGCAGCGGCGTCCTGCACCCACCATTCGCCACCACCGAAGCCCTCCAACTCGATAATGGGTCCATGCGGCACGAGACGTACCGTCCCGGTCGGCAGCACGATGCCGCCCAGGCGCGCGGCCCAACTTTCCGGATCGGACTTGACCGTGAGGTCGAGCCCCGGCTCGGAGCGTTCCGCATGGGTGATGGCGAGTGCCTCGGCTTCGCCCCACGACGCGATGCGGCGCCGCATCAGCCATTCGGGGATGTCGGCGGAAGCAGGCATGCGGGCCAGCAGTTCCTCGCGTTCCCTTGCCACATTGCGGAGAACGGCGTTCACCAGCGGCGCGAACGGGCGCGCGGCACGGTCCGCATTGGCCTGGTCGACCGCCACGCCCACCGCCGCATGGTCCGGCACGTCCATCAGCAGGATCTGGGCCGCTCCGGTCAGGAGGATGCTCTCGAGGGCGCCGCGCGGATCGAGCGGCTTGCGAAGGAACCCCGCGAGCGCAGCGCGCAGGGAACCCAGGCGCCGCAGGGTCGCGCCGGCGATGGCGCGTGCGAGCGCACGGTCCCGCGCATCGAGATCGACCATGAGACCGCGCGGGTCATCGAGCGCTTCGTCGAGGGGACGACCGCGCTGCAGGACGGCGTGGACAAGCTGGGTGGCCGCGCGACGGGACGCGAAGCCGGTGGTAGCGGAGAGGTTCATGACGCCCTTATGGGCCGAACCGCTGCGGAAATCAGCCCCACGGGCCGCGCCGCGTGCCGCCCCACGGTCCGGCAGCACGTTCTGCAGGCTGCGGACGAGGCGCGAAGCCGCCGCCGGAGCGGCCCATGCTCGTGGCAAGCTGTTGCAGCGCGGCGATGCGGTTGCCGGTATCCGGGTGTGTCGAGAACAGATTGTCCATGCGCTCACCAGAGAGCGGGTTGATGATGAACATGTGCGCGGTGGCCGGGTTGTGCTCGGCCGCATTGTTGGGGATGCGCTGCGCCGAACCCGCGATCTTCGCCAGCGCGGATGCCAGCCACATCGGCTCGCCGCAGATTTCGGCGCCTTCGCGGTCTGCCACATATTCGCGCGAACGGGAGATCGCCATCTGCACGATCATCGCACCGATGGGTGCGAGGATCATGATGGCGATGGTGCCGATGACGCCGAAGCCGCCATTGTTGTTGTCGCGATTGCCGCCGAACAGGAACGCGAAGTTCGCCAGCATGCCGATGGCGCCGGCAAGGGTGGCCGTCACTGTCATGGTCAGCGTGTCGTAGTTCTTCACATGCGCCAGTTCATGCGCCATCACGCCCGCAACTTCCTCGCGGGTCAGCGTGTCGAGCAGGCCGGTGGAGGCCGCGACGGCCGCGTTCTGCGGGTTGCGTCCGGTGGCGAAGGCGTTGGGCTGCGGATTGTCGATGATGTAGACGCGCGGCATGGGCAGGTTGGCGCGCTGCGCAAGCTGCTGCACCATTCCGTAGAACTCCGGAGCGCTGCGGGCGTCCACCTCGCGGGCGCCATACATGCTCAGCACCATGGAGCCGGAATTCCAGTAGCTGAAGGCATTCATGGCCAGAGCCACGGCAAAGGCGATTGCCATGCCGCCGCTGCCGCCGATGACATAGCCCACAGCCATGAAAAGAGCCGTCATGCCAGCAAGCAGGATGGCGGTTCTCAAATGATTCATTCTGGTCTCCAAGCGGACAAGATCATGCCCCAGCTTGGTGTAATGTTGGAGATGCGTGGTCCTGACGCAAGGAGACGTGACATGGCGATGGAGAGCGACAAAACAGCCAAACCGGGTACCGAGCGACCCGGCCTGACGCCCGAGGCGGAACGCGCGCTGGCCGAGGCGAAAGCCCGGCGAGAAGCCGCGGTGGAGGCCGAGGCCAGGGAGCGGGAGATCAGCGGCCGCAAAGGGCCGGAGCCCGTGCGGTATGGCGATTGGGAAGTGAAGGGGCTGGCGACGGACTTCTGATCGAACTCGCGCCCCAGCTTCCAGACCTTTCCAACAGCGCGCGTTTTCGCGCCGCGTTGGCCTGCGCAACGCGGCCGGCGATCCTATATTCTTTGCACTGCCGCCCATGCGGTGTTTGAGGCCGGCCTGCCCCGGCAGGAACCGATGCCCCGATCTTCTCGCCGTCGCTCCGGCGCCATTGCCCCGGTGCTGGGCTTTACCTTTCGCCACTGGAGCCGCCAGCCCGGCTGGCTCTCGCTGATCGCCGTCACCATCACGGCCGCGACCCTCGCCGATATCTTCATCCCCGTCTTCGCCGGCCGGCTGATCGACGCCCTGACTGCGCCGGGGCTCGACCGCGACGCTGCGCTGTGGGCTGCTTTCCGCGCGTTTTGCGGCATGGCCGGCCTCGGCCTTGCCATGCTGGTCCTGCGCCACATCGCGTGGAGCGGCATCATCCCCTTCACGCTCCGCATCATGTCCGATGTCGGCGCCAATTCCTTCCACCGGGTGCAGCGTTTCTCATCCGATTGGCACGCCAATAGCTTCGCCGGTTCGACGGTGCGCAAGATCACGCGCGGCATGAATGCGCTCGACACGCTGCACGACACGCTGCTGCTGGCCTTGCTGCCCTCAAGCGTGGTGCTGTTGGGGACGGTGCTGCTTCTCGGCGCGTCCTGGCCCGTGCTGGGCCTCGTCATGGCTCTCGGCAGCATCGCCTATGTCGCCCTCACGGCTGTGCTGGCGACCCGCTACATCGCTCCGGCGTCACGCCTGTCGAACCAGTGGGACACGCGCATGGGCGGCACGCTTGCCGATGCCGTGACGTGCAACGCCGTGGTGAAGAGCTTCGGCGCCGAGGATCGCGAGGATGCCCGCTTCGCGCACGTCGTCTCGCGCTGGCGGAACCGCACATGGCGGACCTGGACGCGGCACACGCGCAGCGCCACTGGCCAGATTGCGGTGCTGCTGGTGCTCAGGCTGTGCATCACCGGCGTGGCCATCCTCCTGTGGTGGCAGGGCCGCGCCACGCCGGGCGACGTGACCTATGTGCTGACCACCTATTTTGTGGTGCACGGCTATCTCCGCGACATCGGCATGCACATCAATCACCTCCAGCGCTCGATCAACGAGATGGAGGAACTGGTGGACCTGCATGCGGCGCCGCTCGGCCTTGAAGACCGGCCCGGTGCACCGCCCATCGTGATCCGCGCCGGCGAAATCCGGTTCGAGCATGTCGGCTTCCACTATCAGGGCCACGACACCCCGCTCTACACGGACATGGACGTGAGGATCCGGGCCGGCGAGCGCGTGGGCCTCGTGGGCCGGTCAGGCTCGGGCAAGACCACCTTCGTGAAGCTGATCCAGCGCCTCCATGACGTAACCGGCGGGCGTATCCTGATCGACGGGCAGGACATCGCGACGGTGACGCAGACCTCCCTGCGGCGGCAGATCGCCATCGTTCAGCAGGAGCCGGTGCTGTTCCACCGCACGCTTGCGGAGAACATCGCCTATGCGCGGCCGGGTGCCAGCATGGCCCAGATCGAGAACGCCGCGCGCCTCGCCAATGCCGAGGACTTCATCGCTCGGCTGCCGAAGGGCTACCAGACGCTGGTGGGCGAGCGCGGCGTGAAGCTGTCCGGCGGCGAACGTCAGCGCATCGCGCTGGCCCGCGCGTTCCTGGCCGATACGCCGATTCTCATCCTCGACGAGGCGACATCCAGCCTCGACCCGGAATCCGAGGCACTGATCCAGCAGGCGGTCGAGCGGCTGATGCAGGGCCGCACCTCCATCATCATCGCCCACCGGCTGTCCACGGTGCGCGCCATGGACCGCATCCTCGTCTTCGCGAGCGGCGAGGTGGTGGAGCAGGGACGGCACGAGGATCTGGTGCGCCTGCCCGAGGGTCATTATCGCCGGCTGTTCGAGACGCAGGCCGGCGTGGCCCTGCCTTGACCGGAGCGGGCTCGACGAAGCGGGCGCGGACGCCGGTTGCAGGGCGCCTGATCGCGCGGGTGCTGCTGGCCTTGCTGGCTGTGGGCTTCACCGGATTCGCGGCGGTGGAGCGCTATGCCCCGCTTGATCCCTCCGCCAAGCCGCATCTCTTCACAGGCCTGCAGCTTTCGCTGATGCGGCTCGCGCCGGGGCGCTGCACGGCGGCGCTCGGCCGGGCCGCCGGTGTCAGCTTCACGCCCGCGCCGCGTCCGATGCAGGATGGCTGCGGTTATCCCGATGGCGTGCGGCTGCGCTCGGACGCTGTGAACTATGGCGGGCCGGTGCTGCTGCGCTGCCCTGCAGCGGTCGCGCTCGTGATGTGGGAACGCAATGTGCTTCAGCCGGCGGCGCAGGAGGCGTTCGGCAGGCCGGCGACCGCCGTGCAGACCTTCGGCACCTATGCCTGCCGCAATATCTACCACCGCACGAATGCGCGCCGCAGCCAGCACGCGCTGGCGAATGCCGTGGACGTGGCGGGCGTGACCGTCGCCGGCGGCCAGACCATCAGCGTGTTGCGCGACTGGAAGGACGACGGCGCGAAGGGCATCTTGCTGCGCCGTATGCGCAACGGCGCGTGCGGTCTGTTCGGCACGGTGCTCTCGCCGGACTACAACGCCGCACATGCCGACCACCTGCACCTGGACATGGCGGCATGGTCCGTATGCCGGTGAGCGGCGCCTACAACTTGGCGTGCGCCTTGCTGCCCCACACCGCGCGCAGCTTGGACTCCCGGCCGCAGCCGCGCAGATAGCTGGCATAGTGTCCGGGGTTCGTGGTTGCGAAGTCTTGATGTTCCGGACCGGCGGCGGTGAAGGCCGACGCCACCAGGATCTTCGTCGCCACCTCGGCCTTCATCTCGCGCGCCACTTCGCTCTTCGAGGCTTCGGCCTGCCGCTTCTGCTCGGCACCGTTTACGAACACAGCCGTCTCGTATTGCGAGCCCATGTCGCAGAACTGGCCGTAGGCGTTGGTGGGATCGATGTCGTGCCAGAAGATGTCGAGCAATTGCCCATAACTGATCTTCGCCGGGTCATAGACCACCTGCACGGCTTCAAGATGGCCCGTGCGGCCGCGCACCACCTCCTGATAGGTGGGATCGGGTGTTGTGCCGCCCATGAAACCGGACACTGCGGAGACGACGCCCGGTCTTCCATCGAAGGCCTTCTCGATGGACCAGAAGCAGCCGCCGGCAAAGGTGGCGACGGCCTTCTGCTGGGCCTGCGCGGCGGTCATGCTGCCTGCAATCACGGCGGCAGAGGTAAAGGCGATGCGGGCGATTGACGGCATAAGCGTGTCCTCGATCATGAACTCCAGAGATACGACCGCTCCCGCCCGTTGGCTTCGCTGCCGCACTCAACACGCCGTGATCAAGGGGCCGCGGAACTGCGCGGCCAGAGCCACCATGCCAGCAGCGCCGTCGAACAGATCCAGACGCTGACGATCAGGACCGCGGCGACACGGCTTGCAGGCCGCTCGAGCAGCGCCCCGGCGGCGAGCCGATGTTCCGCCCAAAGGGCGGGGTCGATCAGCCTCACAATGCCGGCGATGGCCAGCGGCAGGAGCAGCACCTCGTCCAGATAGCCCAGCACCGGGATGAAATCGGGGATGAGATCTATGGGCGACAACGCATAGCCCGCAACCAGTACGGCAAGCGTCTTCACGAGCAGGGGGATGCGCGGATCGCGTCCCGCCAGCCACAGGGCCACGGCGTCGCGCCGGAGGGCTTTCGCCCATCTGACGAGACGCCCCCACACGGGATCAGCCCCCGGACGCTCGGTTCTGGCGATTGTCCACGAGGTCGCTGACGACGCCGGGATCGGCCAGCGTCGAGATGTCTCCGAGATTGCCGAAATCATCCTCCGCGATCTTGCGCAGGATGCGGCGCATGATCTTGCCGGAGCGCGTCTTCGGCAGGCCCGGCGCGAAGTGGATCATGTCCGGCTGCGCGATGGGGCCGATCTCGCGGCGCACCCATTGAACCAGTTCCTTGCGGAGCTCATCGGAGCCTTCCTCGCCGGACATCAGGGTCACATAGGCATAGATGCCCTGACCCTTCATGGCGTGGGGATAGCCCACCACCGCAGCCTCGGCGACCTTGGCGTGGGAGACCAGCGCGCTCTCCACCTCGGCGGTGCCAAGGCGGTGGCCGGACACGTTCAGCACGTCGTCCACGCGGCCGGTGATCCAGTAATAGCCGTCGGCATCGCGGCGGCAGCCGTCGCCCGAAAAGTACTTGCCTTTATAGGCCGAGAAATAGGTGTCCATGAAGCGCTGGTGGTCGCCATAGACGGTGCGCATCTGGCCCGGCCATGAATCGGCGATGACCAGATTGCCGGAGCATTCGCCCTCCAGCACGGCGCCCTCGGCGTCCACGATCTCGGGCTTCACGCCGAAGAAGGGGCGGCAGGCGGAGCCGGGCTTCAGCGCCGTCGCGCCGGGCAGGGGGGTGATCATGTGGCCCCCCGTCTCGGTCTGCCACCAGGTGTCGATGACGGGGCAGCGGCTGTCGCCCACCACGCGGTAATACCACTCCCAGGCTTCCGGGTTGATCGGCTCGCCCACTGTCGCCAGCAGGCGCAGGCTCTTGCGCGAGGTGCGCTTCACCGGCTCCTCGCCGGCCGCCATCAGGGCGCGGATGGCCGTGGGCGCCGTGTAGAAGGTGTTGACCCCGTGCTTATCCACGACCTCCCAGCAGCGCGAGACGGTGGGGTAGGTGGGCACGCCCTCGAACATCAGGGTCGTCGCGCCGTTCGCCAGCGGGCCGTAGACCACGTAGGAATGGCCGGTGACCCAGCCGACATCGGCGGTGCACCAGTAGATGTCGCCGTCCTGATAGTCGAACGACATCTGGTGGGTGTAGCTGGCGTAGACGAGATAGCCGCCGGTGGTGTGCAGCACGCCCTTCGGCGTGCCGGTCGAACCCGACGTGTAGAGGATGAACAGCGGGTCCTCCGCGTTCATCGGCTCGGGTGCGCAGTCCGTGCCGACCTTTGCTGCGGCCTCCGCGTACCAGACATCGCGTCCGTCCTGCATGGCGACATCGCCGCCGGTATGGCGCACGACGAGGACGCTCTTCACGCCCTCGCATTTCGCAAGAGCCGCATCGATATTGGCTTTCAGCGGGATCTTGCGCCCGCCGCGCACACCTTCATCCGCCGTGATGACGAACTGCGAGGTGCAGTCCGTGATGCGGCCTGCGATGGAGTCGGGGGAGAAACCGCCGAACACCACCGAATGCACGGCGCCGATGCGGGTGCAGGCCAGCATGGCATAGGCCGCTTCGGGGATCATCGGCATGTAGATCGTGACGCGGTCACCCTTACCGACGCCCTGCGCCTTCAGCACGTTGGCGAAACGGCAGACCTCTTCATGCAGTTGGCGATAGGTGATGCGGCGGACGGTGCCGTTCGGATCGTCCGGCTCAAAAATGATGGCGACCTGCTCGCCGCGCGTGGCGAGATGGCGGTCCACGCAATTGGCCGAGACGTTGAGCGCGCCGTCCTCGTACCACTTGATGGAGACCGCACCGGGGGCGAACGAGGTGTTCTTCACCCTCGTATAAGGCGTCGTCCAGTCCAGCCGCTGGCCGATCTCGCCCCAGAAGGCGTCGGGGTTCTCTACCGACTGCGTGTACAGCTCGTTGTACCGCTCCTCATCCACCCAGGCGCGCCGTGCCCAATCGTCAGGTACCGGATGGATGTCGTACATCTGGTTTTCTCCCGCATGGCCCGCCTTCATGCGGGTCTTGTGATCCATTCCAATTATGAGAAGGCCGGGGCAGAGGCAAGCAGTGGTCCGCGCGGGCTCCGTCGCGCGCTTGCCATGCTGGGGCGCTAATGCCGGTTGCCATCGCGCGCGTGACGGTGTCTCCTCCGCCGCAACAGAAACGCAGGACCAATCCGTGACGACACTTGTGCTGCAGCATCCGAGCTTTGCCCTTCATCAGACCTCCGCCGGCCATCCCGAGCGGCCGGACCGTTACCGGGCTGTCGAGGCGGTGCTGGCGGGTGATGCGTTCCGCGACCTGATGCGCGAGCAGGCGGAGGTCGCAGCCGTGGATGTGACACGCTACGTGCACACCAATGCCTATGTGGACGCGCTGGAAAACGCGCGCCCGAACCAGGGCTTCGTCTATCTCGACGGCGACACCATGATGGAGCCTTCCACCTGGGAGGTGGTGCTGCGCGGCGTCGGCGGCTCACTGCAGGCTGTGGACCGGGTGCTGGACGGCGATGTGCAGAACGCCTTCGTGGCCTGCCGCCCGCCGGGCCATCACGCGGAGAGCGAGAAGGCCATGGGCTTCTGCCTCTTCAACAATATCGGCATCGCCGCCCGCCACGCGCAGAAGGTGCATGGACTGGAACGCGTCGCCATCGTCGATTTCGACGTGCACCACGGCAACGGCACGCAGGAGATCTTCTACAACGATCCCAGCGTGCTCTACGCCTCCACCCACCAGATGCCGCTCTACCCCGGCACCGGCGCGGAGCGCGAGACGGGCGCCGGCAACATCTTCAACGCGCCGCTCGCACCCGGCGACGGCGGATCGGCCCTTCAGGCTGCCTTCTCCAACCGCATCCTGCCGGCGCTCGATGCCTTCAAGCCGGAGCTGATCATCGTGTCGGCAGGCTTCGACGCGCATGAGCGCGACCCGCTGGCCAGCCTTCGCATGGTGGAAAGCGATTTCGCGTGGGTGACGCGCAAGCTGATGGATTCCGCCGAGCGGCTGTGCGGCGGGCGCCTCGTCTCAGTGCTGGAGGGCGGCTACGACCTGCAGGGACTGAGCGGGTCGGTGTCCGCTCACGTCACCGAGTTGATGAAGGGCTGATCCGGTGAGCGATGCTCCATCCGACATCACGGCCATGCCGTTCGAGAAGGCATTGGCCGAGCTCGAGACCATCGTACAGGCACTCGAGCGCGGCGATGTTCCGCTCGAGAAATCCATCGAGCTCTACGAGCGCGGCAATGCCCTGAAGAGCCATTGCGACCGCCTGCTGAAGGCAGCGGAAGCCCGCGTCGAGAAGATCACAACGGATTCCTCGGGGCGCCCCACGGGGACCGAGCCGCTCGACCCCGTCTAAGGCAGTGCTCACCGTTTATGTCGTAACATCGGGTGCGCTCGTGCCACGCATCTGGGCGCCGGGTGATCCCCTGCCGCCAGAGGCGATCTGGCTCGACCTGCTGCGGCCCTCGCGCGAGGAGGAGCTGGCTGTCGAAGCCTGCATAGGTGCGGAGGTGCCGACGGAAGCGGATATCAGCGAGATCGAGGTGTCGAGCCGCCTCTATGTCGAGGACGGCGTTCGCTACATGACGGCATCGGTTCTGGCCGGCATCCAGCAGGATCGTCCCGGCCTCGTGAATGTGGGCTTCGTGCTTGCGGGAGAGCGGCTGGTGACGGTGCGTCATGGTGAGCCGCGGGTGCTGACCTTGTTCAGCAATCGGGTGTGCAAGCTGGCGCATGGCCCGGAGTCCGGGCAAGCGATGCTCATCAGCCTGCTCGACGCGGTCATCGACCGCACCGCCGACATCCTGGAACGTGTCGGTGGGGAGGTGGACGAGACCTCGCGCCGCATCTTCTCCCGCGAGAGCACGCGGATGCGCAAGAAGCGGGACTTCATGGCCATCATCCAGCAGATAGGCCGCAAGGGCGACCTGCTGTCGATGACCCGCGAGAGCCTTGTCTCGCTCTCCCGGCTCGTCGGCTTCCTGTCTGCCAAGCACGAGGGCGTAGGCTTCGGCAAGGAACAGCGCTCCCAGCTGCTGGTGCTGGCGGCCGATGCAGAAAGCCTGCGCGACCACACCTCCTACCTCAGCGACAAGATCACCTTCCTGCTCGACGCCACCGTCGGCATGGTGACCATCGAGCAGAACGACCTGGTGAAGCTGTTCTCGGTCGTTTCCGTCATCCTGATGCCACCGACCCTCATCGCATCGACCTACGGGATGAACTTCGACTTCATGCCCGAACTTCACCTGCACTTCGGCTACCCCCTCGCTCTTGGTGCGATGGCGCTGTCCGCGGTGGTGCCGTACCTGATCTTCCGGATGAAGGGCTGGCTGTGATGCCCCAAGGAACCGGGAAGGTGCGCCACGCGTAATCCTCTCAGCAAGGAGACACGCGATGAACAATCCCCTGAAGACCCCCACCAGCCACGGTCAGGGCGGCGAGGCACCTGCCAATCCCGTGCCGGAGCACAACACTTGGGGCGGGCGTGACGAGGTTGCCGGCGGACCGGCGGGCCGTGGGAACGACACCGGCAATCTGACTGACACGGAAAAGAACTGGGCGGGCCAGAGCAATGAGCCCGGCGGCACTGACCATCAGCCGGTGAAAACCGGCAAGGAAGCCACCAAGAACGCCTTCTCCAAGTGACGCAGAGACGGGCCGCTAGACGTGCTGCCCGCCATTGATATGCAACTCGGCCCCGGTGACGTAGGTCGACTGTTCCGCGCACAGGAAGTAGATCGCGCTCGCCACTTCCTCGGGACGACCGAGGCGGCGCAGCGGGATCTGCTCCACGATCTTCTCCGTGCCCGGTGACAGGATCGCAGTGTCGATCTCGCCGGGCGCGATCGCGTTGACACGCACGCCCAGCGGCCCGAAATCGGCGGCCATTTCGCGGGTCAGCGCGGCGAGCGCTGCCTTGGAGGTCGAATAGGCGGCCCCCGCGAATGGGTGAACGCGCGAGCCTGCGATGGAACTGACGTTCACGATCGCCCCCTGCGCGGCCTTCAACTCCTCGACGAGCCCGCGCGCCAGCAGAACCGGCGCGAAGAAGTTGACCTGGAACACGGTCAGCCAGTCATGGAAGCTGGTTTCCATGGTGCTCATGCGCGAGCCGCCCTCGCCCTTCGGGGAGATCGCCGCATTGTTGACCAGCGCGTGCAGCATGCCGCCTTCCAGCCGGTTGCGGACCTCGTTGATGGCGGCCTTGGTGCTCTCCAGATCCGCCAGATCCACCTGCAAATGATCTTCCGGGCCGGCTGCCCACGGGCAGTTTTCCGGGAAGGCATGACGTGAACAGGTGATCACGCGCCATCCTGCCGCGGAGAACCGCTTCACGGTGGCGTGGCCGATGCCCCGGGAGGCGCCGGTCAGAAGCAAAGTGCGCCGGTTGCTCATCTGGGGGCTCTCACGGATAGAGGCGGGTCTTCAGCCAGGGGTCCTCTGGCGAGGGCCGCGTGAAGACAATGCGGTCGTGCATCCGGAACGGCCGGTCGTGCCAGAACTCGATGGCAACGGGCGTCACCCGGTAACCGTTCCAGTGCTGCGGGCGGGGGATCGCCTCGCCGGGATACTGGGTGTTCACGTCCTCGTAGGCGGCTTCGAACAAAGCGCGACTGTCCAACGCGCGTGACTGCCGGGAGGCCCAGGCACCGAGGCGGCTCTGGCGTGGACGGCTCAGAAAATAGGCGTCCGCCTCTTCCGGCGTGACCATGCTGACCTTGCCACGCACCCGCACCTGGCGGCGCAGGCTCTTCCAGTGCAGCACAAGCGCGGCTTGAGGGTTCGCCGCCAGTTCCTCGCCCTTGGCGCTTTCGGAGTTGGTGTAGAAGACGAAGCCCTCCGCATCCACGCCCTTCAGCAGCACCATGCGCACATTGGGCATGAGATCGGCGCCGGTGGTGGCGAGTGCCATGGCGTTGGGATCGTTGATCTCGGACGTCACGGCCTCCTTCAACCACTCTTCAAAAAGCCGAAATGGCTCGCTAGCAGCGGTGAAGTCATCCTTTGTTAACGGTTCCGGGGTTCCATTCGGATGTGGTTCGTGCATGGTGCGCGGATCGCCTGCCGGTGTCCTGAGAGTGTGCGGAGCGCATGTATAGCCGATCGCATCCTTCGCGTCCCAGACTGAAGCGCCTGGCTGCATTCGCTTTGATGTGCGGTGCGCTTGGCGCGTGCAGCATGCCCATGGGCGCGCTGACGAGCGACGCGCGCGGCGGCAAGAAGCCGCCGGAGACCACCGGAAGCGTCGGGCTGGGTCGCTCCGCGGCCGTGTCGCAGGCAGCGCTTCCCCCTCCCGCCGGTGCAACCGGAAGTTCCGGGCCGATCAGCCAGGCCGATTGGGGCTATGCCCGTGGCGCGCTTGGGCTCGCTCTCACCAGCACGCAAACCGGCGCCCCCGTGCCGTGGGCCAATCCTGACACGGGCACCCATGGAAACTTCGCACCTGCGGCTCCCGCGGTGACCGCGTCCGGCCAGACCTGTCGCGACTTTGTGGCAACCCGCATGGAGAACGGACAGGAAGTCCGGCTCGGAGGTCGCGCCTGCCTGAACGCCAACGGGCAGTGGGACATCGCTCCAACCACACGCACCACGTCATAGGCGTTGCATTTCAGCAACAGGTGCCTACATCCCGGAGCATGGTTGTGAACTCACGGCTTCGGGGATAAGCGACGTCCATGCGCGATCCATATGACGTTCTCGGCGTGCCGAAATCGGCGCCCGCCGCCGAAATCAAGAAGGCCTTCCGCAAGCTTGCCAAGACGCATCACCCGGATAGGAACCCGGGTGACGCGAAGGCACAGGCGCGGTTCTCGGAGATCAGCGGCGCCTACGAATTGCTTTCCGACGAGGACAAGCGGGCCCAGTTTGATCGCGGCGAGATCGATGCCGAGGGCAAGCCGCGCTTCCAGGGATTCGGGGGAGGCGGTGGCGGCGGGTTCAACCCCGGCGGATCCGGCGGCTTCGAGAACTTCTCGTTCCGAGGTGGTGGAGGCCGCGCCGGCGCAGGCGGCTTTGCGGCCGAAGACATCTTCTCCGATCTTTTCAGTGGCATGGCAGGACGCGGGCAGGCCCGCGGCGCGGGCGGCGGCCGAGGCGGGGCGCCGGCCGGCGAGGATATCGCGGTCGAGGTAAAGCTGCCCTTCGTCGAGTGGGCCAAGGGCACAAAGGCGCGCGTCGAACTGCCGACCGGCAAGGAACTCGAAGTTTCCATTCCCGCCCTTCTTGCCGAAGGGAAATCCGTTCGCCTGAAGGGGCAGGGGATGCCCTCGCCTTGGGGCGGCGCCCCCGGCGATGCGCTGGTGACGGTGCAGATCGAGCCGCACCCCCAGTTCCGCGTCGACGGCAACAACATCCGTGTGGATGTGCCGATCACGCTTTATGAGGCGGTGCTCGGCGGCAAGGTGCGTGTTCCTACGCTCGATGGGCCGGTGGAGATGAACGTGCCGAAGCACAGCTCGGGCAATCGCACCATGCGACTCAAGGGGCGTGGACTGCCCGCGAAGAGTGCGCCGGGCGATCTACTGGTGTCCTTGAGGATCGTCCTGCCCACGCATCAGGATGCCGATCTGGAGGCATTCGCCGCGAATATGCGGGAGGCCGCGCCCTACGATCCGCGCAAGAACGCGTGACCGCTGCGCTTGAAGCTCAAGGCCTCGCATGCCATACGAGCCGCCTTCACGATTGAGCGGAACCGGTATGAGCAATGTTCAGGGCCTGATGGCCGGCAAGAAGGGGCTGGTTCTCGGCCTTGCGAACAATCGCTCGATCGCGTGGGGCATCGCCAAGGCCTGTGCGCAGCATGGCGCCGAGATCGCGCTGACCTGGCAGGGCGATGCGCTGAAGAAGCGGGTGGAGCCGCTGGCGCAGGAGCTCGGAGCCATCCTGGCCGGCCATTGCGATGTGACCGATCCCGCCTCCATCGACGCGGTGTTCGCCGAGGTCGAGAAGCAGTGGGGACGGCTGGACTTCGTGGTTCACGCCATCGCCTTCTCCGATAAGGACGAACTGACCGGGCGCTACCTCGACACCACGCAGGCCAACTTCAACCGCACGCTCGACATCTCCTGCTACTCGTTCACCGCCATTGCGCAGCGCGCCGAGAAGCTGATGGACAAGGGCGGCTCGCTGCTGACGCTGACCTATTTCGGCGCCGAGAAGTGGATGCCGCACTACAACGTCATGGGCGTGGCCAAGGCCGCGCTGGAGGCAAGCGTCCGCTACATGGCGGCCGATCTCGGCGAGAAGAACATCCGCGTCAATGCCGTGTCGGCGGGGCCCATCAAGACCCTGGCCGCGTCCGGCATCGGTGACTTCCGCTACATCCTGAAGTGGAACGAGCTGAACGCCCCCCTGCGCCGGACGGTCACCATCGAGGAAGTGGGCGACGCCGCGATGTATCTGCTGTCGGATCTCAGCCGCGGCGTGACGGGCGAGATCCATCACGTCGATTCGGGCTACCACATCGTCGGCATGAAGAACCCCGCCGCGCCGGATATCGGCACCGTCTGAGGACGACGCCGGTGGCCGGGCACCCCATGCTCTGCGTGGTGCGCCACGGCCAGACGGACTGGAATGCCGAAGGGCGGCTGCAAGGGCGGAAGGACATACCCATAAACGGCCGCGGGCGCGATCAGGCGGCGGCGGTGGGCCGCGAACTCCTTCGCATGCGGCCCGAGGTGGCCGGCTTCCGCTACGTTTCCAGCCCGCTGGGGCGCACCCGCGAGACCATGGAGATCATGCGGCGCGCCATGGGCCTCGGTGCATCCGGCTACGCCACCGATCGCCGGCTGATGGAACTGACCTTCGGCGACTGGGAAGGGCTGACCTGGAACGAAGTTCAGTCACGTGATCCGCAAGGCGCAAGCGCGCGCGACGCCGACAAATGGGCTTTCACGCCGCCACGTGGCGAAAGCTATGCCGATCTGACGACGCGGATCCGCGGCTGGCTCGACGATCTTGAGGTGCCCACTGTGGCGGTGACGCATGGCGGCGTCGCCCGTGCGCTTCTGGGCATCCTGACCGGCATGGCGCCGGATGACCTGACCGCGTGCGTGATAACCCAAGGGCGCGCCCTGATGGTCGAGGACGGGCGCGCCAGCTGGATCTAGCGGGAGAGCAGGGCCACCGCCTCCACATGGGCGGAATGCCGGAACTGGTCGATCGGCAGCACGCTGTCCACGCGGTACCCGCCACCGGTCAGGATGGCGAGATCACGCGCCAGAGTTCCCGGATTGCAGGAGACGGCCACCACGCGCCGGACCGCCGAACCGGCAATCATGCGGGCCTGCTCCTCAGCACCGGCACGCGGCGGATCGAACACCACCGCGTCGAGACCCTTGAGGTCCGCGGCCTGCATGGGACGACGCACAAGATCCCTCGGCTCCACCGTCACCTTCTTCAGCCCCGTGGCATGGCGCGCGGCGCGGTCCAGAGCCTCAAGGGAGGGGCGGGAGCTTTCCACGGCCAGCACTTGGGCGCGCGTGGCCATGCGCAGCGTGAAGGTGCCCGAACCCGCGAACAGGTCTGCCGTCCGGCTAGCCGTTCCGAGCCCTTCCACTACCCGCTGCACCATCGCCTCTTCGCCGGCCGAAGTGGCCTGCAGGAAGCCGCCGGGGGGTATCGCCACCTCCACATTGCCGAAGCGCACAACGGGCGCCTTGAACTCGATGACCGTGTCGCCGTGCAGCGACAGCCGCGCGAGGCCGAGCTGGCCTGCCTTCCGGGTCAGGGCAAGACGCAGGTTCTCCGGCAGGCGCCCCGGGCCGCGCAGGTCGATTTCCAATCCCGAAACGGTTGCGGTGACCAGCGCATCCACCGGCTTGCCGAGTTCGGTGAGGATCGCCGCGAGCACGCGCACCGGCTCCACGGCGGTCTTCAGCGCTGGCGACATCACCGGGCAGTCATGCTCCGCCAGATCAACCACCGCATGGGCGCGGGGCTCCGTGAACCCGACGCGCAGCACGCGGTCCGCACCCACGCGGGCGTGGAAGGTCGCCCGCCTGCGGCCTTCGCCGTGTGCATCCACGCAGGGCTCGACCTCGGCCGTGATGCCCGTGCCGCGCAGGTTCTCGATCACAAGCTCACGCTTCCAGCGCAGCTGCGCAGGCACCGCCATGTGACGCAGGCCGCAGCCTCCGCACATCGGAGCGTCCGGATCGAACGCCTCCACGCGATCCGGGCCAGCTTCGAGAACCGCGCGAAGTTGCGCCCGGTCGCGGCCGGTCCGTTCGGCCTCGACAAGCTCTCCCGGCAGGGCGCCGAAGATGAAGAGCTCTCCGTCGGGCGTCTCGGCCACGCCGTCGCCGCGGTGTCCAAGTCTTTGAATGCGGACCTGCTGGCTCATCCTTAAAGCATCTCGAGCGGACGCTTGCGCGTCGGCGGCGGGAAGGCCTTGTCGAGGGCGGCGAGGTCCTCGGCGTCCAGAACGATATCGGCCGCCGCGCGGTTCGTCCGCACATGGTCCGGATTGGTAGCCTTGGGGATCGCGATGACGTCCGGGCGGCGAAGCAGCCAGGCGAGCGCGATGGTGAAAGGATCGACGCCGTGCTTCGCGCCGATCTCGGCCAGCGCCCCCGTGCGCGGCAGGCGGCCCTGCTCGATGGGGCTGTAGGCCATGATTGGGATCTCCGTCTTCTGCTGGAAGGGCAGGAGATCGTATTCGGGTCCGCGCCGCGTCAGGTTGTAGAGGATCTGGTTGACGGTGCAGTTCTCGCCGCCCTGCGCCTCCAGCAATTCCTCCATGTCGTCGGTGTCCATATTGCTGACGCCCCAGTTGCGGATCTTACCGTCCTCCTGCAGCGCCTCGAAGCCGCGCACCGTCTCCTCAAAGGGGGTGCCGCCGCGCCAATGCAGCAGATAGAGGTCGATGCGGTCCGTCTTCATGCGCTTCAGGCTGCGTTCGCATGCGGCCTGCACGCCCTTGAAGCCTGCGTTCTGGGGGTAGACCTTGCTGACGAGGAACACCTCGTCGCGGATGCCGTCCAGCGCTTCGCCCAGCATCAGCTCCGCGCCGCCGTCGCCATACATCTCGGCGGTGTCGACGAGCGTCATGCCAAGCTCGACCCCGAGCCGGATGGCGGCGACCTCGTCTGCATGGCGGTCGCGCCTTTCGCCCATGAACCAGGTGCCTTGCCCCAGCGCCGCGACCTTCTCGCCGCCGGGCAGCGTGACGTACCGTTCCATCCGCATCTTCCTCATCGCCGTTCGTGCGTCGGGTTAATCATCCGGCAGGGCAGCCCGCAACCCCGGAACGCCCTTGCCGGTTCAACGCGGATGGCCGAAAAGCCTCCCGGTCATGATGTCCACCGAGCCATATACGCCCCTTGCCTCCTGGTCGCGCCGGCTCGGCGTGTTTTCGCTCGCCGTCGCCGTGATCGCACTCCTTGTGCAGCGCTCCGGGAAACTGGAGCCGCTGGCCAGCATGGCGGCGCTGGCTTCGGGCGGGATCCTCGCGTTCCTGGCGATCCTTCTGGCGGTGATGGCGTTCGCATGGATCTGGCTGCACGGCAGCCGGGGAGCGGGTTCCGCTATCGCCGGGGCGCTGGCAGGGCTGTTGGTCCTCGCGGGTCCTGCGGCCTTCGTCGCGGTCAACTGGTCGGTGCCGGCCATCGCCGACATCACGACGGACCCCTCCGATCCTCCCCGCTTCGGCCTGGCCGCCGGGGAACGCGGACCTCGCGACAACAGCGTGGAATATCCCGCCGGCAATGCCGCAATCCAGATCCAGTCCTATCCAGACGTCGCACCTCTGCAGGTGACAAATCCGCCCGAGGAGGTCTACTCCGTCGCGCTCGATCTTGTGCAGAAGAAGCACTGGCGCGTGCTCGGCGCTTGGGCGACAGCGGACGGATGGCGCATCGAAGCGGTGGCAACGACGCCCGTCATCCGCATCTCGCAGGACGTCGTCATCCGCATCCGTTCCGCACCCGAAGGATCACGGGTGGACGTAAGATCGGCCTCGCGCTGGGGCAATCGTGATTTCGAGACGAATGCGTCGCGGGTGCTCGGCTTCCTGAAGGACCTCGCGGCAGCCTTGGGCTAGGCCAGCATGTAACGCACGCCGTCCCCGTCGGGGCTTTGCCGGACAAGGCCGCGCTGGTGCAACTCCTCCAGGTGGGCGAGCACCGAAAGGGCCGCTGCGCCCCTGAGGTCCGGACCCAGGCCGGAATAAAGCTGCAGAACAAGATCTTCAGCGCTGGCTGCGTCGCCGCTTAGCGCTTCAAGTATCTGGGCCTCCCGGCGCTCCCGATGAGCGAGCAGCAAATGCACGAAATCTGGCCCGTCTGCGAGGCTCGGCCCGTGAGCCGGGTAGTAGACCCGTTCCGGGCGCGAAAGCAGCCTGAGGAGGGAGGCGCGATAGTCGCGCATGGAGCCCGCCGGCGGGATGACCACGGTGGTTGACCAGGCCATCACGTGGTCTCCGCTAAACAGGGCGTTCTCGTCCCGAAGCGCGAAGCAGAGGTGATTTGGGGCGTGGCCGGGCGTCGCCACGGCTTCCAGCGTCCAGTCTCTTCCCCCGATCATATCTCCGTCGGACAAGATCAGATCGGGACGGTATCCGCCGTTCGCAGACGCCGGGTCCGGACTGCAGCCCGCAACTTCGGCACCGGTGAAGGCGCGCAGTGCTTCCACGGCGTCTATGTGGTCGCGATGCGTGTGCGTGATCAGGATGCGCGTGATCCGCTCCCCGGCCGTTGCATCCAGCAGGGCGGAGATATGATCCGGATCATCCGGCCCCGGGTCCAGAACCGTGACCTCTCCGCGCCCGATCAGATGCGTCACGGTGCCGGTAAAGGTCATGGGACCGGGATTGTTCGCCACCACCCGGCGCACCAGGGGCGAAAGCGTGATGCAGCATCCGTAATGGCCGGGATGGGAGCGGTCGAACGGGATGGTGTCGGTCATGAATGGCGGATGCCTTGTGGTGCCGGGCTGCACCCTGAACGACCGCCGCACCCCCCGGCAAGCTCGCCTAATGCGGGGACGTGACCTTCAGGCCGACTAAGCCGATCAGGATGAGGGCAACGCACAGCAGGCGCGGCGGGCTCGCGTCCTCACCGAAGAAGAGGATGCCGATCACCACAGTGCCCAGAGCGCCGATCCCCGTCCAGATCGCATAGGCTGTGCCGAGCGGCAGGGTCTTCAGCGCGAGACCGAGGAGTGCGATGCTCGCCACCATGCTCAGAAGCGTAAGCATGGTGGGAAGGAGCCGGGTAAAACCGGCGGTGTGCTTCAGGCCGATGGCCCATCCGATTTCGAGAAGACCAGCAGCAACGAGAACGAGCCATGCCATGTCAGACCTCCTGGGTCCGGCAGGGTCGTCCCTGGGGGTTGTCTGCTGGGATCGAGGTCGTCCTCGATGGTAAGATCTGGTGCCCGACCTGCTCGGGGGCAAGCCCGCCTTCAGGCTATCTCGCGATACGGCGCCGGGTAGCCGGCACTCGGGTCAGGCCGGGCGCGCGCCGAATGGAGGGAGACAACCCACGGCGGCCGCTTGGGTCGACCAGCACAAGCCCCAGGTCGCGGGCATGGTCACGCAAGTCCTCGCAGCCTGGTATTCTGTTCCAGCCTTGGCCGAGGTAAAGCCGCGCGCCGCGAGGCAAGGAGGCCAGGTTGCCGAGATTGCAACGCGCTTCGACATAGGCGCCCTGTGCGTCGCGCCATCCACGGCCATCCTCGGTCCACGCCCACTCAGAGGCGCTGCCTTCTGCGGCAGCCATGCTTGGCGCAATGAGAAAAGCCTTGTCCATGACCATGGATATGGTGACGGACAAGGCCGGTTTTGAGGCTTCTCGCGAGCCGAGAAGCCTTATGGAATCACTTCTCTTTGAGCTGTCAGCGGCTTTCCGGTGGCGCGGCAGCGAGGCTGTCGCTGTCGGCCATGTTGCGGAACTCTTTCAGCGAGAGTTCCGTCTCATCGAGGCGACCGACCTTGATGTCCGAGAACCCGTCCTCGATGAACTCATCGGCCTTGTGAAGAGCCTTCTCGCGACCCTCCACGACAGCCGCCACAATATTTCCCTTGGGGCTGCGCCCCGTAACCCTGTGCATCCTGCCGCTCCCGCACCCGCGACAGCAGGATAGGGCGCTTGCAGGCTCGCCCGCTACGGCAAATCGAAAAACGCTTCCGTCTTTCGCCCATTCTCCGGCGCCACTGTGGTGCGTTTCATACATCCGGATGTGTACGCACCTCGACTTAAAGAGATCACCGGCTGGAAAGGGGGTGCGTCCGCTTCAATGCGGGTAGAGGAACCGGCCCTTCGCCCATCCGGTCACGAACTTCCCGTCGCCCTTCGGGTCGTGCCAGACCTCGCACCATGCAGCCCGGATGCTCCTGAATTTTCGGGCTGCATCCATGCCGGCGAGATCGTCCAGCTTCAGGCTGGTGCATTTACCGGTGAGGCTGAGCAGGGCACCGTTTCGGTAGGCCGCCTGAACTTTATGGCCTGTGCCGGGTCCTGCCCGGACGTTCAACCGGTCGCCGGCGGGAACATCGATTACCGTGAACCCGTGAAGTGCGGAGGCATGAACCGGGCTGACAAAGGAGCACAGCACGGCGAGAAGGATGGCGGCACGCTTCAGCAAGAGCCTTGTCCTCTCGGTCCGGCAGGCCTGTCTTCGAGCTTCTGCTGAAGTCTACCACGCGAACAGGAAAACGAGGAGGGCCGTAACCCCGAGCGAAACAAGAAGCGAGGGCAGGCATCCTGCTCGGTTCGAGAAGAAGAAAAACAAGATCAGCTCCCGCGACTATGAACGAGGAGGCTGATCAAGCATCCGAACGCCTTGATCGTTCCCTGCTGTTCCGCGTGGGCAGGAGAGGCGCAGCGCTGCGAGGAAGCGGCAGCAGGCTATGCAAACGGGATCAGGTGGCTCGCCATGGATAGGCGCGGGCTGCCAGATAGAGCTTGGAACCATGCGGCTCCTCGATCTATTTTCTTCTGTCTGCACGCAGCACGGGAAAGCCAATGTCACGCCACGTCACTGTCGGTCTTGGAGCAGCGCTCATGTTCGGCGCGATGGGTGTAACCGCGTCGCAGGCGCATGAAGTCTACGTTGTCCAGGAAGTCTACGACGAGTTCTGCCCGGACACGTATTGCGGTCAGAGGGCGTATCCCGATCCCTACATCAAGGACGGGTTCAGGCACTCGGAAGGCTACAAGGGTGCAGCCTATTACGAGCGGAACTCATGGTACAGCCGGCGTCTCGCGAGACCCGAAGTGGTGAAGGTCCATGTGGAGCACGCGCACCCCGATCGGGTGGTGCGGACGCGACGGATCATCACCAAATAGGGCAAGGGAAAGGCGGTCGGCACACGACCACCCCGCCTCTGCGGACCTTTGCTCATAACCTGCTGCTTCCTGAACTCCGCCGGTCACGACAGCGGACGCCGTTCGCACAGACTGAACAGGCATAATGGCTGGAAAGCTTTGCCGGAGCACAAGCACGGCGTGTGCTGGCGGAACCGCGCTCGGCGTCACGGTTCCCCGATGACCTCCGCCTCATCGAGATCTGACGGCAACCTCCCAGCCTTGAACAGGACGACGGGGGCGTCGAACTCGCCGTCCGGGTCGCCGGTGACCTGAAAGGCTACGGCTCCGATCTTCGAGGCCGACATCCTTTCCGCCGAGATCACCGCCTTCTCCGCCGATTTGTGCTTCTCCGGTGTACTGGCTAACAGCTTGCGCCCGTCCACGCGGAAGGATTGAGCGAAAAAAAGGGTATCGCGGGGCATCGGTGACTCCTGAAGTCGTTCGCCTTTTGTTTTCACAATGCGAGTGCCAAGTCGACCCGCAAACTTCCCATGGAGCTCGGGATCACCTGCCTGTTGGGCCGTGCTTCGGTGAGTGACGGCGACCGGCGGCGGATGTGCCAGTCAACAGAGCCTTGGGCAAAGCGGCGCGCGATGAGGATGCTCAATTACTTCGTGTACTAGCTTGTGCTTGGCTGAATTTAGGTCGATTGTGTGAATATGGCCTGCGCCTCGCCAGTAGGCGGCTGCCAGAGAACTTGATCGATCATGCTCGTGTCTTCCTATGGAGGCCAGCTTGGCAGCGTCGCTTCACACGTCCGCGCCACATCATCTGCCGTTCTTCATCACCCCCAGCGGTGAGACCGACGCCTTGATGGTAGGAGCGGGAGTGGGCCTGCTCCTCATCGTCATGGCAGCTGGCCTCCTGTTTCTGAGGCTGCACTCGCTTCCTGAACGGATGGCTCACAAGTCCAAGAAGCTGCAGTTCGAAGTGGTTGCAGTACTGGGCCTGTTGTCGCTGTTCACTCACGTGCACCTCTTCTGGGTCATCGGCCTGTTGCTCGCGCTGATCGACATTCCGGATTTCGGCGGCGCACTGAGCCGGATGGCGGGCTCTCTCGAGAGGCTGGCAGGCATTTCTCCCGGCCGGGGCGCGGATGATGTGCCCGCCGCCGGCGCCCCGGTCGAACAGCAGCCCGAGGTCGCGCACGGGCATATCGCACCAGTGCATCTGCCCGCTGACGGAAGGAGTTGAGCGATGCTGGAGCTTCTCCTCTGCTCCGTCCTGACGATCCTGCCCGATTTCCTCTACAGGCGGTTTGCGCAGGGCAAGCGCATTGGTCGAGAGATCACGCTCTACTCGGTCTGGTTCGAATTGCGGTGGGGCATAACGGCCTGTGTCATGCTGACGGTCGGGCTCATCACCGTCATCTTCTACAATCACCCCTCGACGACCAGCGCCACGTTGTATTTCAGGACCGTCGCCATTGTGCCGGAGGCCAGCGGGCGCGTTGCGGAAGTGTTCGTCGGCATCTCCGACACCGTGCAACAAGGCCAGCCGATCTTTCGTCTCGACAGTACGACGCAAGAAGCCGAGGCCGAAACCGCGCGCCGCCGCATCGCCGAGACAGAGGCGGCTTTCGTGGTCGCGCGCACCGACGTTCTGGCAGCGTCCGGCAAGATCCAGGAGGCGCAGAGCGCCTATGCGCAGGACCTCGAAGAATTGCAAACCAAGCAGGAGCTCGGGCGCCGAGGTTCCGGGATCGTTGCGACGCGCGACATCGAGCGGCTTCAGCGACAGGTCGAAGGCAGGCAGGGCGCCATCGCCGCCGCAACTGCCGGAAAGGCCGCCGCAGAAGCCCGGATCTCGTCGCTCTTGCCCGCACAGAAGGCCAGCGCCGAAGCGGCCCTTGCCCAGGCTGAGGTCGAGCTGACGAAGACCGTCGTACGCGCGGGCGTTTCCGGACGAATGGAACAGTTCACCTTGCGGGTTGGCGACGTGGTCAACCCCTTCATGCGACCGGCCGGCATACTCATTCCCGAAGGAGCGGGGCGGGCCGCCATACAAGCCGGCTTCGGCCAGATTGAAGCGCAGGTCATGGAGGTCGGCATGCTGGCCGAGGTCACCTGCATCTCGAAGCCGTGGACCGTCATTCCGATGGTCGTGACGGTCGTCCAGGACTTCATTGCCGCAGGCCAGTTCCGGGGCGGAGAGCAATTGATCGATGCGCAACAAGTCACGCGGCCGGGAACCATCCTGGTCTTCCTGGAGCCTCTTTATGCGGGAGGGCTGGATGGCGTGACGCCGGGCAGCAGCTGCATCGCCAACGCCTATTCCAGCAACCACGAGACAATCGCGTCACCCGAAACCAGCGCCGCCCGGGGACTTGCCTTGCATGCAGTCGATGCCACCGCTGTGGTTCACGCGATGATCTTGCGCATGCAAGCACTCATACTTCCTGTTCGAACGCTGGTTTTCAGCGGTCACTAGAGGCAGGGCGAGTGCGAACAGATCAGCGCTTCATCCCGTCGGCGGGCGTTGAAGGTCTTCCAGGGCAGCAGGGCACGGCCCCCACGTCAGCAGTTCAGGCGTCCGATCCACCGTCTCGGAATGCTGCCGCACCATGGGGATCCCCGACTTAGTGGCACGCCCAAGTCTACCGGGGCGTGCCACGAGCCCTTGGATCAGCGAGAAGCTTTGTAGAGCTTCTGCGCGATCTCGAACATCTCCTCGGGAGCATAATCGGGGGTGAATGCCGAAGGCACGCCGGTCAGCTGGTGGATCTTGCCGCCATCGGGATGGCCATCGATCACCTCCAGTTCGCCCGGCGGATCGTCGGGAAGCGCGACTTCGCCGTTGCCCCAGATACCTGCCATCTCCTTGTAGTCGTTCGGGCTGAACGTGTAGAGGCGGCGATGGGAGCCCTCATCCAGGTACTTCTGGCACTCGGGGATCTTGCTGAGAGGGATATTCGGGGTCGGCAGGAACTTGTCGAGGTCAACGCCCGTGATCTTCTTCAAGGCAAGCGCATAGGCGTGGGCGTGTACCGAGCCGCGAACAAGCAGATAGCCGCAGACCTCGCGTCCGGTCGGATCCGTCAGTGTCTCGTAGACGCGCAGCTTGTGCAGCCGAGCACCGCATTCCAGGTGGAAGTTGTGCAACAGGTCGACGATGACGTTACCGGTCGTGGTTATGAAGTCGTTGTTCCACGACACGCCGTTCGAATTGACCGGCATGGCTCCGCCCCCGGCGGACAGGAATGCCGCGGCGTTGCGGATGTCCTTCATATCCTCGAAAGGCGCACCGGAGATGTCGCCGCCATCACCTGCGTCGCCGTTCTTCTTGTCCGGCCCGTTCGCAAGCATCGCAACGCCATTTGAGACGAGCTCGACGTGGCCCAGCTCCTCGGCGGTGATGGAGGCCACCAGGCTGTAGAACGGACGAAGCTTTTCCTTTGAACGGAAATTGAAGCTCTGGAACATGTAGTTCCCGAGCGTGGACATCTCGCCGTATTTCCCGCCCAGCAGTTCCTGTAGCGCAGCGGCCGCATTGGGGTCGGCACGTTTGGGTGCAGGCAGTTCGGCCTGCAGTTTGTCGACGCGCATGAACATGCTGTTGGTCTCCACTGTGTGAGGTGCCAACGTGAGCGCAAGACCGTCGTTCCCGACCATCCGGAATGAATAGCTGCTCGCCGAGCCCGGTGCGGCCTGTTTCTTGCCACGACGACTAGGCTTTCGCGCACTTTCCTGAGCAGCTCAGCACATGAAATACAGTGGGGGGAGAGGGATCCAGTCCCCCAATCTTTGCTGCCGGATCGGTGCTCAGAAAAAACTCTGTCGGGCCAGAGATTTGGCTGGTCGGAGTGGCAGGATTTGAACCTGCGACCCCCACGTCCCGAACGTGGTGCGCTACCAGACTGCGCTACACTCCGTCACCAGCGGTGCGGGATATAGATGGGGCGGAGCCGGACCGCAACCGAAACCTTCATCGCGGGCCATCCGACTGGCCGGACACGGCTGCGCAGGCTTGCTGGTCTCCGACACGGTTCTTTCAGTCCGGTTTCCTCTCGGCGATTTTCGCTGTAGCGGACGAGGCGACGACCACAAAGGAGCAACATCATGGCGCTGCCTACCACCATGACGGCCATCGAGATCGCCGAGCCCGGCGGACCAGAGGTCTTGCGCACTGCGCAGAGGCCGGTGCCCACCCCCGCTTCCGGCGAGGTGCTGATCAAGGTTCATGCGGCCGGCATCAACCGGCCCGACGTGCTTCAGCGTCTCGGCAAGTATGAGCCACCGCCCGGCGCAACCGATATTCCGGGCCTGGAAGTGGCCGGCACCATCGCGGCACTTGGGGAAGGCGTCACCGAATATGCGGTCGGCGACAGGGTCTGCGCTCTTCTGGCAGGCGGAGGATATGCTGAATACGCGACGGCTCCCGTGCCACAGGTGCTGCCCATCCCGGAGGGGTTGTCGTTCGAGGAAGGTGCCGTCCTGCCCGAAACCTTCTTCACGGTATGGAGCAATGTCTTCGATCGGGGTCGATTGAAGGAAGGCGAGACCTTCCTGGTCCATGGAGGGTCATCCGGAATCGGCATGACGGCGATCCCGCTCGCCAAGGCATTCGGGGCGCGCGTCTTCACAACGGCGGGCAGCGCGGAGAAGTGCGCCGCCTGCGTCGAAGCCGGTGCCGACCGGGCGATCAACTACAAGGAAGAGGACTTCGTCGAGGTCATCAAGGCTGAAACGGGCGGGCGCGGCGTCGATGTCGTTCTCGACATGGTGGGCGGCGATTACATTCCGCGCACAATCTCGGTCATGGCAACGGAAGGCCGCCATGTCTCCATTGCCTTCCTCCAGAGCCCGAAGATCGCGCTCAACTTCTTCCCGGTCATGCTGAAGCGGCTGACGCTGACCGCGTCCACCCTTCGCTCCCGGCCGGTCGCGGACAAGGCTGCCATTGCAGCCCAGCTTCGGGAAAAGGTCTGGCCGCTGCTTGCCGAGCGCCGCATCGAAAGCCGGATCTTCGCCAGCTTCGCTCTGGATCAGGCCTCCGAGGCCCATGCGTTGATGGAGAGCAATCGCCACATCGGCAAGATCGTCCTCAAAGTGATGATTTAATGCGTCAGATTGGCGCAGCGTAGGCTCCGCGCCCGCTAACCTACTGTTCTACGGGCGGATTTTTGCGCCCGTAGAACGCCCGCTTCAGAGTAGGTTCGTCTCTCAAGCGCGCTGATATACCGTATGCCAGCTATGAAATAGTGCATACCAGCCATGCGCAGCTGTTGCGTTCCAGTAGGCCTTTCGTATACTCCCGGAATGAGCAGCAAGGGGTCTGCTCCACTAACGACGAGTTCGCTCCGCGCTTGACGCAAAACAAACGCGAACCGTCCGGGAGAGAAACGCTATGATTTCATTCAACGGGCTGATTGCGCGCGGGTTTATGGCTGCTTGCGCCGCGGGCTTGGCCTTGTCCCCCATTTCGGCTTCCGCCGCCTGGGAGCCCACGAAGACCGTCGAGTTCGTCGTGCCTGCAGGCACCGGCGGCGGCGCCGACCAGATGGCGCGCATGCTTCAGGGTGTCATCCAGAAGCACAGCCTGATGAAGCAGTCGCTGGTCGTCATCAACAAGTCGGGCGGCGCTGGCGCCGAAGGCTTCCTGGAGATGAAGGGCGCGAAGGATCCCCACAAGATCGTCATCACGCTCTCGAACGTCTTCACGACCCCGATGGCAACCGGCGTTCCCTTCTCCTGGAAGGACATCAAGCCCGTCGGCATGCTGGCGCTCGACCAGTTCGTGCTGTGGGTGAACGGATCCTCGCCGTACCAGACCACCGGGGACTTCGTGACGGCTCTCAAGG
Source organism: Terrihabitans rhizophilus (assembly GCF_033898525.1). Classification (NCBI taxonomy): domain Bacteria; kingdom Pseudomonadati; phylum Pseudomonadota; class Alphaproteobacteria; order Hyphomicrobiales; genus Terrihabitans; species Terrihabitans rhizophilus. Next base: position 4,145 of record NZ_JAXAFJ010000004.1, on the reverse strand, counting down.
AGGGCAAGACCCAGTTCAAGATGGGCGGCACGGGCTCCAAGCAGGAAGACCAGATCATCACGGCTGCGATCGAGCAGGCGACCGGCGGCAAGTTTGTCTACGTTCCCTACAAGGGCGGCGGCGACGTGGCGGCTCAGCTCGTCGGCAACCACGTGACCTCGACCGTCAACAACCCCATCGAGGCCGTGTCCCAGTGGCGCGCAGGTCAGCTGCGCCCGCTCTGCGTGTTCGATCACCAGCCGATGCCGTACAAGGAGCCGGTTGCCGAGGGTAAGTCCTGGTCCGACATCCCCACCTGCAAGTCGGGCGGCCTGGACGTCGAATACACCATGCTTCGTGGCATCTTCACCGCCAAATCGGCGAATGATGAGCAGGTTGCCTACTACAACAACCTCTTCGAGCAGGTTGTCGCGACCCCGGAATGGAAAGAGTTCATGGAGCGTGGTGCGTTCAACACCACCCGCCTGAAGGGCCCGGAATTCGAGGCTTGGCTGACGAAGGCCGAAACCACGCACAGCGACCTGATGACGAAGGCCGGCTTCATGGCCAAGAAGTAAGACGTGGCTGGCGCCCCTTCCAAGGGGCGCCAACTCACAACCCCCTCCCGCCCGTTGCAGGCGAAGGGACAAGGGGCATCCAGATCCGCAAAGGGAGCTTGCAATAGAGAAGCTCCCGGTGCGGGTCCAAGAACAAGAAATTGCTGCCGGGATACCTGGCAGATCGGAAAACGGCTTCCTGGATACAGGGGCATGTCCGGAGCCGCGTCGCGCCGTCCGGACCTTTTGATCAAGATTTGAGGAACTGCGTGATGTGGGAATCCGGCTGGGCGGATTCTCGCAGGACCACTTGCGGGATCTGGCCAGAGGGCAGGGGGCGGTGTCCGCCTTGCTCCGGGCCACACCTCCAAGCGGCATGCGGTGCGGTTTGCGCCCACAACGAGTCCGGTCAACGGACGGAGGATCTAGAATGAGCGTTCATGAGGAAGGTGCGCAGCCCGAAGCCGGGCATGATCCGCACGAGTATACGGTGTCGGTTCGCCTGATCGACCAGATCGTCGCCCTTGCGCTGATGGCGCTTGGCACGGTCGTGATGTGGGACAGCCACCGGATCGGCATTGGCTGGGCAGGAGATGGGCCGGAGTCCGGGTACTTCCCGTTCTATATCGGCGCGCTGATGTTCATCGCGTCGGCCATCACCTTCGTGATGAACATCGTAACCAAGACACCCGACCGCTCGAACTTCGTCGAGAAGACGGGCTTCAAGTCGGTGCTCAAGGTCTTCATCCCGACGGTCATCTACGTTCTGCTGATCGACTATCTGGGCATCTACGTGTCCTCGGCGCTGTTCATCGCCTTCTTCATGTACTGGCTCGGCAAATATTCGCCGATGATCATCGCACCGGTTGCCGTCGGTGTTCCGGTCTTCCTGTTCTTCATGTTCGAGATCTGGTTCCTGCTGCCTCTGCCGAAGGGGCCGCTCGAGATCATGCTGGGCTACTGAGGGCGCGGCAGCCGCCGCGCGGCCCTGGCTGCGCGCGGTCTGCCTTTTCTAATGAACAAGAAAGTAAGGGGGCGGCGCCTGATCGGCGTGCGCCTGTTGGGAGGGGCAAGTGGTTGACAGCTTAATGTCACTGTTCGGGGGGTTCGCGGTAGCAGCGGACCCGATGAACATTCTCTACATGGTGATCGGCGTCATTCTTGGCGTATTCGTGGGCGTTCTTCCGGGTCTTGGCGGCGCAAACGGGGTGGCAATCCTGCTGCCGCTGACCTTTGCGATGTCGCCCGTGTCGGCGATCATCATGTTGTCCTCGATCTACTGGGGCGCGCTGTTCGGCGGCGCCATCACGTCGATCCTGTTCAACATTCCAGGCGAACCATGGTCGGTGGCGACAACGTTCGACGGCCATCCAATGGCGCAAAAAGGAAGAGCGGGTGAGGCGCTGACGGCGGCCTTCACCTCGTCCTTCTTTGGCGCCTTCGTGGCCGTCCTCCTCATCACGTTCATGGCGCCGATCATTGCCCAGTTCGCGCTGCGGTTCGGTCCGGCCGAGTTCTTCGCGGTCTACCTCCTGACGTTCTGCTCCTTCGTGGGCATGGGCAAGGAGCCGCCCTCGAAGGTCATCGCGGCCATGATGCTTGGCTTCGCGCTGGCAACGGTGGGCATCGATACCGTCACGGGACAGCTTCGCCTGACGTTTGACTCCGTTGAGCTGCTGCGTGGCTTCGACTTCCTGGTTGCGGTCATCGGCCTGTTCGGTGTCGGCGAAATCCTTCTGACCATGGAGGAAGGCCTCGCGTTCCGCGGCAAGTCGGCGAAGATCAACGCCAAGGTCGTGTTCCAGACCTGGGCGCAGCTGCCGAAGTACTGGGCCACTGCTCTTCGCGGTGCCCTCGTGGGCTGCTGGATGGGCATTACGCCCGGCGGCGCAACGCCCGCATCCTTCATGAGCTATGGCCTGGCCAAGAAGTTCTCGAAGAACGGGCGCAACTTCGGCAATGGCGAGATGGAGGGTGTCGTGGCTCCCGAGACGGCGGCACATGCGGCCGGCACGGCGGCCCTTCTGCCCATGCTCACGCTCGGCATTCCGGGCTCGCCCACTGCGGCGGTGCTTCTGGGCGGCCTCCTGATCTGGGGTCTGCAGCCGGGTCCGCTCCTGTTCATCGAGCAGAAGGACTTCGTCTGGGGTCTCATCGCCTCGCTGTACCTGTCCAACCTCGTCGGACTGATCGTGGTGCTGACGACCGTTCCGTGGTTCGCGGCGATCCTGAAGATCCCCTTCTCGATCATTGCGCCGGTCATTCTCGTGATCTGCGCGGTCGGTGCGTACACCGTCGCCAACGCATCCCTGGACATCGTCTACATGCTCGGCTTCGGCGTCATCGGCTACCTGTTCAAGAAGCTGAACTACCCGCTCGCTCCGCTCGTGCTCGCGCTCGTGCTCGGCGATCAGGCGGAGGCGGCTTTCCGGCAGGCCATGCTGGTCTCCGAGGGCGACCTGACCGTGTTCTACTCGAACTGGCTGGTCGGCACGATCGTGACCTTGGCTCTGATCATGCTGGTATGGCCGATGTACAGCTACGTTATGGATCGCGTTCGCGGGCGTAGTGATGCCGACGGCGTCGAGCATGGCGCCAGCACCTGAGCGTCATCAATAACAATGGCGGGGCGCGGTTCATTCGCGCCCCGCTTATGTCTTCCCATCGACATCTTTCCCTCCGTGGATGCCGCTGGCCCGACCGATCCCATGCCAGAAGTTCGTTGCGCGCCCGGGTGGCATACAGTAGACGGTTGGCATCGCGGCCTTCGGACCCCTACCTGTTCTGCAGGCGGCGCACTCTTCCAGGGAATCCCGTGCAAGAGCTCGTACAACCAAAACTTCATGTCGAACCCTTGGGCGTCAATGTCAGCCTTCGCGTGCTGGCTTACGACGCCTTGAAGAAGGCGATCATGGAGATGGATATCTACGGTCACCCGACGGAGATCCGGCTCGACGAGCGTCGCTTGTCGCAGGATCTCGGCGTCAGCCGCACGCCCATCCGCGAGGCGATCACCCTTCTTGAGCAGGAAGGCTTCGTTCGGTCGGTGCCTCGGCGCGGCATTTTCGTGGTGCGCAAGAAGAAGACCGAGATCCTCGACATGATCACGGTCTGGGCCGCTCTCGAGAGCATGGCCGCACGTTTGGCTTGCGGCCGGGCGGGAGCCAAGGACCTGCAGGCCCTGCGGCGCCTGTTCGACGAGTTCGGCCATGAGGACGGCGCCGAGGCTGGCGCGCATGTCCATGAATATTCGCAGGCCAATCTGGCTTTCCATGGCGCACTGATCCGGCTGGGAGGTTGCCAGCTGATCGTCGACATGACGCAGAACCTGATCCTCCACATGCGCGCCATCCGCGCGGTTTCCGTCAGGCAGGAACGCCGTCTGGAGACCTCGATGCGCGAGCATGGAGCAATCATCGAGGCGCTGGAACGGCGTGACGCCGACCTCGCCGAACGCCTGGTGCGCGAGCACACGCTGGGCCTTGCAGCCCATGTGGAGAGGTATGGAGTATTCCCCGAATAGGTGGGGTGCGGCGTTCCGTGCGCGGAGACGCCTGTTAAGTGTGTGGTGTTCCCCCCGACTTTCGGCTATGGGCGTTCGGCCCTGGC